>DAIDMR010000325.1 GCA_027448865.1 Vampirovibrio sp.
AGTATTTTTACCGCAAAGGAAACCAGTTCTGTCTGTACCCGGTGCCCAACGCCACCTACACCCTTCGCTACGATTACCAGCGCAGTCCCCAAAAACTCAGCCTGGATAGCGATACCACCGCTCTGCCCGAAAGCTGGGAAAAAGTGCTGATCCTTGGCACCCAGGCCCGCCTTGAGAAATTTTTAGGAGAAGGCGGCAGCGACACTTTTCTACTGTATCGCGATGGAATAGCCCAGCTCAAAAGTCTGGCTCCCCGAAAACCCAATTACCGCATGAAAGGGTTTTACCGGGGAGGACGAACGCTTTAAACGTGCTTACAACAAGTCCAAAACGGGTTTTAAGGAAGCAGTAATCCATGCGCACATTTCAATTTTTCGACAACGCCGGAGGCATGAATTTACGAGCCAACGACCTGACCTTGAGAAACGGGGAGGCCGAAGAGATCGTCAATTTACACGCAACCACCCACGGCAGTTGGTCCAGCAACAATGTCGGCTATATTCACATCAACAGTACACCGCTGGCCTCCGGTGCGACCATCACCAGCTTGTATCCCTATAAAAACTTGCTGGGACAAACGTTTTTAATCGCCATCGCTGGCGATAAACTGTACCAGTTTAACGAAAGCACAGGGACCGCCACCCTTCTTTACAGCAGTTTAACCCCCGATCGCACCATGAATTTCGTAACCTTTCAGGGCTTGCTGATTGGTTGCAACGGCGTGGACAACCCCATTAAATGGGACGGCATGGGTAGCGTTGGACTTCTGGAAAACTGGCCGCCGGATGTGTTTGGGATTGATGCTGGCAAACCCGCCTTCTCGGAGATTTACGCCAATCGGCTGATCTTCGCCGGAGACGCCAGCAACCCCTCACTGGTATACATCTCGGAACTGGAAAACGCCGAAAACTTTGAGCCCAGTTACTGGTCTGATTCTCCGGGCGCCATTCAGATTTCTCCCGGTGACGGTGAAAAAATTACCGGACTGAAAACCCTCTTCCTGCCACTCCTGAATGAAGAAGTGCTGGTCATTTTCAAGGAGCGCTCAACCTATGTGTTATCCGGATCTGATGTAGACACCTTTGCGGTTCAGAAAATGTCGGATGAATTTGGAGCCGTTAGCCACCGCAGCATCGTACTGGTGGGTAACGAGCTCATGTTTCTGTCCCCGGAAGGAATCACCGCTCTGTCCACAGCCACGGCCCAGGGGAATGTCACCACGCTCTTTCTGTCCAACGCCATCAAGGCCCAGATTGAAAACCTGAACCGCTCGCAACTCGGCCAAAGTTTCGCAATCCACCTCAGAAACCGACAGGAGGTGTGGTGGTTTGTGGCTGATGGTAGTGCCATTCAGAATCAAACCGTGCTGATCTACAACTACGGTATCAACCGGATCTGGAGCAAACGCCAGGGTATTGTGGCCGCTTGCGGCTGCACGTTCAACGGTAAACTCTTGACCGGGAATTACCAGGGCATTGTGCAACAACAACTCAAAGGCAACAGCTACAACGGCCAGCCTGTTTACTGGCTCTATCGCACCGGCTTTCTGGATTTTGATACCCCCCGGCAACGCAAGCGCATCAAGGACATTCAGCTCTATCTCAAGCAAATTTCGGAAGTCAACGTTACGGTCAATATGGTCTGGAACCTGCGCCGAGGTTCTCAGAACCAGCAATCCCGAACCGTATCCCTCACCCCGGATAGCGCCAGCACCATCTACAACCAGGCCACTTACGGCGCCGATTACTACAACCGGGCTGGCAGTGCCTGCTTCAGTCTGATCCCAGCCGGTTCTGGGCAATACTTCCAGATGGAGCTTACCGGCAACGAAGCGGATCGCCCGGTGGAAATTGAAGGCTGGACCATCACCGTGCTGGATGGCAGCACCCGATAAGTCACCCCATAAGTCACAGGAAGCAAATGCCATGACTCAAATCTCTCGGCTGAAACAAGCGGAAATTGCCAACGGAAACCTTATCAACGCCGATGATCTGGACAGCGAATTCAACCAGCTGGTCA
>DAIDMR010000326.1 GCA_027448865.1 Vampirovibrio sp.
GCCGCAAACTCACTCATGGTGTCAAACAGTTCGTTGGCAATGGCCATGATCCCGTTTGGGCCTGCCGTCAAGCTGAAAGACGCTTTGGAAGACGGCATGGAGCTGAAAAAACTGTATGACACCGACCCCAAGGTGAAAGAGCTGGTGGATCTGGCTTTGGCACTGGAAGGCACGGCGGTCAGCGTGGGGATGCACGCCGCCGGGGTGGTTATTTCCAAGGACGCGCTGGACACCATTGTGCCGGTGCAGTTCACCAAAGACGGGCAGGCCACTGGGCAGATCGTATCCCAGTACCCCATGGGCGATCTGGAAAAGCTGGGCCTACTGAAGATGGACTTTTTGGGCCTACGAAACCTGACCATTATTGACAACACCGTGCAAATGGTGAAGCAAATCCGGGGAGAGGAAGTGGACATGCGCCACTTGCCGCTGGATGATCAGGATGTGTACGAGATTTTGACCGCAGGCGATACCGATGGCATCTTCCAGCTGGAATCCGGGGGGATGAAGGCCCTGGTAAAGGATCTCAAGCCCTCCGTGTTTGAGGACATCGGCGCTTTGGTAGCCCTATATCGACCGGGTCCCCTGAACTCGGGCATGGTCAAGCAGTTTGTAGACCGGAAGCACGGACGGGCCCAGGTGGAATACAAGCACCCGGCTCTGGAACCGCTGCTGAAGGACACCTACGGCACCATCGTTTACCAGGAGCAGATCATGCAGATTGCCCAGTCGCTGGCGGGCTACTCGCTGGGACAGGCGGATTTGCTGCGCCGGGCCATGGGTAAGAAAAAAGCGGAAATCATGGAGCAGGAGCGGGCCGGTTTTCTGGCGGGCTGCGAAAAAAATAACGTGGATCTGGCCATTGCCAACGAACTGTTTGACACCATGAGTGAGTTTGCGGCCTACTGCTTCAACCGGTCACACTCGGCGGCCTATGCGCTGGTGGCTTATCAAACGGCCTATCTCAAGGCGCATTACCCGGTGGAATATTTATCGGCGCTTCTCTCCAGCGTGAGCGGCGATTTGGAGAAGGTGCAGTTCTACATTTTGGCCTGTCGCAAAATGGGGCTTAAAATTCTGCCACCGGATATTAATAAGTCGGGACAGAATTTTACCCCTGATGGGGATAAAGCCATTCGCTTTGGTATGGCCACCATTAAAAACGTGGGGGTGGGCGTGGTGGAAAACATTATTGCCGCCCGCACGGAAAAACCGTTTGCCTCCCTGGAAGATTTTTGCGAACGGGTGGACCCCAAGGTGCTGAACCGCAAAACCCTGGAGAGCTTGATCAACAGCGGGGCCTTTACCGAATTTGGCGTCTCTCGCAAGCAGTTGTTTAGCAATGTGGAAACCATGACCAACTACGCGGCCAAGTGCCAGGAGCAAAAAATTACCGGGCAGGCCAGTCTGTTTTCCCTGTTGGGCGGCGGTGATGAAGCCGGGGGGGCAGGCGGTTTTGGCGGATTGATTTTATCCGGCGATCCGGCTGAGTACAGCGACGAGGAAATTCAGCAACTGGAAAAAGAGCTGTTGGGCTTCTACGTGAGCAGTCATCCGCTGGATAGCTTGCTGGATAAACTGCCCATGATGACCAGCCATACTATCGCTGAACTCAAGGATTTCCCCGATGGGGTGGATGTGGTCATTGGCGGGTTGATTTCCAGCCTGCAAAAGAAAATCACCAAGACCAACCGGCCCATCTGGATTGGCAAGCTGGAGGATTTTTCCAGCGAGACGGAATTTGTCATGTTTTCCGATGCCATTGAGAAGTGCGGAGAGCGGGTGGCTGAGGGTAAGAAAGTGCTGATTCAGGGGCGTCTGCAATTTCGGGGCGATAATGGGGATCAGTTCAGTATTATCCTGAACGAGGTGCATCCGGTAGATGAGGTGCAGCCCTTTCATCTGTTTTTTGAAAGCCCTCCGAAGTGGGAAATCTTGCAGACCATTAGCACCATTTTGGTGAAAAATCGTGGGTTTAATCCGGTGATTCTGAACTTTAAAGATGGTACGAGAATTAAAGCGGGTACCAAGTTCTGGATTAATAACAATAACCGGGAATTGGTAAAAGAAACGCTGGAATCTCACTTCGGCCAGATTTTGAAGGTAGGGTAAATTCTTTTCAGGGGGCTTTGCCCCCTATGCCCCCACTGGAAGGGGGACAGAGCTTGCCGCTCGTTCTGTCCCCCCTCCAGCCCTCCCCGGCTCAAAAGATTTTTCATGCCCTAATGGAAAAATTGAATTGGGTGTCATTGAATGTTGTGGTTTTATTGATTTGTTATACTGGCGCTCAGGTCAATCAGGATCATTTATTGTGTTATTGAATGGACTTTCCGCACAGCGATGTGAATTTCTGCAGGTTTATTGCAGGCCGACTTTGTTTTCGCCGATTCGGATTGAAGGGCAAGACAGGGTTTCTTTTGCCGGTAAAAAAGATATCGCAGAAAAAAGCGATTTCACTTTTAAACAGAGGATGACATCCGCGCTTAGTGCATTGAAAGCAGAGTTGAAAAAGCCTTATTCTTGTTTTTACTTGGGCTTAGGATATGCAGGACTGGTTTTTGTACCACTTGCTCTATTGTCATCGGCTTTTTTTCCGGCGGCTGTGCCCGTTTTATGGCCATTGGCAGCGGGTACCTCTTGGGCTTCTGGAGTCGCAGTTTGGGAAACATACAACATTATGAAGCCTGCCTACCAAAAGCCAAGCAAAGCCGCGTAATTCAATAGTTGGTGAGTTTTTGTTTACGCTTGGTTGTGTTTCTGGATTCCCGTCTGCACGGGAATGACAGGAACGATTGGTAGGAGGGGGAGATCACCAATACTTGCGGGAACGAAACAGAAATAGTTAAAGCTAAAGGGAATACATGGGGAGGTCTGGAGGGGGGACAGGGCTGGCCCTGGACTCTGTCCCCTCTCCAGTGGGGTGCAAGGGGCAAAGCCCCTTGAGAAAGAAAAATCCCTATGCGTAGCAATGACAATCCCTTTTTTCTAACAGGACATATCAATCGCGATTCGGGGGCGCCAGGCCAGCCGCAAGGCGTTGAGAATGGCCAGCAAATCAATGGCTTCCTGCACCAACGCCCCTTGTACCGGCGAGAGATACCCCATGGCCGCCAGCCCCATCCCCGCTAGACTGAGTACCATGCCCCCGATGGCGCATTGCAGGGCAATCCGGCGAAGTAGCAGGCTGATGTGTAAAAGCTCGTCCACTTTGATCAGCGTGTTCTCCAGGATGACGGCCCCGGCGGCCTCACTGGTGACACTGCTGTGTTGGCCAAAGGCCAGCCCAACGGTCGCGGTTGCCAGCGCCGGGGCATCATTGATGCCATCGCCCATAAACAGGGTAGGAGCCAATGCTGTCTCGGCTCTGACGATAGCGACCTTCTGCTCGGGGGATTGTTCGGCCAGGGTCTCCTGAATGCCCAGCACTTCTGCCAGATAGGCCACTTCCGAAGGCCGATCTCCCGACAGCAGCAGGACTTTTTTAAAGCGGTGGGAGGGCCCCAGATGACCAATAAAGGAGTGGCCCTCGGCACGGGGGGCGTCCCGCAGGCGAAACAGTCCGGCGTATTGATCGTCGCACAATAGAACACACTCCAATCCCGCGGCCACCGGCGGCAGATTGACTGCTAATTGTGGCCAGAGTCGGTCAATTTTATGGCGACTGGTCAAGTGCCAACGGTGTCCGTTCACCAGTCCAGACAGGCCCTGTCCCGGCTTTTCAGAGACTTCACTGGCTTTGGGCAGGGGAAGATTTTCCCGGGTTGCCGCTTCCAGAATGGCGCTGGCCAATGGGTGTTTGGAGTATCGCTCCAGACCAGCCGCGGCTTGCAGTAAATCCGATTTTTGAAACGAAGGCGCTGGCAAAATCTCCGTCACGGAGGGTTTACCATAGGTGAGCGTTCCGGTTTTGTCAAAAATAGCGGTTTGGCAGGTGGGTAATCGCTCCAGCACCACTGGGTCCTTGATAATAATGCCGCGTTTGGCGGCCAGGGAAATGGCGCTGATGATGGTGATGGGAATGGCAATCAACAACGGACAGGGGGTGGCAATTACCAGTACGGCCAGAAAACGAACGGCTTCTCCGGTGATAGCCCAGGTGGCCAGTGCCAGCAGGAGGGCAACGGGCGTGAATATGGCCCCGATCTGGTCTCCCAGGCGGCGCATGCTGGGGCGTTTCTGTTCGGCATCCTGCATCACTGTCATAATGGTGGCGTAACGGGAATCAATGGCCCGCTTTTCCGCTTGAATCACCAGAGCGGTTTCCCCGTTAATGGCGCCTGACAGGATGGAAGATCCCGGCGCCTTGTCCACCTGGTAGGGTTCACCGGTCAGGTAGGATTCATCCATGCTTCCCTGACCTTCCAGCACCGTGCCGTCAACCGGGGCGGTCTCATGGGGGAATATCACCAGACGATCCCCAATGACAATTTCATCAAGGGCGACTTCTTCAATTTGCTCGCCGCGTTGGCGATGGGCGATATTGGGCATCCGTCTGGCCAGGGCCTCAAGGACGGAGGACGCCTTGCGCAAGGCAAATTGCTCCAGTGTCTGTCCGCCTGCCATCATCAGGACAATCAGCGTTCCGGCCAGATATTCGCCCAGGGCTAGACTGGTCAACAGGGCCAGCACGGCGAGAATATCCGCGCCGAAGTCTTTTTTGAGTGCCTTCTTTAAAACCTGAAGGGTCAAGGGGATAACGCTCACCGCCAAAACCACATGGAGTGGCAGTAGAGGGAAGGGTAACAGGAGCAGTCGGAATACCCCGTGCAGCAATAACCCGATGAGTGTTATTACCGTAAGCATTGCTGACCAGTGTGGAGAGGTTTTCATTTGTGCATTATGACATTGATATTTATTGCGAGGCGAATCATTGTACAAGGCCTTGATGGAATCTTAATCCAAGGCCTGATGTGCCTGCTTGGTATTGCAACCCGGAAGCCCCGCCATGGCTGATGCGTAGCCTGAATTAATGGAACCGGCTCTTTTTCACCACTCCGCCTTCCACATCTGAAAGGGTGTGCATCATGATAAAGGCGTTCTCATCAATGTCACGGGCCGCATTTTTAATTAATGCGATTTCCAGACGGGTGACCACGCAGTACAGAATATCCTGCGCCTCGTTGCTGGAACCCCTCCGCCCCTGATACACCGTGACGCTTCGTTTCAGTTCCCGGACGATGGCTTGACGGATTGCTTCATTTTTAAGGGAGATAATGGTGATGCCGGTAAACTCTTCAATCCCGTGCAGAATGAAATCAATGGTTCTGGAGGCCGCCAGATAGGTTAAAACCGAGTACAAGGCGGGCTCAACCCCCAGAAAGAAAGCGGCAAACAGAAAAATAGCGATATTGAGAATGAGAATAACATCCCCGACGCGCAGGATATGCGTGGCCTTGCTAATGAGCAGCGCCGCAATTTCCGTGCCATCCAGAACTGCCCCGCCTCGAATGGTTAACCCGATGCCCGCCCCGATAAAAAAGCCCCCGAAAATTGCGGTCAGCAGTTTATCAGGGGTGACATCGGGAAATGTCACAAAAGCCAGACACAGAGCCAAGCCGGCAATGGCCAGGGCGCTTTTAACGGCAAATCGCCAACCCATCTGACGCAAGGCAATCAGTATAAAGGGCAGGTTGATGACGGGAATCAGAATGGCCAGCGGCGTGGAGAAAATTTTGGCCAGCAGCATGGAAACGCCGGTCACCCCACCGTCAATGAAGTGACTGGACAGCAAAAAGCCTTTTAGTCCAAAGGCGGCACAAAAAATCCCACCCAAAATGAGGAGAACATCTTTACCAAACCGAACACTTCTGCTCATTTTCATCATTAGACCAACCTTCCGGGGATGTCTGGGTACGTCGCAGAGCGATTGACTTGACTCTCATGCGCTCCATGCCTTCAACAATAGCACAGATACGCTGGAGGGTCTGCGGGAGGGTGATTTGCGGGCGGCGTTTGCTCACTGCCCACCCTGCTGCGATTATGCAACTTTCTTAAATGCAGTTAAATAACGCAGTTAAATGAGTCGAATCGTTACAGAATATTAATTGTTTTATCGTGTTGCTAAACTTTTGAAACACATCGGCCGATAATATTAATTGTAGAGAAATTGAGTTCACAGAGTCCGCCAGTCGTGCCATCCAGCCACAGGAGTTCATTATGAAATTTTCAGGCATTAGACAGATTTGTAAGGGCATCCGGTCTGGTTTCACGCTGGCGGAATTACTGGTTACCCTGCTGATTCTGGCTGAGATTGTGACATTTACAATCCCCAAAGTGCTGGTGACCCAACGCAATCAACAGTACAACGCCCGGGCCAAAGAGGTTGCTGGCATGATTACGGGCGCCTACCAGCAATTACAGCTCAGCGGCGGGGCCAGTGCGGCCACAAAAGGAACCGATTTGACCCCCTATATGAACTTCGTCAGTATGGATACCACCAGCTCCATTGACAATATAGATTCAGGGGGATCTGCGGAACCCTGCAATAGTGCCACGCCCTGTTTTCGCCTACACGGGGGTGGGCTGTTACGGATAGGAGTGAATGGCTGCTATGCGGCAATTAGTTTTGGGGGAACCAGCACCACACACTATCTTGGCTTTCAATTTGATCCGGATGGCTTACCCTTGGGTGGAACGGATAAAAATGTGATTGAATTTGATCTTTTTTATAATGGAAGACTGTCGACCCGAGGCGCAACGAGCGGCTGGATTAAAAATAGCTGTCAGACTGTGTGGTATACCGCTCCAGACTATGATCCCACCTGGCTCTCCTGGTAACAGTCACCAAAATTCGGGAGGGTCCCCACCTGACTGCCCCTACCTATGGTTTTCTCAGCGTTGCTTTTTAAAAGTGGCGCGCTCGGAGAGATTCGAACTCCCGACCTCATGGTTCGTAGCTGCGAAACCGCCTGATGAGATATTTTATCTTTCACATAAGTGTTCACCGCGAACTCTTTGCCTCAACCACCGAGGGCGATTAGACCATAGGTCTCTAACTCAGTTGAAGCGGGTTGCCGCAAGTTGAATATAGAGTATTATGCTTCTTTTTATTGTTTCTTCAGCGGCTAAAGCCTGATGAATACTCTTCCTGGGAGATGCAATACCGACTTATTTTTAAGGATCTATCTATGGGGACAGCTTTTTCTGCTTGTAGAGGCTGAATAAATCGGCATTATAAAAAAGGGCTACAGAATTAAATCAACACCATTAAAACTACACGCGTAATGGAGTAGTCCCTTCGCTCAGGATTTGCAGATAGGCGTCATAGACATAGAGGCGATCCCGCTGTTTCCCGGTCACTTCCCGCAAAATACCGAGTTCCTCCAGATGCTGGATGGCCTTGGATACGGTGGCGGCTGTCAGATCCAGGGCTTTCACTGTACCTTGAATACCGATGATGGGCATACTTTGCAGATGCTGATGCAGGCGCATCGCATTGGACGTGGCACGACCCAGCGTGGCCACTTTGGCGCGATCCGCTTCAAAAAGATGCAAAAGCCGGTTCACAGTTTCCACGGCGCCGTTGGCCGTTTCTTCCACACCCGTCAGAAAGAACTCCAGCCAAGTCTCCCAGGTGCCCGCTTCGCGCACTTCTTGCAAAAGCCGGTAATAGGTCTGCCTGTGAGTTTTGAAATAAAGGCTTAAATAAAGACTCGGCTCTTTCAGCAAACCGGCATTACACAGCATCAAGGTGATGAGCAGTCGGCCAATCCGCCCATTGCCATCCAGAAAAGGGTGAACGGTTTCAAATTGCAGGTGAACAAGAGCCGCTTTTACCAGAACGGGTAGACCTGCCTGCTCATCATGCAGGAACTTCTCCAGCGCATCCAGACAGAACATCACCTCTTCCGGCGGAGGCGGAACGAACAAAGCGTTGCCGGGTCGAGTACCACCGATCCAGTTCTGGCTGCGTCGGAACTCACCAGGCTGTTTATCCTTACCCCTGCCTGTGGCAAGCAATACATTGTGGATTTCGCGAATCAGGCGAAGCGAAAGCGGGAAGCCTTCCCGAATGCGCATCAAGCCATAATCCATGGCGGCCACATACGCCGAGACCTCCTGTACGTCATCCAGGGGTACGCCAGGCGCATGCTCACTCTCATGCAGTAGCAGGTCTGAAAAAGAAGACTGCGTTCCCTCGATCTGGGAAGAAAGCAGCGCCTCTTTGCGAACATACTGGTACAGAAAGAGATGAATATCCGGCAGAATAGAGACAATTCCGTCCAGCCGGCCCAATGCCTGTGTAGCTCGCTCCAACAGGGAAGCCAGCTTACCCATTTGCAACGGAGGGTCTGGCGGCAGGGGGGACGGGACATAGGCCTTAAAGATTTCCCCAAGGGTGCTTACCGTCACATAGCGGCCCTGCCGTCTGAAAAGGTCATCCATTGATCTATCCTAAAATAAAGAACCTTCTTATTTTAGGATAACACATTAATCTAAAATAGAGTGCCGTCTTATTTAAGAATAAGCGAAAACCGGATAAAAATGTAACAAACCCAGATGCATCTTCCAAAGACTGGCACAGCAATCATTTCAAACGTGTGCAACGGCACTAAATTATCAAATTAAGCTGCTGCTCTTCTTCTAACATCGTCAAGCACTCTGACCAGTTCGGCAACATCCGCATGATCAAACACACCATCGACGCCTAAGGCGTTTATGTCTGTAAACGGACTTTCATATAGTTTTTTGGGAGCCATTGTGCCGCGTTCAACCAAATAATCAATCACCATATTCAGAAATTCAATCTGGTTTGCATTCAAGGATCGGCCATTCAAAAAGTTATCAAAGGCTCGCTTGGCAGCTTCCCGATTCAGGCCGGTCAATTCTCGCATGAAGAGGCCTAAGCCACCCTCTGCTTGTATCTTGTGTATCTCTTCGGCTTCAGCAGTACCTGTTTCAAGCAGGATATGCTCCAAGTCAACGCTATCCGCTTCCGAAAACTGCTCATTGTCTTTTATTTTTCGGATGGAGGGATGGGCCTCATAATCGCGCAGAAAATGCCTGACTTTCATTCGAAACCGTTCCACATCAAGCCCAACAGAAACCCCTTTGAACTCAACCTCAGCGGAAACACCAATTTCATCCTCAAAGTCAGTATAAATATACTGTCGACGTTTCACTTCGATCAATTTAATGAGCAATCGGAGTCTCTTACGAAGCATTTCCAGCATGGGAACTGTTACATCTTGCCAATAAAGATCGGTCTGGATTTCCAGAATGAGCTCAAGCTCCGTTGCCACCATGGGAACATTGCTCAATTCTTCCAGCAAACCGGCAATTTCTATGATCTGCTTCTTCAGCTTTTGAAAAGAACTTTGAGCCTTCAACAGGGCAAGTTGCGCTCTGAGAATCAAATAGTCAAACTGCTTGGCCGCCAAATCCTCATCGACCAGTGCAGAAGGCAAACCGGCGATATTCTCCACCAGCTCAATGCGATCATTCTGGCCGAGGTTTTCCCAAATTTCCGGCTTTTGAAACTTCTCCACATAAAGGCGTTGAGGACGAACCACAAAATTATCCAGACTCATGGCGGTCACTTCGTCGCGCAATCTTTGAGCCACTTCGCCCCGGACGTCCCCCAGTTTTGAATCGTCAAGACGCTCACGCCCGTCGATCGCTTCAATGAGCTCGACCCGTTTGATGAACAGCTTCTGGCTGAGCGAGGCGTTGGAACTGCCCTGAGAGTGATCGGGATTTTGTTTAAAAAACTCGAAATTCTGGCAGAAATCAAAAATCTGAAAAAATTGCTTATGCTGCGCAGGGCCGAACAGGTCTGGGCAAAGGCGGGTTCCCCGACCAATCATCTGCCAGAATTTGGTGGGAGAGCGCACAATTTTGAAGAAGACCAGATTCACCACCTCCGGGACATCGATGCCCGTATCCAGCATATCGACCGAAATGGCGATATGCGGGTTTTTATCAGCGGTGGAAAAATCATCAATCAGAGATTGCGCGTACTCGGTCTGAAAATCAATGACCCGGGCGAACTGACCGTTAAAGTGCTTATAATTGGCATCAAAGCGCTCCAGAATGAACTGGGCATGGTCATGATTTTTGGCGAAAATAATGGTTTTACCTAGCCGATCGCCGCCCGCCACCTTGATGCCATGGGTCATCAGGTGTCTGAGTGCCTTATCCACCGTATCCTTGTTGAACAGCCACTTGTTCAGCGCGGCGGCTTCAACCCGGTCAGGCACATTGCCGTCCTCATCCCACTCAATGGCATCCCAGTCCTCTTTTTCTTGCTCAGAAAGCTCATCATAAGTAATGCCCTGACGCTGAAACTTCAAGGGCACCGATGAGGCTTTAAGGGGCACTAAAAAACCATCTTTCACCGCATCATTCAACTCATAGGCATCGGTGGGAACGCCCGTTTCCAGATCAAACAGCGCATACGTGTCACGTTCGCTTTCATCGCGCGGAGTGGC
>DAIDMR010000327.1 GCA_027448865.1 Vampirovibrio sp.
ATCCGATCGCCAGCATGGTACAGGGCGCATTCGCCGGGCGTTTCCTGATCCTGAAGGGCAATGGCCTGCCATCCGTTGGGAAAGACGGTTCCGGCCCGATAAACATGATCCGGCGGGGCTTCCAGCAGCCCGGCCTCCTCTTCCGGGGCGAACACGGGAATGCCGAAAGCCTCCCGAAAGGCCTGACTGGCCCGCTGATGGTGAGCGCTGGTTAAAATAACGCTGTGCGGTCTGGGCAGGGCTAAAAACGCATCCAGAACCTCCGGCCCGGCACAAGGCGGATCCACAATGAAGGCCTGCTGCCCCTGCGTTTGAATGAGGTAACCGTTACCATCCAGTTCCATGGTTTCCCAATAGGTAGACCACAGCCACACCCCTTCCGTGAGGCGATGCGGAAACGCCCGATCGGGAAGGCTCATGGCGGCGTGTTCGTAGCGCTGGTAAGGAACTTTTTTCATGCCTGTGCCGCTCCAGATTCAAGACCCGGTGACCGGATTGCTTGAGTTTTTTTGATGGAACTGTTGAATGGGACTGCAGTGATCAAAAATTGAACTGAATGCGCCCCGCTGTTTGTCCGTCCCCGGCAGGCTTATCCCGCGCTGGGAATTTCATCGTTAATCATCTGCTCCATTTCATAGTTGCCGGATTGCTGATTGTTCTGACGGGCTGGCAGCCCCATCCGGTCCCGCTCCTGACGCAACAGGCGATTGATGAGGACACTGGGATCCTCATTCCCCGACTGCTTTCGCACTTGCTCAATAAACAAGGCCGTGTCGTTATCCAGAGACAGGACATAAGTGGTTTTCATCAGCAGACTCCTTTTAATCGACCCTTTTTGTCATACAGCCAATGTATCGGTATTGCCACGGGTGGGACAATTACCCGTGGGTCTAGGCCGCCTCAATCCTGAATAGCCAGCCTGAAAAGCTAGCTGGTCGGCTAGGTCAGTGTAGACAATCGGTGAATTGCTGTGTGTGGGCTGACTTGCCACAATAAGCATCTGCTTGCGCAAGGCCATTTCCTCTGATTTATTGATGAACCAGAACGCCCGGCATTTGTTTTTGATGCACGTTTGATGCCCAGTGGAGCTGGGAGAACGCTGCCGACGGCTGACTGGCAGACACCGGATACATTTTTTTGATCCAGAATCT
>DAIDMR010000328.1 GCA_027448865.1 Vampirovibrio sp.
GGGTAGTATCGTAACCGGCCTGTTCGTGGGGATTTCCATGACCTCCGGCGGCGGTGCCTGGGATAACGCCAAAAAGTACATTGAAGACGGCCATTTTGGCGGCAAAGGGTCACCGGCTCACCAGGCTGCCGTAACTGGCGATACCGTGGGTGATCCTTACAAGGATACTGCTGGCCCTGCCATCAACCCGGTGATCAAGATCCTGAACATCGTGGCCTTGTTGCTGGTTCCCTTGCTGGTTTAGAACAACCTCGGGAACGGGTGACACTGACCTGTCTCAAAAAAGCCTTCCGGTTAATGACTGGAAGGCTTTTTACTTGAAAAGCGGGCCCGCTTGTAATAATATGAATTATCTAAACAATCATGCTTTTTTATATACTTTTAAAAGAGAGGTTGGAATCGAATGGCGAGAGTCTTGATTTCAATGAAAGATGAATTTTTAAGACGGATTGATGAAGTGGCGGAAAAAGAGCAACGTTCACGCAGTGAACTCATTCGTGAAGCGTTGCGCACTTATATCCGAAAAAACGCCAGCGCAAGCCAGAGTGCACAGACCTCCGGCGGCTCAGCTCCGGTTGAGCCTTAGTTTGCTCCCATACACGGGCTCTCATACACTGATAGTATTTTTAAAATAATTCTGCTTATTCGTAGGGATTGAGTCTTATTTCCCGGGGATTGGGCCTTATAATGATCCTACGGTTCCAATTGGCTTTGGGTTGTTGAGCGGCGAGATTAAAAAATAACTGAATGTTGTTTGAACTGCAAAAAGCCCTGGTCTTGAACCAGAAGGTACAAGTGACGGTTTGGGATCCGGACAACGATAGTGTCGAATACTCATTTCAAAGTTTTGTGCTGGAAGCCGTGGGGAATCTGTTTCGTCTGGCGCTGCCCGCTACAGAGCTTTCCACCATTTTGCCCTTGTTGCAGCCGGGCATTGTCGTGGGGGCCGTGTTGGAGGCTCATCCTACCCCGTATATTTTTTACCCGGTCATTCATGCGGCCTCCGCGACAGACCGGCGCGGATTTTGGTTAAAGATTCCGGAAAATCCGCAGGTAGAGGCCTTGCAACGGCGGCGACACGTTCGCATTCCCATGGATATTCCCGTGCATCTGGAATACTCTGTTTCTGACCGGTGGATGAGTCTGTGCGCCCGTACCGAAGATGTGAGTGGGGGAGGGCTCCGTTTCACTTCGACGCGTTTATTTTCTGAGGGCCAGGAGTTGCTGATTTCACTGGGTTTTAACCCCTCCGACCCCCCTCTAAGGCTAAAGGCCAGAGTGGTTTTTTCTATGGAAAGCCGACTGAGTAAACAGTCGGATGGCATGTATTCAACAGCCTGTCAGTTTGTGGGGCTGACGGACGCCGAGGAGATGGTGCTGGTTCGGGAGTGCTTTAAGCGAGAGTTAGGCCGTAAAGGATAATTGCCCTTGTGCTAGAATAAATCCTGTATTATCCGAGCAAACTACGGAAGTTCTACGCCAATGGCCTCTAAAAGCCAAACGAAAGAGGATTTACGGGCTCTTTCCACTGAAGAGCTTGTGTTGTTGGCGCAGGCCGATCACATGCGTGCCCTGGAGGAGATGGTATCCCGGTACCAGAAGCTGGTTTATGTTACGTTGTATCAACTGGCCCCAGAGCGAAATGATATTACGGATCTGACCCAGGAAGTGTTGTTGCGGATGTGTCGCTCCATCAAGTCTTTGCGCAATCCCAAGACGTTCAAATACTGGCTGAACCGCATCATTACCAACCTTTTTTATGATGAATTGCGAAAAGCGCCTCGGCAACTGAAGACAATCTCTCTGGATGAGCCTGTCTTCGAGTCGGATGATGAGCAAAGTCCAGCGCGGGATATCCCGGACGCCACAGAAATGCCGGACAAACTGGCCCTGAATTCAGAGCTGGATCGCAAGATTCAGCAGGCCATCCAAAATCTTCCGGAACAGTTTCGGACCATCATCGTCCTCAGAGAAATACAGGGGCTAAGCTATGAAGAAATAGCCAGCCTCACCGAGACAAATATTGGCACGGTCAAGTCCAGATTGGCCCGTGCCCGCCTGAAACTTCAAGAGGTATTGGAACCCTACCTGAAAGAAGTTTAACTGGCTTGAGGCCCTGGTCATTGATAATTAGTGTGATAGGAAGTTACCTACATGCAGGAAACTCCCCCGCATACCCTTATGGAAATTAAACTGCTGCTGTCCCAATACCTGGACGGTGCGCTCGATTTGGAGCAAGTGCGTCAGGTTGAGGCGCTATTGTCCAAATTCCCTCAATATGCTGAGGTGTTGGATATACTCCAAACCACCCGGGATGCGGTTCGGGCCAGTCTGATCAATCAGGAGCAGGCCCTATCTGGTGAGGCCGATTCGCTGTGGGCTTCTATTGCCCAACGATTGGCGGCGGACCAGGAAACGCCCACCCAGGCTTTTGATTTTGAATTTGTTTCCGCTTATTACGATGGGGAAATCCCTCCCACGGACGGACAACGAGCGACTTTTGAGAGTCAGTTATACAAAAACGACCAGGCCAACACCCAGTTGGCTCAGGTGGGCGAACTGTCTCAGGCTGTTCGGGAATGGGCGGCTCGGCTGGAAACCCATTGCACGGTCGATTTGACTGAATCGGTAATCAATCAGTTACAGTCCGAGATGACTTCAGCGCCAGTGGGCGCTGATGAAGCCCTGTCCGCTGAGGATTTGGGTTCGCTGGAAATCCTGTCCGCTTACGTGGATCAGGCGTTGAGTCCTCGCGAAGTCATTGAGGCCAACCGACTGATTGAGTCGGATGCGGCGGCCAAGTTAACCTTAACCCGATTCAACCGGATTTCCGCCGGGCTAGAGTCCATTTCTAATCAAATTCAGGCCCAGGCTCCCGACTTGACCGCGGGCATCATGGAAATTCTCTCCCAACCCTCCCCGGAAGAGGCTGCTCTGGTATCTCTTGATACAGTCCGAAAGTCCAGGTCCAAGGTTTACCAATGGGCCCAGTGGGGTGGGCTGACGGCGGCCTCGATGCTGCTGGTTACTTTTCTGAGTTCGGTGAACTGGCAGGATGATACCCCTTCATCCACGCTGGCCTTTAAGGCCCCGTCGGTCACGGCTTCTGTTGTTTCTGATGTGTCCGATCCGCTGACCCCAGCGGTTCCGGAGAAATCGGTCCAGCCTCGGACGATGGAATTGGCCTCGGTACCGGCCAATAGTCGTTCGGCACGTCCCACGGAGACTTTTTCCCTGCGGGCCGAGCCGATCGAGGCAAGGGCTGTGGCTCCCATTCGTCCGATGAAAGCATCTCCCCGTCGTGTGGAGCGCATTATCGATGGTTTCCGTGGTAACCGGGTGGCTTCTCGCGCTTTCTCCCGGCCCGATATTGCCCCGGAAGAGTCCCGGACGGGCTCTCTCTCATCGGAGGATTACTTGTTTAACGCCTTGAACGAACAGATGTCTGGCGAGGATGTCTCTTCAATCTTAGGAAAGTAGGCGGTTAGTAAGCTATGCAAAAGGGTGTGAAGTTGTGAAGTCGCTGGAATTTTTGAAATCTCCTGCCCAAAAACGAAATCAGGCCGGCATGGTTTTGCGGACAGCTCTGTTGGCTGCCTCCCTGTTTTCTATGGCCCATGCGGGCGAAATTAACTGGCAGGTTCTCAACCTGACCCCCCAGCAATCAACCCAGATGCAAACGCTGGAAGAGGGCTGGCACAAAATTCACCAGAGTCTCAGCAGCCAGATCCAGCGGGATATGGCCGAATTGAAAACCATTTTGCCCACGGGCGACTCCCAGAAGATTCGGGAACTGCAAACCCGCATCATGACTAACAAGACTTACCTGATGAATGAGTCCATGGACACCTTCCTCAAAAAGCGGGAAATGCTGTCCCCGGAGCAACGCAGCCAACTGCAAAAAATGCTGCCCTGCGCCAGCCCGCCAGGCGTAGCTCCTGCCTCCGCCCAGTCCGATGCTCAGGCCAATACGACCGCCGCCCCCGCGGCAGCCGCTCGTTCCGCGCCGCCCCCGACAGCCACAGTGCCTTTGGTGGCCCCGCCTGCCCCGGTCGCCGATCAGCAGCAAGCCCAAGAATAGAGCCAGTCAAACAGGGCGCCATAAGCAGGATGCCAGTTGCTTCAGGGAGTAGATGTTTTGACGTGTTCCCGGTTTATCTGCGCTTATCTGCCGTGCCTCATCTTCAATTGAAAAGCCCCTTGAAAGCGAAGTTCAAGGGGCTTTTCATCGTTTGCGATGCGTGAGACTCGCCGACTATTGGTTTTTTTGGGCCTCCGGCGTCTTAATGTCCCATTTCATGTGTAGTTCTTTCAGTTGCGCTTCATCCACGGAGGCAGGGGCTTCCGTCATGGGGCAAATGGCCTGGTTGGTTTTGGGGAAGGCAATCACATCCCGGATGCTTTCGCTGCCGGTTAGCAAGGCCACAATGCGATCCATTCCCAGGGCCAAGCCGCCATGAGGCGGTGTGCCGTACTGGAAGGCATCCAGCAGGAAGCCGAATTTCTCGTGCGCCTGTTCATCCGTTAAGCCCAGCAGGTTGAAGATTTTAGCCTGTAAATCGGCCTGGTGAATACGAATAGAGCCACCGCCGATTTCGGTACCGTTGTAGGCCACATCGTAACCCAGCGAACGGGCTTTTTCCGGCTGAGTATCCAGGTAAATCAGGTCATCCGGGTGGGGAGAGGTGAACGGGTGATGATTGGAGCTGAAGCTGCCGTCCTCGTTCTTTTCAAATAGCGGAAAGTCAGTCACCCACAGGATTTCATGGCGGTTAGGGTCAATCAGGTTGTGCTTTTCCGCGAAGAATAAGCGGAAACGACCCAACACGGTGCAAGCCTGATTGAACTGGTCGGCCATAAAGAAGACCACATCCCCGGTTTTGGCCTGTGTTTTTTCCTGGATGGCCTGCTGCTCCGTTTCGCTCAGGTACTTCAGGATGGGGGATTTGGGGCCCTCTTCGGCGTAAATGATGTAGGCCAAGCCTTTGGCGCCATAGCGCTTGGCTTCCACTTGCAGGTCATCCAGTTCTTTACGGCTGTAGGAGGCGGCGCCCTCGACTTTCAGGGCCTTTACCACCCCACCGTCATCCACCGGCTTGCGGAAAGCGCTGAATTCGCTGTGGGTGAACACCTCGGTCAAATCCACGAATTCCATGCCAAAGCGCAGGTCGGGCTTGTCGGAGCCATAGGTGTTCATGGCCTCCAGCCAGGTCATGCGGCGGAAGGGAGCCTGAATGCTGACACCCGCCACTTTAAACACTTCTACCAGCAGGCCTTCCATCAGCTCTAGCACGTCCTCTTGTTCAATAAAGGACATCTCGATATCCAACTGGGTGAATTCCGGCTGACGATCGGCTCTCAAGTCCTCGTCCCGGAAGCAGCGAGCCACTTGGTAGTAACGCTCAAAGCCGCCTACCATCAGCAGTTGCTTGAAAATTTGAGGCGATTGCGGCAGGGCGAAGCACTTACCGGCATGCACTCGGCTGGGTACCAGGTAATCCCGTGCCCCTTCCGGGGTGGTTTTAATCAGGATGGGGGTTTCCACCTCCAGAAAGCGCCGATCGTTCAGGTAGCTGCGCACAGTCTGGGTGATTTTGTGGCGCAGCTCCAGATTCCGGGCCATGGTGTGGCGACGCAAATCCAGGTAACGGTACTTCAGGCGGGTAAACTCGTCCACTTTGTCCGAGTCGTCATCAATGGGGAAGGGTGGGGTTTTGGAGCGGTTCAGGATTTCCACCACCACCGGGTAAATTTCAACATCCCCGGTAGACAATTTGGCGTTGCGGGTTTCTTCCGGACGCAAGCTGACCGGGCCGCTCACCGAAATGACATCCTCATTCTTCAGGCCGGATAAGGCGGCGTGCGCCTCCGGGTTTTTGGAAGGGTCAGCCACTAGTTGCATAATGCCGGTACGATCCCGTACTTCCACGAAGACAATGCCGCCGAGATCCCGATTAGCCGACACCCAGCCATTGATGGTCACGTTTTGGCCATTGTGAGTGGCGGTTAAATCACCGCAGAAGTGGGTACGTTTGGTAAAAAAACCGGTCTGCTTGGACGGTTCCTGAATGGTGGAGTGTGGCATTGTAATCTCTTCTCGCTGAAGGGTTGACGACTGATGAAACGGGCCGGAGCCCATGGGGAACTAACATCATAGCGCCAATAAAAAAATCATCAAGAACGCTTATTTGTGGGGATGGCTGGGGATTTCCACGAAAAAGCTGGTGCCTTCGTTCACCACGCTGTGCAGGTAAATTCGGCCCTGGTGCTTTTCAATAATCCGGTAACACAGGGCCAGGCCCAACCCTGTGCCCACTCCAGCCCCTTTCGTGGTAAAACCGGGATCAAACACTTTAGTTAAATTGTCCTTAGGAATGCCTTTGCCGGTATCCCGCACGGCAATGGTCACCAACTGGCTGCTTTCATCGTAGCTGGTCTCGATGGTAATTGTGTTCAGAGCGGATTCCCCGGCGCCGTTTTCGGCTTTGTCCTGAATGGCGTGGGAGGCGTTGACGATTAAATTCATAAACACCTGATTGAGCAGCCCCGGATAGCATTGCACTTCCGGCACATTGGGGCCGTAGCGGCGAATTAGCTCAATATGGGCGGGTAACGAACTTTGTACCAGCAAAATGGTGCTTTCAATACCATCCCGCAGATCCACGGTTTTCAGTTCGGATTCATCCAGGCGGGCAAAATTCCGCAGGTTTTTCACGATGTCCTGAATGCGAGAAGCGGCGAGCTTGTTCAGGGCGAGCAGACTGTCCATGCTCTCAAACAGTTGCGTTTGTCCCGGCTGGTTGCCAGCCGTCTCCATTTGGCGCAGTTTATCCAGACAGACGCTCAGGGTGGCGTTGTTACTGATCATGGTGCCCAGCGGGGTGTTCACTTCATGGGCGATGCCAGCCACAAATTGTCCCAGTACGGCCATTTTTTCCGACTGTACCAGGTAAAGTTGGGCCTGCTGCAATTCTTCCAGGGTTTGTTCCAGCGCTTTGGTTCGCTGATCCAGCGCCAAAAAGAGCTGGGCCTGATGCAGCGCTACGCCCAAATGCTCGGCCAGGGCCTTGAGCAGTTCGATGTCTTCCATGACCCAGGAGCGATAGGCGTCACACTGGTGCAGGGTAATGGTGCCCACCAGTTCATCCCGGATGAGAATGGGCACGATTGCGATGGATTTGATGCCAGAGGCTTCAAAATAGTCGAGGGAGGCGATTTGCGGAGGACAATCCCGCACGTCGTTTAGAATGAAGGGGTTATAGGGCTGATCTTTCCGCAAATTAAAGACGGCTCGCTCGGAACAGGAGAGCCCCTGGGCTATATTGGGGGTACCGGGCAGTTGGTATTGAAAGGCCTTTTCCTGCCCTTCGGGCGAAAAATAACGAATAAAACAGCGACTGATACCCATCACCTTGCCCAGTTCAGTCACCGCCGTCCCCAGAATGATGTCGGTATCCAGTGATTGCCGGATGGAGCGGGTTAGTTGGTTGATCAGGAACTCCCGGCTTGCCTGGGCCTGGGTTTGCCAGTAGAATTTGGCGTTTTCCACGGCCACGGCCAATTGGGCCGAAACTTCACTCAGCAATTCCTCCTGAGCCTGGTTAAACCCATGTTCCTGACTGGCCGACAGGGCAATGAGGCCAATGACTACCCCTTTGTTAATGAGGGGAACCACCAGCGCGCTGGCCGCGTTGTCCGCCAGTAGGAGGGACTGCGGCAGATCCTGTTTCTGGTACAACCGGGAGGCGGGTTGTTTAAGAATGTGGTGAACCAGCGGTTCGTATCCGGCAAAGGCGTTGTGTTCACCGCTGATTTCCAAATCTCCGTCCTCGAAAATACGAACCAGCGTTTTAATGCCGTTCTGGCTATCGTCCAGAATGACAATCACCGCTTCCTGATAGGGAATGTGGTTTTGCAGCACCAACCCCAGCGCGTCAAAAATGTCTTCCATAATCAGGGAGGAGTTGACGGCTTGACTGACCTCTTGCAGGATTTTCAGCTTTTCCTGCCCGACATCGCCTTTGGCGGCTGGTAGCCATTCCATCAGCGCCAGACCCGATGACTTGCCCAGTGGGGAGAGTTTGACCGCTTGCACGGCAGTGGCCAGACAAACTGGCAGATTCAGGGCCAGACTGCTGACGACGATCTCGCTGAGGCTGAGCGTGACTTTGTTCTGAATGCTGTCCGCGGCAATCCGGAGCTGGGCCCATTGCCGCTGACCTTGGGGGCTGGCCTGTTTGCAATTTCCATCGGCGTCCACGATTACCACCGCAGAAGTGATATGATGAAAAAAAGAGTCTTCGTAAAGAGATGGATCCATGCAGTTTTCGGTGTATCTTTCGGGGGCTCTCTTTTAACGCCGCTCGGGCGAGGCATTCTTTCGGGAGTGCCACAGAGAACGCGCAGGATTTTCAAACGGTAAACTGTGGCATATACACCATTGTACGTGATTTGCCTGCGTGGAAACAGGAATGACTGGATGAGCCCCTCTCGAAAAACCAGCTTTAAAATTGGTATTACCGGCAATATTTGTACCGGAAAGACTCTGGTCAGGGCTACCCTGCAACGCTTTGGCGTTCATACGCTGGATGCGGAGGAGGCCGCCATGAACTTGCTGCTGGATAACCCCCAGCGGTTGTCCATACGCCTGACCGATCATTTCGGGGGCGAGGTGCTGGACAACCGGGGCCGCTTGTCCCGGAAAGCCCTGAACAGTGTGCTGTACGCCAATCCGGAGAAAAAGAGCTTTTTTGAGCAAAAACTCAGTCCCCTGTTGCGGGAGGAGATGAAGCGTTTTTTGTACGGTTCGCTGGGAAGCTATATCCGGGCCGTTGAGTCTCCCAGCCTACTGGAGGAGGATACCCGTCACCTGTTCGACGAGATCTGGATGGTGACGGCAGAGGTGGGGGTGCAAATAGAGCGTCTGGTTGCCCGCAACAATTTGACCCACTCGGAGGCTCGGCATCTGGTGGATTCCCAATGGTCACAGGAACGCAAAGTGGCTTTAAGTGACCGCGTTATTGACAATTCCCGGGATATTCACCAAACTGAAGTTCAGGTCAGGGAGATTCTGGATGAGATTAAGCACAAGCTGCAGCGGGCCAATTGGTAAAAAGCTGTGTCTGGGGCTGGTATGGTGCTTGTTTACGTCTCCCGCCGTTGCCTTTTGGGGATTGAAGCCAAAAAGTCCGGCGCAACCCTTGCCGCCTGTCTCTGGCGTCTCTCCCCCCATGCTATCCCCTGAAGGAGCGCAAAACAGCACGCCGGGTTCCAGCAATGGCAGCTTGACTCCCGGCGCTCGTCCGGAGACATCGCCTTCCT
>DAIDMR010000329.1 GCA_027448865.1 Vampirovibrio sp.
GGTACTTGGCGAAACACTGGGCTTTTCTTCATCCAGCGGTGCGTCAGGGTGGTTTGAAAGTCTATACCACCATGGATGAGCCCGTGCAGGAACTGGCCGAAAAAGCACTTTATGACGAGATGGACAAGATCAAATACTCCGGCGCTTCGGAAGGCTCCTTCATCGTACAAAACCTGTCCAATGGGCATATTTTGGCATTGGTGGGCGGCCGGGACTTTGAAAAGAACCAGTTCAACCACGCCACCCAGCAGCACCGTGCCATTGGTTCCACCTTCAAGCCGCTGGTGTACCTGACGGCCTTCCGCCTGGGGCTGGTGTCTCCGGAAAGCCAGATTTCCGACAGCCCGGTGTGCTTTAACAACGGCTACAGCAACTGGTGCCCCCACAACTGGGACGGTCGCTACATGGGTTCTATGACCATCCGCAAGGCCTTAACCCTCTCTCGCAACACCCCTACGGTTAAATTAGGGTTAAAAATGGGCATTGATCCGGTCATTGAGACCGCCCGACTGGCAGGCATCACCTCCCCCATTGATGCCAATTTCTCCAGCCTGCTGGGTTCCGCGGGGATTTCTCCGCTGGAGGTGATTACGGCCTACTCCACCATCGCCCGTGGCGGTATTTACCTGCCGCCCACGGTATTAATGAAAGTGGAAGACAGCCGGGGACGGGAAATCCACCTGGAACGCCCCCAGCCGGAGCGTCGCTTTGAAGAAGGGCCGGTCTACAACCTGATTTCCATTCTGCAAGACGTAGTGGAAAAAGGAACCGGTAAGAACGCCATTATTCCCGGTCGGGCCGTGGCCGGAAAAACGGGTACCACCGATGAAATGCGGGACATCTGGTTCAGCGGCTTCACCGCCGATATGGTGGGTAGCGTGTGGATGGGCAACGACAAATACGTGCCCCTGCGGGGCGTTTTCAGTTCCAACTCGGTGACAGTGTGGGGTAATTTTGCCCGGGAGTACTACAAAATGTACCCGATTCAGGCGGTTGAGTTTCCCAAGCCGCCCAAAATTCTGGTGGAAAAAAAGTATCTGGGGCCCAGACAGGAAAGTCCTGAAAGCGCAGCGCTGGATGAAGAAAAGCCCAGTGTTTCGCCAAGTACCCCCACCGCCAAGGCCCCTGCCGTGGACGACCCGGCGTATGGCTATTCTCCCTTGCATCCCGGCGCTGGTGGCATTCCCATGAATAACGACAATAACAGCGGAGAACTCAAGCCCCTCATCGATCCCGGTGCCAATCGCCGTCCCGCGACGCTGGCCGCACCATTACCGGCAACCGGCGGGGCCAACACGAACCCTGAAAGTGGTGTACACTAGTGCTATGAAGTATCACTTTGTGCCAGAAGAAACGCCTTATACAGGCAAGGAACTCAACAACCACTGGATTTACCGGAACTACGGTATTCTGGGTGATTCTGTCGTGGCTTTTATCGGTCCCTGCGAAGTGGATCAGGACAGCATGGTCGATCTGGAAGACGTGCTGAATGATGACTACATTTATTCTAAAAAAATGCTGAATTTTATTGTGGAAGTGTTCGGCATCACCCTGCAGGAAGGCGTCCTGCTACAGCGCCTGTTCACCTCCATCATTCAGGATCGCATCAACCTGTTAAACCCGGAAGCGCGTATCCGGCGGCGGGGAGATGATTTGTTTTTTGAGGACACCGCCAAGCTGTCCGTGTCGATTTGCACGCTCAGCCCCACCTCCATCCTGATCCATACCGGTATCAATATCGACCCGCAGGGCGCCCCGGTGGAAGCCTCTGGCCTGGCTACCGAGCTGGGCATGGGCGATCAGGTAGAACCCTTCGCCCTGGCCTGCATGCGTACTTTGGCCGAAGAATGGGCCGACATCCGGTTATCCTGTTGTAAAGTCCGGGCCGTCGTCTAATTAGCCACAACCCTCGTAGTTCACACAGAAAGCAGAACCAAAAGCAGAAAGAGATTCAGTGTAATGGGCCCCAAGAACTTATTAATCCTCTTTTTCTCCACCGTGGCCGTTTCCCTGGTGATTCTGATCATCTTTTTCAGCCTGTTTTTCAAAAACGTGAATCTGGACTTTAATACCCGCCTACCAGAATCGGCCCCAGACATTGGGGGCGCCTTCAACCAGACGTCCACCATGAGCCCCGACAGCAAGGCTGAGGGCCTGACGCGCTCCACGGTCAACGTGCCATCGGACTCCCGGGAGGTTGACTTCAGCGGAAAACCGGCAGATGGCGGTAAAAAAGACGCTGACGAGCCCCCCATGGCTGGCGACGTCAATCTGCCTCCCATTTCGGATGATGCCTTGCTGGAAAACGAGTACCCTCAACCTTTACCGGATAAATTGCCCCCACCACCCACGGGTAACGAAAAACAAGCCCCCCCCTTCGGCCCCCCGGGTAACGATAAAATCCCCGCTGGCGCCAGTGGCAATCGTTCTTCCATGACAGCCCCGCCCCCCCGTATACCTCGTTCCTCCCAGGGCCCCTCACAGGAAGTACGCCGAGAGACACCTCCTGCACAGGCGATGCCCCAGACCATGGAAGCCCCCTTGGGCCCGGAGCCTGAAGCGCAACAAGGCCCGCCCGTACCCTGAAGCACCTAACCGGACGCACGGTTAAATCAGACGGGAAAACGGACGGAAAAGTGAAAAGAGACAGCCATAAGCCGGGTTCTGTTGTAAACGATCATCTGTCTCGACTGGCTGTTTCCAGCCAGCTCTAGCGGGATACGGGAAGCGGACGAGCAGCCCTTGCAATTGAATGCGGCTTCCATTGGAGACTTGCAAACAGTTGCCTACAGTATCTCCGGCACCTTGCACCTGTCGGGGTTTACCTGGCCAGGGCCTCTCGACCCTGCCGGTGGGCTCTTACTCCACCGTTGCACCCTTACCTGTGCCTTGCCTTGCGGCTCGGCCATCGGCGGTCATCATTTCTGTGGCACTATCCTCACGGTCGCCCGCACCGGGCGTTACCCGGCTACATGCTCTGTGGTGCCCGGACTTTCCTCAGGCGTAGCGCGTACGCCCGCGATCGTTTGTCCGTCTCTTTTCAGGGGTCATCATACCCCCTTTGCATAAAACTGTATAGGGTGCGTCAGGTCAAAAACTATCAACATTTTTGAGGTTTCGGGTTTTAAATAATTAAGTGTGTCGTCTGTTGAATCAATCGACGTATAATTTTGACGTTGTTGGTTTAGTTCGAAGTTAGGAAAACCAGTTATGCTTCCCTCTGTGGGCTTTTCTTTATTTCCGACCAACTTGGCCATTGATAGTGCCGGTGCAGCTTTTGGCGCCAATCAGGCCCGAATGGCTCTGGCCAACACCGCCCCCACCGATGGTAATCCAGCCAGCGTCGCCTCTTTGGCCGCGCAGGATAAAGCGCTGACCTTGCAGGGAATTAGCGCCCAAACCAACTACCTGGTGGCCCAGGCCATGCAGGAAGGCGGTCGGGGACTGCTGAAAAAGAATTTTGAGCAACGGCAGCGCATGATGGATAGCGGAGCGCTATTCTTCTAAATCGCCCGTGAAATGCGTTCATGGCAAAGCCGCCAGGTTCTACTTGCGTTAAAACGCAGTGGTCACAATGGGCATGTGCTGACCCGACAGGTTGGGAAAGACCATCAGCTTGCCGTCATCATCCCGCCAGCGTACCCAACCGATAGGGGTGTTGCGCTCAAAATCCAGCACTTCCACCAGTAGCCAGTTGCCACGCACATGCTTGACCTTTAAATCCCGGATTATGGTCACCGGAATGAGTTTGGCCTCATCCGTATCGCTACTGCGAATGGAGCGATAGTATTCTTTCACCCCGGTTAGCCAGTAAATTCCGTGGGCCTTGGCATTCAGCTTCATAAACTCCTGCCAGGTCTGGTAAACCCCAAAATGGGCAGGTTCCGCAGCCGCCATTTTGGAGCCGGACTGGGCGCTGGCTGGACTGGCCGCCGGTTCCGGTTGCAGCCGGGTTTGCACCCAGCCGGTTTTACCACTGGCCTGATCGTAGATGACCTCCACCCAGCCATCGTCCGTATCGCTGGTCACGGCCATCATAGCCACATCCAGCAGGGGATAGAAACAGAAGAAAGTATGATCGGCGTAAATGGCATGGCGATCGCCAGCCGGAGAAATCCACTCAATATTGTTGCCGCTGGTTTTTCGGCTCCAGCGAATCGCCCCGATGGGTTCCGCGCCTGCCTTTGGCTCACTGTAGAGGGTAAAGGCATAGGGGGCAAAGAAGATGCCATTACCGTAACTGTATCCGCTTTGATAGCGCTGTGGGGCGAAGCCGTACCCATTGCCAGCCGCCTGGGCCACCGGAGCCAGCGGGGGAATCGTCACAAACAGGCTAAAAACCGTGACGGTCATTGCCATCACTGCCCACAAGGGTCGCTTTAAACGCTGGTAAATGCATTGCATCAACCGATTCTCCCCAGCTTAGGAAACCATGTTACTGACCGCTGACCCGACGGGCCTTCTGCCCCGATGAAAAGGGTTCGACTTCCCAGTTCGTGCCTGATACTATGCTTTTCTATTCTTTTTTTTATTTATTATCCCCTTTTTAAACGCATTGGCCACCCCTTGGCTGGTGGAGAAACCGAAACGCCCATGAAAATCCTGACCGCCGATTACATCATCAGCGCCCCCAGCCTGAAGGACTGCCCCGACTTTCAGGGATGCCCGGAAATTGTGCTGGTAGGCCGCTCCAACGTGGGCAAATCCTCCTTTATCAACAGCCTGACCCAGCGCAAAAATCTGGCCCGCACCAGCAACACCCCCGGAAAAACCCGCTACATCAACTTCTACGATGTCAACTACGCCAAAACCAAGTCCAGCAAGGACAAAGTCATGATGGTGGACTTGCCCGGCTACGGCTTCGCCAAAATTTCCAAAACCGAGCAGGAGAAATGGCGCAGGAATCTGGAAGCCTATTTGTCCAAACGAGAGAGTATTCGGATGGTTATCCAGCTGATTGATTCCCGCCATGGCCCCCAGGATAACGATATCCAGATGTATGAATGGCTTCAGTACAACGGCAGGCGGGTTCAGGTAATCCTCACCAAAACGGACAAGCTGTCCAAGAACGAAGTGGCCAAACAAATGGCCCTATCCGCCCGGGCCCTGGATTTGAGCGCCAGTGATTTAATCGCCTTTTCCGCCGAAACCAACGCCGGGCGCGATCAAGCCTGGGCGGCCCTTCTGGAAGCCTTGTCCATCCCCCAGCGACCCACCCTCGATAATGACGGCGAGCACTCGGCAGAAGATTTGGCCGAATAAACGACGACTTACGCTGGTGCCAGCTTCAGCTTTTGTTTGAAAACGGGGTTTGTTCCAGCTACGCTATGGGGATATTTCAATGATTCAATCCAGAAAAGGAGCATCCCATGCCTGCCACTGAAGTCAATGAAGTCCCTCAAGCCGCCGTTAAAGGCTTATTGGCCGGAAAAACCGGCTTAATCTTTGGGGTGGCCCACAAAACCAGCATCGCCTGGGCCATTGCCCAAGCCCTCAGCGCCGCTGGCATGCGGTTGGCCTTCACCTACCAGGGCGAGCGCCTGGAAAAGAACGTGCGTGAGCTGGCGGAAACGCTGGAAGGCTCCCTGATTTTGCCCTGCGACGTCACCAACGACGCTGAAATCCAGTCCGTGTTCGACGCCGTGGGCCAGGAATTTGGCCAACTGGACACCCTGGTACACAGCGTGGCCTTCGCCAAAAAAGAAGATCTGTCCGGCTCCTTTGTAGATACGTCTCGTGATGGCTACCTGCTGGCCCAGGACATCAGCGCCTATTCCCTGACCGCTTTGACCAAGGCCGCGGTTCCTCTGTTTGAAAAAGCCGGTGGTGGCAGCGTGGTGACCTTAACCTATCTGGGTGGGGAGCGTGTGGTGGAAAACTACAACGTGATGGGCGTGGCCAAAGCCGCTTTGGAGATGAGCGTGCGCTATCTGGCCGCCGATTTGGGCCAGAAAAACATTCGGGTGAATGCCATTTCCGCAGGCCCCATTAAAACCTTGGCTGCCCGTGGCATTTCCGGATTCTCCAATATTCTGGGATACATGGAAGAGCACACCCCCCTCAAGCGGAACACCGAAACCGGCGAAGTGGCCGATACGGCATTGTTCCTGGCCAGCCATCTGTCCCGTGGCGTCACCGGGGAAGTCATCCACGTGGATTCCGGCTTCCACATCATGGGTTTCTAGACGGTCTCCAAAAAAATCGCACCCTTTCAAAGCCCGCTTCTGATACCAGTGGCGGGCTTTGAGCGTAATTTTTTGAGCAAAAAAAGACAGTTATGAATGAGAGTCGGTTCGTTCTGCCGACACTTTGCCCATGTCATCGGTGGGCAAGGAGTAACAGGTGCAATTGGCGTGCCCGCAGCCCGGATAGTTCTGGTGGCCTTCGGCGCATTGCTTGCCGCAATAATAAAGACCGCCCTTAATGACCACACCGGGGTCCTGATGATCCACCTCGCACAAACAGCGGGGACAAGCGCAAACTTCCATAATCGTTGTCATTCCCAAACCCTCCCGTTCAAAATCCCGACCTCGGCAGTCCGTTTAATCCGACGCCCCCCTTTCCCGCATCCGGTTTCCTGCGGGATCAAACCCCTGCGGGAAGCGAGTCCGTCCGTCATAGACCGCTCCGGCCAGCAAAGCCTGGCTTAAATGGCTCCCCTCATCAAAACTGGTATCGCATACATCGGCCTTTTCCAGATGGGACTCCACCAGATCGGTTCCCTGAAAATAGGCGTGCCGCATGTTGGCCTCTTGCAAGTTACCCTGGTGCATGGGCACCCCTTCAAAATGGGCGCCTTCCATATTGGCCTGAGACAGATCCACATCCACCATGCTGGAAGGGTTACCCTGTAAGGCCATCAAATGCCCTTCATGTCCCATATCCATGCGAAACAAATTGGCCTGATGCAGGTTCACCTGTTTCAGCCGGGCACCTTCCAGATCCGCTCCGCTCAGGTTGGCGCCCATCAGGTTGGTACCGGATAAAAGGGCATTAAACAGGGTGGTACCAGTTAAATCGGCCCCTTGCAGATTGGCATTGGTCAGATCCACGCCGGTTAAAATGGCGTTAAAAATTTTGGCCCCTTGCAAGTCAGCCCCGATTAAAGAAGCGCCTTTTAAAACCGCGCTGGATAGATCGGCGCCCACCAAACTGGCCCCGTCCAAAATGGCTGCGGATAAGTCCGCGTTGACCAAACTGGCCTGATTGAAATTGGCATGACCAAGGCTGGCTTGCTTAAAATTGGCTTCATCCAGGGTAGCCTTGGCAAAGTTGGCCTCATGCAAATAAGCGCTCTCAAAAACAGCTCGAGACAACCGTGCGTACGCATAATTCACCGCTTCCAAATGCTGTCCCTTGCAGCAGCGCATGGCTGAGTCTCCCCTGAGTTGACGACTGGAACGTGCAGGATTTTCAGAATTCAGTCTAGCACTTTGCCCAAAACCCGCCATTCGCCACTCGGACATTTCGACGGTTGAAAGTCCTTGGTGGAAAAGCTCAGGTGAAGCTGCCTCTGCAAAGCCTCGATCCACAGCGCCTTTTCCGGGCGTCCTCTAGCAGCATTAAAAAGGCCTGAGCCCTTACAAGCCCCGCAACCGTTCCGCCGGAGAAATAATGCTGGTAATCCGCAAGCCAAAGTTATCTTCAATGACCACCACTTCACCCTTGGCGATCAACTTGCCATTGGCCATTAAATCCACCGGCTCCCCGGCAATGCGATCCAGTTCAATGACTGACCCTCGGGTCAACTCCAGCACGTCCTTAATGGGTAACTCGGTTCTACCCAGCTCCACGGTCAGGTTGAGCGTCACATCCATGACCAGAGAGAGATTCTTGTTCTCCTCACCATACACATTGGGCTGATGATCGAACGACCCAAATTCCACCGGACGAACGGTCACCGGATCCACGTGAACCCCACTCCCAACTGCGGAGCGAGCATGGGGTGTGGCGGTTCCAGCCATGGCCGGTTGAGGCTCTGCGTGCGCACTGATCTGGGCAGACGCGGGAGCCTCCATATCCCTGGCGGCAGCATCCATAGTAGCCATTTCGGGCCCACCCCGGGCGGCGTCAATGGACATAAACAGGGCCACCTGCTCTTTCAACTCCGATGACACCCGAAGCTCCATCATTTCCAGCACCGTTTCCTGGTTGGCCTTCATCTGTAAATTGGTCAACACAAACGGTTCCGATAAAACCTTGGGCAAGCACTGGGCCAGCATATCGCTGGAATAGGCAATCACTTCCGGGTTGTTGATTTCCACGGTTTCATGCAACACAGAGGCCATCCCGGTGGCTGCCGAATTCATCATCTGACTCATCAACTCGCCCACAGCGCCCAGTTGCAGCTCGGTCAATTCCTCATCACTGCCTTCCTCCGTGCTGCCCAGCATCATGCCAGCCAGCTTGCGCACATCGGAGTTTTTAACGATGTACAGGGCCGTGGTAAAAATCCCTTTGACAAACTGCACCATGATGATGGTCTTGGGCGCATCCCCAAAGGGAATATCCATGCCCGCCAGATTCTCGTATTCACTAATCTGGGGCGGGGCAATCTCAATCTCCTGACCCACCAGAATGCCCAGCGTGGAACCGGCCGCACCCATGGCGATACTGGATACTTCGCTAATCGCGTCAAGTTCTTCTTTGCTTAAACCGCCATTCAACTCGTTCATCACAGGCCAAATCCCTCAATCGATTCCTCAATTTCCACACTGTCATACATATACACGGCCAGCTTGTCTTTCAACCGCCCGGGACGACAATAAAACTTGGGGCGTCCATTCACACAGGCCAGCAAATCATCGGTGGCGGCCCTGTCCAGACGAATGACATCCCCCACCGAAAGGCCCAGCAAATCGCCCACGGTTAATTCGGTTCCACCCAGCAACACCTGAATGGGAATTTTGGCGTAATTCAGTTTTTGCAGAATTTTTTCCTGCTCTTCAAACGGAATATTAGACTGCTGACGGTGGAAAATATGCTGGGCGCTCAGCTGACTAATCACCCCTTCCAGCACCGGGTAGGGAATACACAGACTGATCAGGCCGGAATGCTTGTTGCCCAGATTCACTTCAAAGGTAATCAGGGCCACAATCTCTCCGGGGGTAGCCACCTGAATCAGGGCGTAACTTTCCTCAAAGCCCACCATACTGGCGTTCACATTCATCATGGAGCGCCACGCCTCTTCCAGCGATAAAATGGCCCGATCCAGCACCCGCCGGATCAGGGACTGCTCAATATCGGTCAACTCACGGGCCTTGGCCTCCGGGGTGCCCGGCCCGCCCAGCATGCGATCAATCACGCTGGAGGTGACTTCATAACCAAATCCCAACAAAACTTGTCCTGGCAACGGGTCCAGCTCCAGAATGCTGACGGTCATGGGACTGGGCATGGAACGCACAAATTCGTCGTAAGTCAGCTGATCAACGGAAACCACGTCAATTTCCACGGTCATCCGTAAATAAGCGGTCAGCACCAGCCCCAACTGCCGGGCAAAACTCTCGTGGATGGTTTGCAGGGCTCGTAAGTGATCCTTGGAAAATTTATCGGGTCGGCGAAAATTGTACAGCTTATAATTGCGTTTCTCGTGATGCACAGAAGGCATGGAGGGTTCAGCACCCAGTGCGGCAGTGCCGGTGCCGGGCGCTGGCGCGTTTTGATCCACTCCCACGGAGAGGGAGGAAAGCAGGCTATCAATTTCTTCTTGAGATAGCATTCAGAATCGATGAACCTCTGTCAATTTCCACTGATGACCGATAACCGTGAACCTGTAAACCAAAACCGGATGAAATCCGATGCCAGAGCGCTTTTTCCGCAGGGCGTCCTGAAGTCTTTATACCCTAACGCTGGATAATGAAATCCTGAAAATTCACTCGTAAAATTTGATAATCCGGGGCCATAATGGCATTGAGCTGTTCCTTGATTTCATCTTTCAGGGCCTCCTGACCTTCCAGAGTGGCCAGCAACGTGGCGTTGCGTTTCATTAAAGACCCATTGACCACGTCCCGAATGGTGGGTACGTACTTGGACATATTTTTCTTGAACACGTCCTCACAACTGGGCCCAGCTTCACCCCCGCTAGCCAGCAGGGTTCTATCCACCGGCGCCGCAGCACCTACGATTTTGCCCTCACCCAGCGTTCCATCGTTAAGCGGGATGGCCTCGGCATGATGCTCAATGTAGCAATTCTGGGCGTCGGGAACTTTAACGCTCAAGGCCATTTTGGCCCGTAAATACTGGCTACCCGGTAAGCTCGGATCGGGCTTTAAATTCACCATGAACTCATCCAGTTCCAGGTTCATGCCCACCTGACTACCGGGCGTTTCCGTGGAAGCGCCATCGTGACCAGCGGGGGCCTCCCCTTCGGCCCCTCCGCCGCCTGCAGCATGGGCCAGTTTTCCAATTTCGGGCACCACAAACATGGTGGTCATCAGATAGGAGGAACCAACGGAGCCGCCAATGGTGGCCACCAGAATAACCACCACCATAATGATGAACTTCAGATCAAGGCCACCGCCGCCACCACCCGAACTACCTTCAGCAGCCGGAGCCGCCGGGGCCGCTGCGCCACCTTCGCCTTCCACTTTGGGTTTTAAATCCTTCGGCTTGGTCGGTCTAGCCATTGAAATTCAATCCTCTCGACTTGGGGAAATGCCGCCAGCGCCTGATAAATCCTCAGTGGCGGCAGGGGGTTCTTGAAGGGCCATCGTCTCATTCAATACCACTATATCCACTCGGCGGTTTTTCTGTTTCCCTTCAATGGATGAATTCTGGGCCACTGGTTTGAACTCCCCGTAGCCGGTCGCGGACAGTTGCTCCGGTCGATAATGCTTGCCCTCGATCAGGTAGCGCACGATATTGGTGGCCCGAGCCGTGGATAATTCCCAGTTGGAGGGGTAGCGGGATGTGGTGATGGGCGTGTTATCGCTGTGGCCTTCTACTCTGATTAACCGAGCCTGAGCGCCCAGTGTTTTTTTGAGTTGACTGATCAATTGCTTTAACGTGTTGCGAGCCTTCGGCGATAACTCGGCACTGCCCGGGGCAAACAAAATGTTGTCTTTCAGTGAAATAACCACACCGCGTTCCTGCTGACGAATTTCCACACCTTGCATTTTTAGGCGCTGCCTGAGTTGAGCCGACAGCGAATCCGATCCGGTCTTTTGGGCGTTCGGCAGCTTTTGGGGAGACTTTAATTTGGCCTGAGTGGCGACCGCTTGAGCGGCAGGCTTTGAGGCTGGCTGCGGCTTCAGTGGCTCTGGCTGGGCGGCAGTGACCAACACCAGAAACAAGCCTAATAACAGCGTCAGCAAATCGGCATAGGGTACCATCCACCGATTGTGGCCGGTATGCACGTTCGATTCCATCTCCCGTTCCAGTGTCTCCAGCTTTCGGAACAAGGCCCTCACCGGAACAGCCTGAGCAGTGGATACGGCGGAAGAATCCGCGTGGTTGCGCCGATTACCAATGTGCGTCATGCCACTGCCTGCCCCTTCATTCCATCATGTCCACACTGGCGCCCACTTGCAGAAAATCATCCCGCAAGACGGCCTGTGGCGGCAATGCGGTAGCGTACCCATCCGGTCTGTCGGCGTAGGACTTTCGCCCCGCGCGAGGTACGGTCAGGGTATCTGAACCCGAGATAAAGGCGTTCAATCGCTCTTCGATAATCATGGGATGCTCACCGGCCCGAATGCACAGGATGGCCTCCAGCAGCAAAGTCAGCATAAACCATTCATCCCGGGCCCGTTGCCGCAATTTACCGGCAATGGGCAGTAAAAACAGGTTGGACAGGGCCACTCCGTACAGGGTCGCGCTGAAAGCGCTGGCCACCCCCTGACCCAAAATGGCAGGCTGATGGGACGCTTGCACAATGTGGATCAGGCCAATCACCGCCCCGATAATCCCCATGGTAGGGGCAAAGCCGCCAGCAGTTTCGTAAACGCGGGCGCAATCCTGACTCTCCCGATAGCAGACCTCAATCTCGGTGGATAAACTGTCCCGGATAAACTGCTCCGATCGGTTGTCCAGCACCAGTTGCAAGCCCTTGCGCAGAAAGGGAATTTCAATGCTGTCAATAATGGGCTGCAGGGCCAAAATACCCTCATCCCGAACAAAGCCCACCACCTCCAGAACATACTGAATGGTCTTGCGGGTTTCCAGATGACTTTCCGCACTGCCGCCCCGCAAGGCCTGCAGCGCCCGCTTCAGCGTGGGTACATGGAAACTGACCAGCGTGGCGGTCAAGGTGCCCCCAAACACCACCAGCAAGGCTTCCGCATTCAACAGGGTATTCAGCGGGACATGCCCCAGAACCAAAGCGGCCCCTAAAATCAGGAGCCCCAGGATTAAACCGGCCAGGGTCGTAAAATCCATGCGCAACACACCTTCGCTTTCCACAGAGGATGAACCACTCTCAGCCTAAAAGATTAACCCGGCGCTTTCCTCCTCCGAACAGGGGATCAGCGTTTCGCAAAAGCCGAAATGGAAGCGGCCATTTCGCCAACCGCGAAATTCTGCTGTTTTACAGTTTGAGACCCCTCAGTGTTGCCTGTTTGTGTTTTAACGTATAATGATGCTTGCGGTGGTTCGCTTCGTGAGGGTACATTTCATTCCGGGTCAAACAGCAACCCGACAAGCCATTCAATAAGAGGTCACACCACCTGCCAGCATCACGGCGTTTTAAAAGACGTTTTAAAAAGCATCAAAACCAGTCAACACCTAGTATAAGAGTGATTCGGGGTACTTGCATATGAATTTTGAATTGACCGAAGAGCAACGGCAAATTTGGCAATGGGCCAAGGAATTCGCGGATCAGGAAATTGCCCCGGTTGCCGCCATTAACGATCAGGATTCCAAATTTGATTTTGACCTGCTGAAAAAAATCGCCGATCAGGGCTTTTTCGGGGCCATTTTGCCGGAGGAATACGGCGGACAAGGCATCGACCATATTTCCTACGCCCTGATGACCGAGGAAATCGCCCGGGTCTGCTCCTCCACCCGCACACTGTTTTCAGTGCAAATTTCACTGGTGGAAAAGCCCATTTGGTACTTCGGCACCGAGGAACAAAAAAAGAACTACCTGCCCCGCCTGGCCACCGGTGAAATCATCGGTTGCTTTGGCCTGACCGAACCCAACGCCGGAAGCGACGCCGGGAATCAGCAAACCATGGCCACCCCGGATGGGGATTATTACGTGTTGAACGGTCAAAAAACATGGATCTCCAACGGCTGTATCTCGCAATTAGCGCTGATTATCGCCCAGACCGACAAATCGAAGGGGCATAAAGGCATGTGCGCCTTTTTGGTGGAAACCGACACCCCCGGCTTCAGCACCCGGGAAATCAAGCCCAAGCTGGGCTTGCGGGCTTCCATTACCTCCGAACTGTTTTTGGACAACGTGCGGGTACATAAATCCCAAATGCTGGGCCATCCGGGTGAAGGCTTTAAAGTGGCCATGTACTGCCTGGATCAGGGGCGCTTCAGCGTAGCCGCCGGTTCGGTGGGCGTCAGTCAGGCCTGCATTGATATTTCCACCCGGTACGCTATGGAACGGGAAGCCTTTGGCCAGAAAATCGGTGAGTTCCAGATGCTGCAACAACTGATTGCCGATATGGCCGCCGACTGCGAAGCAGGTCGCTTTTTGGTGCTACACGCCGCCGACCTGAAGGACAAGGGCGTACGCAACACCCGGGAAACCTCCATGGCCAAACTCTTCTGCGCAGAGGCGGCCATTCGGGCCTCCAACAGCGCCGTGCAAATTTTTGGGGGTTACGGCTTCTCGGAGGAATACCCGGCGGCCCGCTACTACCGGGATGCCCGTGTCCTCAACCTCTACGAGGGCACCAGCCAGATCCATCGCCTGATTATCGCCCAGGATGAATTGGGGATTCGTCCGGCCAATGGCCCCGGCAGCCCTATGACCCCGCTGGACAGGCTCTCTCCTCGCAAGCCTTTGCCGCCCCGGACTTAAAACCCGGATTTAAAACAGAATAAAGCTGCCTTCACAGTCCACTATCCATTAAGCCACTGTCCATTAAGGAAATGAAACCGAAGGAAAACACAGCGATTCCAAGCCATTTTCAGCTATGATAATCACAGATTCAAGCTGAAAAAATCGGCTTGAGATGAGGGCCTTCATGCGGATTCTGGATCAACTCATCGTCCTGACCTTGCCCTTTGCCCCCAAGGCATTGGTCAAAAAATTCGCATGGCGTTATGTGGCCGGGGAAACCCTGGAGGAAATGCTGGAGACGGTTCGCCGGCTGAACGCCCAGGGGGCCATGGCCACCGTGGATGTGTTGGGCGAATTCATTCACGCGCCGCAAGAGGCCCATCAGGCCGCTGCCCTTTATAAAACGGTGCTGGAGGCCATCGCCAGAGAGCGACTGGACGCCAATATTTCGGTAAAGCTCAGCCAGATGGGCTTGTTGCTGGATAAAACCCTGTGCTATGAGATTATGCACGATTTGGTAGCCACAGCGGCCAAGGCCCGCATTTTTGTGCGCATCGACATGGAAGATTCGGCCTGCACCGGCGACACCATTGCCCTGTATTTAAAGTTGCGCAAGCAGTTCGATAACGTGGGCATTGTGCTGCAAGCCTACCTGCGCCGCACCGTGGGCGATGCCCGACAGATTATGAAAGACTTGAGCAAGATTAACAGCATCGCCAATTTTCGGCTGTGCAAGGGCATTTACCGGGAGCCCCGCACCCTGGCCTGGCCCAATCACACCCTCATCAACAAAAATTACACCCTTATTCTGGAAGAAATGTTCAAGCAGCAAGCCTATGTGGGAATCGCCACCCATAACGAGGAACTGGTTTGGGAGGCCCTGCGCCTGATTGATCAGTATCGGTTAAAGCCTCACGAGTATGAATTTCAGATGCTGTTGGGCGTTGACCCGGAATTGCGGCAAATTCTGCTGAACGCCGGACACCGGGTGCGGGTTTACGTGCCCTTTGGTCAGGACTGGTTTGCCTACTGCACCCGCCGCCTCAAAGAGAACCCCTCCATTGCCGGGCATCTGCTGAAAAATTTATGGTGAGGCAGACCCGTCGCAACCCGTTTATAAAGCTGCGTGCAGCTCGAACACACAATAGAACTATTTCTGGCAGCACTGCCAAACATCCATTTATAACTCGCTGTACTCAAACAGTTATAAACGGGTTGCGACGGGTCTGCCTCACCGATTGACAATTAACCAATTAATGATGAGATAGACGTCGGTAACGCATGCACCGTTATGGCAAACGGCGAAAGCGTTTCAGCAGGCGTCCGCCAATGCGTTCCTGCAGATACTGGGCCTCACTGACCTTCAATTGCAAGGTCACCAGCACGTACACCCCAATGCCAACAGCGGCAGCCAGGGCAATCCGCCCGTATTCCCACAAGGCAGGCGCCACCGGTAACCCTTGGGTCAAGGGCGTTAATTGCAACAGCCACTGAGTGCCGAAGCAAGTCACCATCATGAGTACACCCGCCATGGCCAACTTGCCAAAGGGCAGCACCATTTCCGCAAAGCCCAAATCAGGGATGTGTTTTTTAGAGAGAATGCCCAGCAAGGTCATGTTGATAAAGGTCACCAGCGTAATGGCCGCGGTAATGCCCCCCACGCCCAAGTGCAGTTGCGTCACCAGCAACCAGTTAAGAACCGCTTTGACCCCAATGGCCAATAAGCCCACCATCAACGGGGTGCGGGAGTCCTGAAAGGCATAAAACACACGGGTAATGGAATCTCTGGCAAAGTAGGGAATAATTTGCAAAGCCTGATAAACCAAGGCCAGCGACACCAGCTCGGTGGCCTTGGCATCGAACTTGCCGTGCTGGAAAATCAGCCGGATGAGTGGTTCCGTGTACATCATCATCAAAATCAGCAGAGGAATGCTGATCAGCCACAGGGAAATCACCCCGGTTTTAAAGGTGCGCTTGATCTCTTCAAAGTTGCCATCCGCGGCAGCCCGGCTGAACCGGGGGAAAATAGGAACCAGCAAAGCGGTTTGCAGCACACCCAGTGGCAACTGCACCAGGCGATTGGACAGCGTGACCGCCGACCAGCCCCCTGCTCCCAGCGAAGCGGCAAAGAACATATCCACATAGGTCACCAGTTGCCCAATGGTGGTACCCACGGTGGCCGGAAACAACAATTCACCGGCCTGACGAATTTCCGGCGCTTTCCAGTCCAAAGCGGGCTTTAAGGTAAACTTCTGGCGGAAAAATTCCGGCAACTGCATCACCACCTGCAAAATGCCACCGGCCAACGTCGACCAGGCCAGCACCATGCCCGTGGTGTCGCCGGGCACCAGCCACAGCCCCAGCAGGATCGTGACACTCATAGCCACCGGCGATAAGGAGGGCCACACAAAGCAATTGTAGATATTGGATAGCCCGTACAAAATGCCCACCACCCCACCGGCCAAAATACAGGGACTCATCACTTGCAGTTGGGCAGCGGCGGAATCAATCAGGGAGGGGGCCGCCCCGTGCAAAATCAGCCCCATGATGGGACGGGCCAGCAAAAAGGTCAGAACCGACAAGACGGTAAAGACAATGCCGGTCAGGGTGATAAACGTACTGGCCAAACGTCTGGCACGCTCGGAGGGGGCCTCCTGATCCTGAATCAGGCGGGAAAAAACCGCCACCGTGGCCGTGTGAAACGGCCCGCCCAGCCCACCCAGCAAAATAATGGCGAAAGAAGGCAACTGAAAGGCGGCGTAATAAGCGTCGCTGACCAGCGAGGTGCCGTAAGCGTACATGACCGCCCAATCCCGAATAAACCCCAACAGCTTGCTAAAAATGGTGACCACGGCAATCAGCCCGGCGGCCTTTAACAGGCTGGGAGTCCGGCTGGATTTGGCTTGCGGGACGGGGGACTGATCGTCGGGGATGGGGGATTCTGCGCTCATAGTACTGCCCATTATACGCTGAGGTCACGGATTGGGATCGGTGGCGTTTGTCAAAGGAGCCTGAAAAGAGAAGATAAGAGAAAAGAAGTTAATAGGGCACTAGCAAATTCAGGGCCTGCTGAATGGGCAATAAGTCCACGCCCAGTTCCGTATTGCGGAACAGATTGCCCTGCTGCAAGGCTTCCACCGAGATACTGGGGCTGTAGGCAATCTCTCCCAGATAGGGAACGTCCGTATGGCCTCGTAGAAACAGAACATCCTGCTCCCATTCGGGCACTCGGGCCGGTTGGGTCTCCACGGCCAACCAGCCGATGGCTTTGGCATCCCGAGACCACAGATAGGACAACATGGGGGTCATGGTGCCAATGAGGTCAGGCATTTTGGCCGTCACCAACACCAAAGGAATCTCCAGCGCTCTGGACAAATCCACGGCGTCATTCAACGCCAGATCGACAAAGCGAATGGGTGAGGCCAAACTGCCGGGGGCCTCCAGAATATAGGGATAGACCCGCTTGCGGCAAAGCTCCTGCAAATGCTGCCAATCTCCGGCGGTCACCTTGCGGGGAGAGGACCTGGAAAATAATTCCAACGGCTGTTTGGGCGGGCTGAGTCGATCAAAAAAGGCCTGCTCATAACCATCCCGAATGGTCACTTCCGGCTGAAAGCTGAAAGGTTTGATGGCCTGCACGGTAAAACCCAGATCATTCAATACCCCGGCCAGCCCGGCACAAGCCACGCTTTTGCCGCATTTGGCATGGGTGCCGACCACCAGCAAGCCCCGGGCATCCAGCAGATTTCGATCGGGTGGCTTCACCTCCCACATGCGCCTAGCCCCCCGCCTCAGGGTGATGATCCCGCCCTGACTCGGCTTTTAACTCGGCCATACGCTCCGCGTGGGCAGCCAGCTGATTCTGGATGTATTGCACCTCTTCCAGCCGATCCGGCACATGCCCGGCCAGCTTGGCATGCAACAACTGATCCAGCAACTGGCCAATCACCTTGCCTTCGGGCACCCCCAAGCCGATTAAATCATTGCCATCCAGCTCCACCTCGGTTTTTTCCCACTTGCGCTTATATTTTACAAAGGCTTCCAGCACGATTTTATAACGATTTCCCCCGGCCAGCGCCAATTCCAGAATACAAGCCACCACGGTAATCAAGTGCAGCCCATGGAACAGATCGTAAATGGCCCCCGGCGATGAATACTCATGCAAGGTGCTAAAGCGCTCGGGCACCCCATCCTTCAATTTGCGGAACTGCTCCACAAACTCCCGCTCGTTGCGGGTTAACCCCAAACGGGCCAGCGTTTTCTGAAAGTCTTCCGGTTCAAAATCCCGAAACAAAAAGCACAGGTAAACATCAAACACAAAATCGGCATCCAGAAAAGGACTCAGTGGGTCCATCAATTCCGGCAAAAAAGGCCCAAGCCCGGCCAGTTTCTCAATCAATTCCGGGCTGGGAGAAAAAGTAGTTTCCATATTAAACAGTCGGTAACACTGGTGCTGCATAAAGTAACGCAGCCAGTTACTTTTGGCCGGTGATTCCTCCACCCGCAAAAAGCCTTTCAGCTCTTGCTTGATTCGCTCCCCGCCGCCTTTATAGCAGGCGGCCCCCACCTGCAAAAACCGCTGAAGCAAGGTGGCGGTTTCCTCAGCCAAATCAAAATCGAACCGGGCGCAAAACTTCAGGGCCCGTAAAATACGACTGGGATCCTCAAAGAAAGAGATGGGGTGCAACACCCGAATCTCCCGCACTTCAATGTCCCGCAAGCCATTGGCGAAGTCCATCACTTGCCCCAGATGATGCACGGAAAATGAGAGGGCATTCACGGTAAAGTCCCGACGAACAATATCGTTCACCAACGGGACTCCCCGGTTGACCACCACCGGCAAGGCTCCGCAGTGCGGATAGATTTCCTGCCGGGTCGAGGCCACGTCAAACATCAAATCATCTTTGTAACTGATTTTGGCCGTACCAAACTCGGGAAACTTCTCGATGAGGGTAAAATTGCGGGAATTGGCCAGTAAAAAGTCCGCCAAAGCCAGAGCATCGCCTTCCACCGTAATGTCCACATCCCGCACGGACAGACGTTTTTCCTGATATAGCAGCAAATCCCGTGTGATGCCACCGATTACATAGGCTTTCAGGCCCATCTTCTGAATCAGGGATTGCAATTCGTACAAGGCAGCCACAAAATACACCGGAAAAAACGCGGACAAGCGTTTGGCCAAATCCAGGGTCGCCTGCATATTGGCCCGGTTCTCGTGACACAAGGGAGAGCGCTCCGGAATGGCCACACTGTCAACGGGTAATTCTCCCAAACCCATGGTGGCCATTTTACTGAGGTCATCGCAAAAAGCCAGCCAAATTCGCCCCTGCACGTCACTGAAGCTGACCGCGTCGGCGTGCTGCTCCCGGGCCTGGCTCAGCGCTTCGGCAATGGGCAGGGACTGTGCCACCTCGATTCGGGCATCCTGGTTTAAATGGCGTTTATCGTTCATGATTTTTCGTTCATGATTTTTGGTTCATGAGTCGTTATTCAGTGGACTGACCTTTTTGGGACTGACCTTTTTCGGGTCGGTTGTCTTTGGCCTCTGTTTTGACAAGCATGCCAGCTGTACTATAATCCCTAGTATGCCAGAAGATTTCCGAAAGCCCAAGCTGACCCATTACCCCCGCATGACTTTACATTGCGAGTGCGGCAATGAGTTCAACATCAACGTCATCCGCCTGAAAAACGGCGAACCGGTGTTGTGCCACATCTGCGGCGAACTCTTCCCGGAGGAACTGGGCAAAAAATTTGCCAACGCCCTGCAAGAAATGTTTACCGTGAAATACGAGCTGGAAAAAATCAACAGCGGCTTTGATTTGTCCTTCATTTACAAATCCACTTTCAAACAGCCACCGGCTCCTTACCCCTTTGAACCCACCGATTTCCCCGAATAATCCTTGTTTTTGCACACCCGGTACCCCGTCCTTTCCCTCATAATGACAACAAAAACTGGCAACAAAATGGACTGACCGGTTTTAGTGCCGCTACAAACACAAAGGGCTATACAAGATGAGTAGTATTGCCGGACTGGCGCTCTCCAGAAGTTCAGGCGCCTGGAATCAGCTTCAGCAAAAACTGGGCGACAATTTATCCGCCGAAAGCCTGCAAGGGGTTACCCGTCAGCTGGAAGGGCAGTTTCCGCAAATGGTGAACGAGGCCTTTCCCAACCGGGATAACAGCCCGCCGGTTGCCAGTCCCCCAACGCCACAACCGGGCATTGCAACCCTCACGTCCACTCTCGCTTATCCTGGCTATGCTTATCTTGGCTACTATGGGTATGGCAGGCCACTACCGACAAGCCACAACACGCCTGCCATCATGACAAGCTCGGCTCCAGCTCCCGCGTTGGCTACAGCAGGCGGAGTGCCTAGCCTTGCCCCGGGGCCGATGATGCCCCAGCCGGTGGGATATGTTGCCCCCAGCGGGTATACAGGTCATGCCCCAGCCCAAACTGGTCCAGCACCTTACCAATGGTATAGTTAATCTGCCCGTCAATACTGCCAAAGTCCGGCAGGTAGAAGGTCAGCATGGGTGGCAGAATAACAGCCCCACACTGGGCCAGCATGCTCAAATTACGCAGATGAATCTGGTTGAAGGGGCTTTCCCGTGGCACCACCACCAGCTTGCGATGCTCTTTCAGGGTCACATCGGCGGCCCGAGCCACCAGCGTGTCGGTAATCCCGTTGGCGATGCGACCCAAAGTGCCCATGGAGCAAGGAATAACCACCATGCCCTGCGTCATGTGCGTGCCGCTGGAGGGTGCCGCATCCAGCCGGTTGTTTTCAAACACGTCCAGCAAATCCACCATGGATTCAGGTAGATTGAGATGGTCTAGCACCCGCAGGGCCTTGTTTTGCCCGCCCATTTTCAGGCCGGTTTCCTCAAAAATGACCTGATAGGACTTTTCGGTAATGACCAGCTGTACCCTCTGACCCAGTTTCAGCAGCTCTTCAATCAGGCGGAAGCCCAGAATACTGCCAGACGCTCCGGTAATCCCCACCACGATGGGTGGTTTTTTAGTGGGCTTGAGTTCTGGTCTGGACGGGGAAGGTTCATTAACCGCGGGTGACATGGCGAGGCTCTCCGGTTGGTAAGCGCATGGCTATTGTATCCAAACGAACCCGTTTTTAATATGAGAAAACAGGCCAGCCAGCGCTTCAACTGTCCATTCTGTAAACCGGAAAGTCACTGACAATTGTGCTTCCTGTTTGGGTTTGTTTCAATCAATTTAATGTGATTTGCTGCAATCCAAAGGGTTTCATAATGCTGCCTGCTCCACTACCACGGCTGAATCCACAATGGCTAAATCCGCAATGGCCGAATCCACTATTATCCTATCCCTATCCGCCAGCCCCGTACCCACCAGCCTCGACCGGCTCACTGCCTACCGCCGCAGGCCCCAGGGGCGTCGTTGCTGTCCCGCAGCATCCGGCCACACCGTCACCGGCCTCAGGCTATTTCCGGTTGCCCACACAGCCCACTCCGTCCATATCCACATCCATAATCCCACCCAAGCCGAATCCTTCACAAACGCCTTTAGGGGATCAAACGCTAAAAGGGAGACACGGGGTAGGCATTGGGGTCAAAAACGGTTTATTGTTCAGCCTAATCGCCGCTTTGCCCATTTGGGGCGTGGAGTCCTACTCCAACAAAGCCTCACTTAAAAAAACGGGAAGATTTAAAGGTAATTTCATTCAGGATTTGGTGGCCACTCAGGAGGCAGTTTTGCGGCCCAACAACATGAGGTGGACCAAGGCCCTGCTAAAGCCCCTTCCCACCTTTTTAACCAGCGTGACGGGCACCGCCTTAATCGGCATTTCCGCAGGCATGGCTCTGGGCCCCTGGTTCGTGGGTCACGCTGCCAGCCGGTTTGAAGAAGTCAAAAAAGCAAAAGAAGAAGCCCGGCAAGGGCTTTTTCAACCCAAACCGCCCACCCTGCGGCAACGGTTGAAACTGGCCAAGCCACCCATCACCAATCCCCATCAGGCTTATCAAGAGTTACTGGACAAGGAGCTAAACAGCCAACAGGCCTTTAAAGAAGGCGCCACCGCCGTTTTGATCTTAAAAATGCTCCCCGCCCTGGCCCCTATGGCCATGGTGCTGGCCCTGTGTGGCATTCGAAACCGGCAACTGGGCAAGAAAGTCCCTTCAGAAATCTGGCAGGCCCTGGATCAGTTTAAGTTGATCGACAACTTAAAACTGTTGATACAACCCGTGTTTCTGGTCAAAACAGCGGCCTTGCCCATCATGGGCGGTTTTATCGCCCAGCAAACCGTCCCCTGGATCAGGCAACAACTTGGCATTGACCCACCCTAGGAGAGCAGCTATCAGGCCCAGGCCTGTTTCTGGATCATGATGCAGGCGTCATGCACCACTTCCATGCCGCCATCTTTGGCTTTTTGAACCGCCTCATCGGATTCTGAACCGGGCTGGAACCAGATGCGTTTAATGCCCGCTGCCAGACAGTCCTCCACCACCTTGAGGGAAGCGGCAGGCGGCACCACCAAATCCACCACATCGGGGATTTCCGGCAAATCCTTCACGGAAGCGTAGCAAGGATCGCCTTCCACGGTTTGCAGCTTGGGATGCACGGCAAACACGGTGTAGCCAGCGTCCCGCATATCGCGGTAAATCTTGTTGCCATATTTGGCCCGATCTTCGGAAACCCCCACCACGGCCCATTTACGGTACTTGGGAAACTCAGCGATATAGTTGGACATAGCAGGCGCTCCTTTTCATCGGCCAGTCATACGGCTCTCTGGATTGGCATCATTATATCTGGCGGGTGCCCCGCCGAACAGGCATTGGCCGGGTCAAAAAACCAGACGCATGCGGTAATGGGGAATGCCTGCCTCCATAAACTCAAAGCCCTCTTTCACAAAACCCAGACGCTCATAGAAAGGCACGGCCCGGTTCTGGGCGTCCAAAATGGCCTGCTGAAAGCCCTCTGTCTTGGCATAAGACAGCATCTCACGCATTAGTTTTTCGCCGATGCCTTGCCCCCGACAAGCCTGACTGACAGCCACCCGTCCAATTTTAGCCACCGGACGGGCCTGACAAGCCTCCTGATAAGAAAGTATCCGGGCCGTAGCCACGGGCTGCCCGGATTCTGCCTGGAATAACAACCAATGCACGGCCTCCGCATCCAATTCATTCCACTCCAACTCCGGCGGAATCCCCTGCTCTTCTATAAATACCGAATTCCTGAGGGCTTGAGCCTTGGCAAAGCTCTCCGGAGAGTCCTCCGGGCGAAATTGCAGCGTTCGTAAATCTGGACTCATGCTCAAACCACCTTTCATTCAAGGATATCTGACAAGGATCTCTGGGGTGCCGAATTTCCGGCGATTCTCTGCCATCCGGCGAAACACGCCAACTCAAACGTGGCTTCAACCCAAGGGGCCTGGCGTATTCCCGGGATTTAATATCCCCAGCGTTTAAATTGGTCTATGATCTTATAATACAAAAGAGGATTCATGGCCCGCCCTTATCCTGGCCCAGGAATCCTCCCTGAACCATAAAACTGGAAGCCTAAAACGGCCCCACGCCCATCCCGTCAGGCAGTGGCCCCCTTCCGAAAAGACTTTTGCAGGCGGAGTTCCATGTCCATTCCACAGTACATTTTGAAACGACTGCTGGCAGCCATTCCCACCCTGCTGATCATCTCCATGATCGCCTTTTTCATGATGCGCTACGACTTTACCGTTGGGCCCATCAACATTCCCACCCCCGGTGGACAATGGCATCTCCTGGACGCCGTGCGCATCAAGAACCCCATTAACCCGCTGGCCGGAATCGAGACCAACCCGCAAATTTCGGAAGCGGCCAAAGCCCAGCAACGGCACATGATGGGACTGGATCAGCCCATGTACATCCAGTACTGGCGTTGGCTGACCAATTTTTTCTCATTTCACCCGGAAGCACTGAAAAGCGGAAATCTGGCCGGATTTTTCACCCCCAGCCTGGGCAAAACCTTTGCCAATGAAGACGTTCTGGAGCTATTGGTTCAACGGGGCTGGAATACCGTGCAACTCAATCTGGTGGTCTTCTTCTTCTCCTGGCTGGTGGCCCTGCCCCTGGGCATTTTTGCCGCCCTACACTGGCGCTCTTACACCGATCGGGCCATGACCGTGCTGGCCTCGGTGGGCATGTCTTTTCCCGGTTTTTTACTGGCCTTGCTGATGGCTGTCTTCGCCGTAAAAACCGGCTGGTTTCCCCTGGGCGGCATTCAAAGCGAGAATTACCCCAGCATGAACGTTCTGGAAAAATTCTGGGATCGGGCCCTGCACCTGGCCCTGCCTGCCACGGTGCTGATTGTGGGCTCTCTCTCCAGCATTCAGCGGCAAATGCGGGGGAACCTGCTGGATGTACTGGCCGCCGAATATGTGCGTACGGCCCGGGCCAAAGGCCTGCCGGAGCATGTGGTCATCTACAAACACGCCGTGCGTACCGCCCTCAACCCGCTAATCACCATGCTGGGCTATGAGTTCTCATCCCTACTGGGCGGGGCCATCCTCATTGAAACCGTGCTGGGCTTTCCGGGTCTGGGACAACTGGCCTACAAGGCGGTGCTGGAAACCGATACCAATCTGGTCATGTCCACCATCATCCTGTCCGCTGTCATGCTGGTGCTGGGCAACCTGATGGCCGATATTCTGTTGAAGTTTGCCGACCCCCGGATTGAACTGTAAGGAAGGCCCGGCCATGCTGAACAAACAGCCCAACACCCCCGAACTGAATTTAATCCGCCAGATGTACCAGCGGCTGTACCGGGATCGGGTGGCCTTTGTCTCCCTGCTGGTGCTGGTTGGCCTCTATCTGATGGTGGCGCTGGCCGATTTCTTGGCCCCTTACAGCGAATCGCATTTTGATCGCAGTCTGGCCAAAGCCCCGCCCACCCCGGTCTATATGCTGGATGAAACCGGCGGGCTGACCTGGCCGTATGTGTTCCGCTACGAAAAACGCTATAACCCGGCCACCTTTACCCAGGAATTTACCCCAATCCTAAGCGAGAAATACCCCATTCGCCTGTTTCCAACGGCGGAACCCTACCGCCTGTTCGGGCTGATTCCCGGTACGATTCGCCTGTTCGGGGTGGACGCCCCTGCCCAGATTTCCCTGCTGGGTAACGACATCAACGGACGAGACGTATTTTCCCGCATGCTGTATGGCGGGCAAATTTCGCTGACCATCGGCTTCCTCAGTTTGTTTGTGGTGTTTCCCATCGGCATGATTTACGGCGGGCTGGCCGGTTACTTTGGCGGCAAGGTGGATGATTTAATGATGCGCATTGCCGAAATTGTGATGTCCATTCCCAGTTTTTTCCTGCTGATTGGTTTGGCGGCCATTTTGCCGCCCGGCCTGCCCAGTACCCAGCGTTTTGCCCTGGTGGTGCTGATTTTGGCCTTTATCGGCTGGGCGGGGCTCAGTCGGGTTATACGGGGCATGGTGCTGTCTATCAAGAACGAAGAGTTTATCGAATCCAGCCGGGCCATTGGCATGAATCCCTTTACCATTATTGTGCGGCATATCTTGCCCCAAACCACCAGTTACCTGATGGTGGCCCTAACCCTCAGCGTGCCCGGCTACATTTTGGCGGAATCAGGCCTCAGCTTTTTGGGGCTGGGCATTCAGCAACCGGACGCCAGTTGGGGCAACATGCTGAAAGAGGCCCAGGATATCAGCAACATTATTGAACGCCCCTGGATGTTGATGCCCGGTTTCCTGATTTTTCTGGCGGTACTGGCCTTTAACGTGGTGGGCGACGCCGTGCGGGATATTCTGGACCCCAAGTCCCGCCTGGCTCGCAAGTAACTTACTTGAAAAAAACAGCCCTCAATAAAAATAGGCCCAAAAAATGAGAAAGGGGCAGAACAATGTCTGGCCCCTGGGGAAAAATTCCCCTCACTTTCCTATTGTACCTCGGAAGCTCAGCTTGGTGTAATCCTCCAGCTTCCTGATAAGCCCCTCACCCATGAAATCCACTGGAATTGCCAGCGTTCGTTTTTCAATTTCTAACTGCGCTCTCTGTATCCAATCTCCTTGCACATTCACTGCAAACAATCGGGCACTGCAAACAACTGCGGCACACCGGTGCCAACGCCCGCCCGTTAAGGACGATACCGGGCATAGGGGTATGCCCTCTCCGTCTGGACGTTCGGCGAACCGTTGGCCTGATTCAACGGCGGGGTCAGCGGGGGGGTAACCTGTCCGGTAAATTTGGCGGTGGAGGCATTGTCTGAAGCGGTTTCATGATTGCGGTAACCAATGCCGGTGCGGTAACCCGAAAAGGCAAAAAACAGGGGGATAAAGGGCTCCATAATTTCCATTCCGGCCAAGGCCAAGGCCGTGGGCAAATCGTCCACGTGCAAAATGGCGTCCGCAAATTCAATGCGCCGCTTTTCAGGGGCGTTCTGCGGCTGGGGAACTTTGCCCTGCATTTTATCAAAGAAGGGATTGACCACTTTGGTGCCCAACTGGTTGGCGATTTTTCCGCCTCCCAGAATGCCCAGACTCAGGCCGGCGCCAATAATGCCAAACTTGCCCACTTTAGCCCCGGAAGTCCCCAGCTTTTGCAAAGCGCCCTGTACCTGGGGTAATTCCACAGCCACCAGCCCCGCCGAAGCCCCCACCGCGCACAGGGCGATATTGGCCACAAACTGGAAAATCCCCTCTTTGCACATGTTCACATTGGCATCGGGATCTTGCACATGGTTGATTTTATTGGCCAACGCGCCACCCAACCCGCCACTGATGACCGAGGCCAGACCCACGCTGAAGAAGTCGCGCATTTTCCACAGCTCGCCTTCCTTCACCGAAATGTCGCCTTTTTGCTCCACCTTGGTCAGCTTTTGCCAAATGGCTTTAGAGAGTTGCTTAAAGTCTTTACCCTCCAAAACTTCGTTATCCCCAATGGGCAACAGTTCATCCAGATCCGCTTCAACCTTGGCTTTATCCAGGGCTTTATTCAGCTTCGGGGTATCCCGCATACCCTGAATCAAATCCTTGAATTCCCGCACGCTCAACTGCTGGCGTTGTTCAAAGGGCTGGGCCTTCAGGAGTTGCTGAATGACCGGGTATTGATCCTTCAACTTCACCAGCTTTTCGCCCAGCTCTTTCATTTCATACTGGATCAGCTTCCGGCTGGGAGGCTTCATCAATACAGCGGCGGCAGCCAGGGTACCCGCCGTGGTGGCCCCCAGCACAATGCCATCCCGAATCAGCACTTTTTTTCGATCCTGCGGTATGGCCTTCCAGGCATCGTAGCCCATTAAGGCCCCCAAACCCACCACGCCCGCAGCGCCAGCCACCTTGGTGGAGGAGCGAACCACATTGGGCTGATCCAGATAATGCCCAAGGGCTCTCAGGTTTACTTTCGCACTGCTCAAATCCATGCCGATGCACTCCTGGAAAGGCCCCGACTGATGTTGAAACAGGGCCGCTGACTTGCAATAACTGATCTGACGATTCGGTTGATATAGGAAACCCAATTGGCTGAGAATAATTCTCAACAGTCAAATTAAATGATAAAGATTCTCACTTGTAAAGTACTAATGAGAGTAATTCTCAAAAAAGTTCTTGCCCCTGCTTCCCTTTTACCTTAAAAAGAAAACATCGAATTCAGGTCGGATTGTTTTTTTGTTTTTGACAGCGTTCAACAAGTGGGTGCCGATGCCAACGATTACCAAATGGTTCTGGAATGCCATCGCAGTCATTTCATAATGATTTCACAATAATGTTGCAATGATTTTTTTGGGGGGATTGGCCCGGAGTGTAATGGATCTCCAGCCAGCGGCCAGGACGGGTTAGTAAGACGCTGGTTACGACCAGAGAGCGAACAATTTGCATTTACCAATGGAAGGAGTCGATTCACATTATGATGACGCGCACGCTGATCCCTCAGGCTGTAGCCAGCCCCCATTTCCCCTGGCGGCACTCACAGAATAATGACGGCGCCTCCCGTAAAAAAGCCGACAATATCCCGCCACTGGTTCGCCCCCATCATCCCACCCGCCCGGTTCCCCCACAGGAGAAGCGCGTGACCACCCAGCGCGTTTTTGAAACTCTGAGTCATGAGAGTGAGCGAGCCAATGGCAACCCCTATGGCCTGAAAAACTACACACTGAAATATGTGCTGTACCACCCGCCCACCCAAACTTACTTCAAAGTGGATCGCGGCCAATATCCGCAAGTGGTCACCGCCGAACAGGCGAAGCTGATCTTTGAGAACAAGCTGCAGAAAAACCCGCATGCGGGTCGTTTGAGCTTTGTGGATGGCTTTCATCAAATCAAACTGTCAGCCGCTCCGTTGCAAGACAAGGAAGGCAGAGTGCTGGTGCGACTGAGGGGTCCCATTCTCTGGCCTTTGCCCTCTGAAAAAAGCAGTGCCGAAGCGGTGTCCCCGGCAGACCCCGAAAGCGCCAACACAGCTCCCGCCAAACAGCACGGCAGGGCCTACCGTCCCTGGCAACTGGCCATACGCCGCTTTCAGTCGGAGCAGGAAAGGGCCAAAGCCAACCAGTCGCCAGAAATGGACATTGTGGTGGAATTTACCAGCTTGCTGCCCGATGGCTACACCGAGGAACTGGAGGTGTTTCCCACCGAGGATTTACCAAAACTCTGGAGCCAACAGCGGTTGGATCTGGAAGCCTGAGCCTCCCAGTCTGGCAACCGGCTACGTAAACATGGGCTTATCGCACACCGAAAAAGGGCACCTGAACAAAACCAGCAGGAAAAACCAGAAGAGAAAATCCCGAAACGATGGCTACAGGTCAGCCAAAGAGAGAGAGAGAGAGAGAGAGAGAGAGAGAGAGAGAGAAACGAATGAAACTGAGTACAAGCCCAATCGCCATGGGTTCTCCCTCCGGGCCACCGGCCATCCCCGGAGCGCCCACCCCTGGGAAGTCCCGCTACGGCCCGACACACACTGCCGCAAGCAGTGTAAAAACGCATTGGGAGCGCCTGAGAAACAGCCACCTCATCGTGGATCGTAAAACAGGGGACTGTTTCAGCCTGAACAGAGAGCAGGTACAAAAAGCAGGCCCGCTGCCCGGCAAATGGATTCCCCTACCCAAAGCACAGGCCGATGAGCCCACCGTGGAGTACCTCAGCCCGCTCAAACGCTTTAGGCTGCCCGCCCGGAAGATAGGGCCCGTTTCCGCCAAAGACCCCGTTCAGCTGAGCGTTTCTCTGGATGAAAACGACGAAAACGGGCGGTTTCAGGTCATCTTCTAGCGCCTTGAGCCCGGGGCCGGTCTGGGTTAATTTGGAGACACCCAAGCACCCAACCTCGGAAAGTCCCCGCTTTTGAGCCTCCTGATTCTCGACAACTTCGACTCCTTTACCTACAACCTGTACCAGATGGTACAGGCCAGAACTAGCCTGCCGGTGCGGGTTCATCGCAACAATGAGCTGGACTGGGAGGCCGTAAAGACCCTTAGCCCTCAAGGCATCCTCATCTCCCCAGGGCCCGGGCATCCGTCCCGCCCGCAGGATTTTGGCATTTGCAAAACCGTGATTGAACGCCAACAAGAGTTAAACTGTCCCATTCTGGGCGTCTGTCTGGGTCATCAGGGACTGGTTTACACATTGGGCGGACAAGTGGTTCCGGCCCCCCAAATCATGCACGGCAAAACCTCGGCGGTTCGCATTGTACAAAACCATCCGTTGCTGGCCGGGCTCCCCAATCCCTTCACCGTCATGCGGTACCATTCCTGGATGGTTGAAGCGGCCAGCCTACCGCGGGACTGGGCAGTATTGGCCGAGACGGAACCGACCCCCACGGAACCCACACCCTTGATCATGGCGGTGGCCCATCGAGATCGTCCGCTGTACGGGGTGCAATTTCATCCGGAATCGGTGGGAACCCCCGAAGGCGGCCAACTGTTGCGTAATTTCATCCAGCTGGCAAACTGCCCGCTGGTTTTCCCGGGCACTTGAGAGCGCCAAAAGCAATGTGAAACGCAATTTTTAATCATGAGCGTTTTTCTTTCACTAACGTTTCAGTTGCGGTTCACGTCTTTTTACCGTATGATTGCCCTGTTTGACGTGGCGGCCATGTTTGCGGAGTGACAATTTGCCAACGTCAAAATTTATTCTGGGTCGTCTGAATCGCAGGATTTTGGGTCATCACATCTGATTTAAATTCGCCCCAGTACCCCTCAGTTTTCTCGTCATCCACTGGATATGTAGTTAAAAAATAACATCTTCAACCCATTTAACCGCGATTAACCCGCGCGATTAACCCGAAGGAGGATTAACGGTTGCTGACTACTGTGACTTTAAGAGCGGGCTTGAGAGGCCTTCGAACCCTGAGCCATACCCAAAGTCAACAAGGGCATTTTTCGCCGGTTCAACAATTCCAGCCCAAGCGGCTGACCTTTGCCGCCCGCTACCCCTCTCCCACAGGCGAGTCCTCCAGACTGACCAGCGAATCCACGACACTGGACACGCTGGACTCTCACCCGGTGACCCTTTCCAGCACCAGCAGCAGCACCAGCAATATTTTCCGGCGACTCTCGGCCCTCAGCAGGAGCAGTCAATCCCTGAAAGAGGCCGTTCACCGGCCGGAACCCATCAAAAGCGGACTTCTGGATCGACGCAGCATTCAGCTTCCCTCGGACAAGCAGAAGCTCACCATCAGTCAAAAAATCCTGCGCCTGCTCAACGATGAAGAGCAAGCCGTTCAGCAGGACTTTAGACAACTGATGCAGAACCACCTGAGCAATTTACCCAACCCGCAGGCCCGGGCTTTAACCCTTCAGGCCCTGGATTTTTTCAACAATGGCTTGTCCAAAACCCTGCGCCAGTGGTTTTTACAAGATCTAAACAGTCATCAGCCCAAGCACTTTACCAACACCCAGGGGTTAAGCGCCGGACTCAAAAGCTATCAGGGTAACCTGGAGGCGGTTGACGACTTTTTAAAGCAGGCCATGGAAGGTACCCGGCAACCGCACAGCGCCCATCCCAAAGCAGCTCTGTCTCCTCAGGCCCTTGAGGCCGCCCAGATGCTGGAAAAAACGGAGCAAGACGTTCACGATTATCGGGATGCTCTGAATCACCTGATTCTAAAGCCCAGCGCGTTCAAACCTTAACCCTGCACTCACGTGCAATCTTTATGGCAGCCCTGTTTGGGGTTCAGCCTGACTTTTCTTCGCTTCAATATGCTCGGCCAGATCGCGCACGTAATGCACCGCGTCTTTCAGGGAGGCCTCCAGCAACGGCGCACCCTCCGCTTCTGCGGATTGGGCCTCACTGTTCAGCGGTTGCCAGTCCATGCGGAACTGCACCACCGGCAAGGCCTTGGGATCGTCATTGGCAGGGGGAATCAGCGCATTATAGACAGCGCCCTGAAACAGCGGATGATCCTCCAGCGCGTAGCGCACCTCGCCCAGCCGCTCATCAATGGTAATTCGCTCCCGCAGTGGAAAACCCTGAATCAGGATCTCTCGCACGGCGTAATCTTCGGTACTCTCCACAAACTCAAAGGAGTCGATGCCCTGCATGTAGCGTTCCGGATGCTCAATGCGATCCAGCAGTACGTCCCAAATGGTTTGCAGGGAGGCATTAACGGGGACAAAATACTCCAGCTTGGGCATGGCAGTCACACTCCTTCCAAGAAGTAAAAGATGAATGCCTCATCATACGATGAAAGAACCAGCAGGGTCTATTCTCAGGCCGTGAATGGCCACCCTGAAACGTGAATGCCCGATTTCTCAAAGCCCAGCGCTGGAAACGCCTGTCCGCTTACTGGAACATCTCGCTGACAGACTGGTGATCGTGAATCCGGCCCAGTGCTTCGCCCAGGATTGGCGCTATGGAGAGCTGCACGATTTTTCCGGTACGCTCCAGTTCCTGAGCCGCGGGACTCAGCGGAATGGAGTTGGTCACAATCACTTCGCTAAAGACGGAGTCCGCAATACGGTCTACAGCCGGGCCGGAGAAAACCGGATGGGCCGCCATGGCGTACACCGCCTCGGCCCCTTCGTTTAAAATCAACTGGGCCGCAGAGCAGACCGTGCCAGCCGTATCAATCATGTCATCCACAATAATGGCCGTCCGGTTACGCACGTCCCCGATAATATTGAACACTTCGGCCACGTTGTGGGCGCTACGGCGTTTATCGATGATGGCGATGGGGGCGTTCAGCTTCTTGGCGTAAACCCGGGCCCGCTCCACGCCACCGGCGTCGGGGCTGACCACCACAATGTTCTCCAGATTTTTCTGTTGAATGTAGCGCAGCAAGACCGGGGTGGCATACAGGTGATCCACCAGAATATTGAAAAAGCCCTGTAACTGACCGGTGTGCAAGTCCATGGCCACCACCCGGGTAGCCCCGGCGGTGGTGATGAGATCAGCCATTAACTTGGCGGAGATAGGCTCACGGCCGGCGGTTTTACGATCCTGACGAGCGTAGCCATAATAGGGAATGACCGCGGTGATGGTATTGGCGCTGGCCCGCTTCAGGGCATCAATAATCATCAACAACTCTATAATATTGTCGTTCACCGGGTTACAGGTGGGCTGCACGATAAAGGCATCGCAGCCACGCACGTTTTCCTTCACCTGAACGTATGTTTCCCCATCGCTGAAGTTTTTGATTTCCACCTTGCTGAGTTCGGTACCGAGATAACGGGCGATTTCCTGAGCCAAACGGGGGTTTGCTCGCCCGGTAAAAATTTTAACCTTGCTGGTGTCGTGAATACCGCTTTCGATTTCCAGATCCGGCAAGCGAAGCTCGATAGCCAAGTCGTTATCCTCCATAATGGTACCTTCTTGCAAGAGGTGCTTTTAACGAGAGGGAATGATGTAAGACGTTAGTACCTTCGATTGGTGTCGTGGGTGAGAGAGGGGTGGGGCAGGCCCGGCGGCAACGAGAACTCTGGCAGGACCTTGCCTGACCATCTTTGCCAATCTGCCCGGAGGAAATTTACCAGAGGTTTCGAGTGAATTTCCCGACTGTTGGATTAGCCTATTTCAATAAAAGATTAACAGAAAAAAAAGTGCTTTTCAGCCTGTAAAAACAGGATTCGCAATTTCAGAATCCATTGCCTGGGGGATATCGGAAAGTCCAAAACCGGGAGGCTCACCCTTTAAAATAGGCAGGGCTCCCTTCACCACACGTTTGTAAAACTGCGCTCAGCTCAAACAAACTGTGGAACAGCTTTTGGCAAAGTTGCCCAGCATCTATCCTTAACCCGCTGTACTCAAACAGTTACAAACGTGTGGCGAAGGGAGCCTTGCCTTAAAATAACTGGTTGACGAAAGCCAGCCCATCATCGGTCAGGCTGTACTCGCTGACTTCCGCAGTACCGCTTAAATCCGGCACCATGGACAAATACCCCCGGGACAAGGCCGCCTCCAGGGCACTGTGGTTCACCGGCGTCAGACCGGATTTCACCAGATTGGCGTTAATCCGCTTCAGGGAGAAACAGGCTTGCGCCTCCACCTGACTGAGGTAGTAGGCAGCCAGCAGCAAATAATCCTCGGAACTGCCGGGATGGGCCTGATCGCACAAATCGGCCAGTGAGTTCACCAAGTCCAGATTCATGGGCTGGGCAGCCGACACCGGGGACTGCTCATAAAGCGTCTCAATCACCGGAGCGGTGGGCAACGTCGGCGGGGGAGCTTCCAAATCACGCATCACCGTATCCATCACCGATTCAAAATCATCCTTGGGCGTTGTACTGGCTGGCTGGACTGTCGCCGATGGCGGCACCACCGATAAAGCAGGCGGGGCCGAAACCTCTGGAGGCTGGGCGGGCAGAGCAACAGGGGCGGCGGTAACCGATTCAACCGTCGGCGGCAGGGGGACGACGGGCTCCGGGAGCGTTTGCACCGGGGCAGCCATGGCCGGAGCGGAAGGTTCTGGCACGGAAGGTTCTGACAAGGGAGCCGAGACTGGCAACACCGGGGGTTCCGGGACGATGACTGCTGGAGCAGGCTCTGAAGCGGGAGAGGCGGGGGACTCAGCCGCAACTGGAACCGGGGCCACAGGGGCAGTGGGGACAACCACCGGCACGGGAGGCGGGATTTCTGGCGTAATCTCAGAAACCGCGGGGCCAGAAACTACGGGTGTACTGGCCGGAACAACGGGATGGGGGGGGGCCACCGAAGCGGGTTTGGGGAGGCTGACCGGCACATAACTGTCATCCAGCAAAATGCGAAACCACTTGTCCATTTGCTTGGAGACGAAATAGACATCATCCGAGGACAGGTTGATAAACAGCCCATCTTTTTTAAGGCTCATTTCATAACGATGTGGGGCATCCATGACTACGAGACTCCTTGCCGTGCGGGCCTGGGCCAAATACTATCTCTCTATCAGCGGGTACTCACCCAAAGAACGGGGCCCACCATCAGCAACCTGTAAGACATCGACCAAGCCTGGCGACTGGAGAGAAAGCGGAACCAGCAGCCTCATTTTGGGCCAGCCTATTGCCGATTAAAACCATTATAGGAGGTAATAAGCCATAATACATTCTACGCGTGGTGGAGATTTGAAGAACCAGCCCAACGGGCAGCCTTGGTCACAAAGGGGCCTAAGCCGGGCGAAAGCGTCTACTTCTCTTCCTGTGTGACCAGCATATTGCGCCAGTTGTCCATCTGGGTCTCAATAAACTTGGCGTCATCGCTTTTCAGCTCCAACTCCAGATCCCCTTTTTTCAGCTTGAAAACGTATTCGCTCACGGTACTTCCCTATCCTTTTCAGCCCTGATTCATCATGGCCGATTCTACCAAATGACTTGAGCCTTATTATAATACGCCCGATCTTGATGAGGAAACATTTCCCTGACCGCCCCACGCAAAAACTCCCTGAAGCCCAAGGCGTTCAGGGAGTTTGAAACGAATATCAAGCCGGGATCAAACCCACTAGGCTTCCGTATCCAGCTTTTGTCCACAACCAAACATGGGTGCGGCAGGACTCCCAAAAGGCTGCCCTGGCAGCGGTTGGGGAGCAAACTGAGGAGCCAATGGTTGAGGGCCATACGGTGCAGCGGCCAGCCCGGGGAAAGCACCCGGCAGGGGGGCAGCGTTAGCCGGGAATGGCTGAGTGATGCCTGGCGCCGGGAAAGGGGCCGCACCCGGGAAAGAAGGCGCTCCGGGGAAGGGTGCAGGGCCGGGAATAGGGGCAGAGCCCTGTGGAATGGCCGGGTCTCCGTAGCCAATGGCGGGCGGAAGCTGCGGCGGGAACTGAGGCGTAAAAGGGGCGCCGGCGGGGGGGAAAGGCATTGCCATTAATGAAGTCTCCTGTTGGAAAAGGGTCGGGGAAACCGCACAAGACCACCCGCTCAAAGTTATCCGGTGAGGTGCATCTTGTGAAGTGATGGTAGCTATGTAAACCCGCTACAGCCAAAAAGCTGCGAAAGCGTTCTGAATTGTAATAATAATTGTTTTTAAATTTAAAAACCGGGACGCTCACTCCGTCGTCTCCGTCCTCTTGCTCAAATCGCTGAGATTGGCTAAACTGGTTTTATCGAATTTTTTTTCGATTTTTATTGTCCAACCAATTTTTGCTGTTCGATCAACCTGTAATCTCGCCATTTAAAAGACGCCAGCCCGCATGACACCGCCCTGCCGAAAAATCATTCATATCGACATGGACGCCTTTTACGCCGCCGTGGAGCAGCGGGACTTCCCACAATATCAGGGCTTGCCGCTGGCCGTGGGCGGCACCACGGCGCAACGCGGGGTGATTGCCACCGCCAGTTACGAGGCCCGGGCTTTTGGGGTGAAATCCGCCATGTCCACCTACAAGGCCCTGAAGCTGTGCCCCCAACTGATTGTCGTACCGGGTCGCTTTGAGGCTTACAAGGAAGTTTCCCGTCAAATCCGGGCCATTTTTGCCGACTATACCGACCTGATTGAGCCCCTCTCGCTGGATGAGGCCTATCTGGATGTGACCGGGCAGAACGAGGGCAACCCTTCGGCCACGCTCATCGCCTACGAAATCAAGCAGCGGATTTTGCGCGAAACCGGTCTGACGGCTTCCGCCGGGGTGTCCTATAACAAGTTTCTGGCCAAAGTGGCCTCCGACTACAACAAGCCCAACGGCTTGTGCGTGATCCCGCCCCACAAGGCCCAGCGGTTTATTGAGGAGCTGCCCATTGGGCGTTTTTATGGCATTGGGCAAAAAACCGAACCCAGACTGAAGGCCATGAACATCCACACCGGCGCCCATCTCAAAGCGCTGAGCATGAAAACGCTGGAGTCTATTTTCGGAAAAAGCGCCGCATTCTATTATGATCTGGCCCGGGGAAGAGACGATCGCCCCGTGGAAACAGATTGGGTCCGAAAATCAATCGGGTCAGAAACAACCTTTAGCCAGAATCTCTGCGATCCGGCTCCCATGCTGACAGAACTCTCCACGCTGGCCGCCGAGGTTCTGGCGTGGATGCGTCGGCATGAGACCTATGGCCGAACCCTGACCCTGAAAGTGAAATACGCCGATTTCCAACAAATTACCCGCAGCCGAACCCAGGCCACCCCCTTTGACACCCTGGAAAGCATGATGCAGACCTTGACCGACCTGCTAGAGCAAACCGAAGCGCAGAACCACCGCCCTGTCCGCTTGCTAGGGGTCTCTGTATCCAAGTTGTGGCATCCCGGCGAAGCCGATTCTCCCGTAACGCACCAGCCGGAACAACTCAAACTGGCATTGGGCGCATAAGCCCTGAGGGCCAGCATTTCAGCAAAGCAACTTTACAAAACGAAACAAAACGTTCCAGACCGACAAATGTTTGTTTTTATGCAATCACAAGGACAAGGCTGGAACAAATTTAAAACTCTTCTTTCATATTGCGCTTTAACGCCATACCCGATTGCTTTTGGGTTCGGCGTTTTTTATTTTGTTAGGCAGTACCCAAGCCCGTAACGCAACAGAAAGAAGATGGAACCATGCCCCTCATTGGTGTTTCGGATTTTGTAAAACGACAAACCCCAGATAGTAAGTACGATCACTTCGCCGGGGACTGGGATGAGTTGATAAAACTGATAGAGGGTCAGTGGAAACAACGCCAGCCTTCTTCTCACAACAGCGGTGTGCTGCTGGTTCCTGTGCCGGAGGCTGAGTGTCATCGCTTTTTGGGCAGCGTGATTGCCGTGGATGAAAATACGCCCCTCACCGCTCATTTTGCCCCCCGAATGGCTGGAGAAGCGGGGTTTATTCAGGTGGAGGTCTGTGGCGGACAAAAAGTACCCGCCCACCGGGCGGAAATTATTCTCTACAGCCATGAGACCCTGGCCCGGGACGGGGATGCCCCGGCCACCCGGGAGGCCGATTACTATATTGTTTCCATCAATGCCTACGCCTCCGGGCAAGCCGAACCGATGAGCCCGATGACCATGGCCCGGAACTTTCTGGGACTCAAAGGGGGCACACGGCCGGAAACGCCCTACACCGCCCAGGAGTTCGCCGAGTCCATTATTTATTGGAGCCAGCACGCCCGCATCGGGCATTCATCCCCCGGCGGGTAAGACGCTCCGCCAAGTGTTCTGATCGGCCGTTAAGCGCCGATCAGCTGGGCTATCCGATCTCAAAAATCAGGCCTCAAAAATCAGACCGCCAAATCAAACACGGGGCAGGCCAGTCAAGCGCTTATTCTGATACTGAATCACGCTGATACGCAATCACGCTGCGCAACGACCACTTTCAGCAGACCCCAGAACAGGACACTCCCCGGATCGGCTTGGGAACCACGAGTGAAAACAAAATTCGTAAAAGTGGAACCCCTCTATCGGCTAGGTTTAACTTGGATGATTTTAAACCATATAACTCATGCTGGAATTCTGGAGTTAGCAGAGTCGCCAAGTGGAGCGTCATACCATGCGAAACGCCATGTCAGTGTCCAAGTTGAAATACGCCACTCTCAAAAACAGCAGCGGGCTTTACAACTGGAGCGCCACGCACCGGAATGAATCCCGTCCGGAAGCTGAGGACACTGAGACAACACACCCGCGACGCCCCGAAACAGACGCTTCCAGCACTGTGAATCCCCCACCCCTACCCAGGGAGCAGGCCTAATAATTCTCCCCCCAAAAAATACCCGAAGAGACAAGAGGGCTTTACCATGTTCAAAAGTCAAACCCTGTCGACTGATGATTTCACGACTCAGGCCACCCAAACCTGCACTCAGTTGAGGTCGATGGACATACAAAGCTACCTGGCCCTCATGTTGTCCCAATATCATGAGGATCGGGAGCAGTGCCTATTTCTGCCCTCCTTGCTCAGTATGGCTGAATGCTTTGAATGCTCCGCGGTCGAAGTGCATCAAGCCTTGGAGCAACTAAAAACCTTTGGCTGCGACTTTTTTATTATGGGCTTTGAAAGCCCCATTACCCTGTGGTATCCAGAACGGTTGAATGGCGCTGCCAATCAATCCGCCTAGCCCTATCTGAATCCTGAAAAAATCCCGCCCTGGCCTTAAACCGGGACGGGATTTTTGAATTTAATCCGCTATAGCAGACGACTACCAGTAGCCACGAACGGTGGTGCCACTGGAAGCGCTGCGGGAAGAGCGGCTTTCATAGTAGCGAGGCTCTGGCTTGGCGGCAGGCTCCTGGTAGGCCACTTTCTGGTTCTCGATGACCTGCTGCAGGGTACTGCCCCAAGCAGCAAACTGCTCTTTGGAAGCGGAAGAGACATTCGGAACCTGACCTTCCATGCGGCCATTCAAATCCCACTCGGCCACGGTAGCGCCATCGGCGTCCACCACCTTGTAGGCATCACCAGCCTTGTAGGGAACGGTCACGGTGTTGTTGGAAACCAGGGGAATGTACTGGCCATCGTTACCATTGAAAAACAGGGCCTTACCGGTGTTGTTGATAATGTGGAAAGAAACCTGATCTTTGGTGATGGGGGCAACAATAGCCGGACTCAGGTTGGAGACCGACGGGTTGGAATTCACTTTAATCTCAAACGTGGCGTAAGGGCCCTCTTCTGCGAATACATTCGCCGGAACCATGGCCACAGCAACAGCGGCGGCCAACAGGGCGCCTTTGAAAAAACGATTCATTTGATTCTCCTTCAACAAATAACTCAACCAAATCACACAACGAAAAAGTGATTCTGCAAAGCAAAATGCCCTGCCCAATTACAAACTAAACTGCCAAACGTACATCACTCAATAATTCAATTAAAAATATCATAACACACTTTCAGCAAGGGCCTTTTCACCCTTTACAAGCCCTTACATTTCAGACAGAAACAGCCCTGCTCCCCATTTTGCAAATCCGGAATTTAGAGATACGCTTACGAGATACGAATCATCGTCATCCCTTAAAGGAGTTTCCATGCCAGCCAGTTCTTCCACCCACCTTCAGGGGCAAGTCGCCATTATCACCGGGGCCAGCCAGGGCATTGGGCAAGCCATCGCCCACCATCTGGCCCCCTTGGGGATTCATCTGGTTTTATGCGCCCGCAACGTGGAAAAATTAGCTCAACTCTCCCACGATTTGGCGCTGGCCCACCCCAACGTGCAAACCCTCCCCCTGGCCTGCGATGTGCGAGATGTCGAACAGGTGCAACGGGTCATTGAAACCACCCAGAAAACCTTCGGTAAAATTGATGTCCTGATCAACAACGCTGGCGTGGCGGCCAAATTGGGCCTGCTTCAGGAAATGAGCATTGCCGATATCGATCGCACCATTGATACCAACCTGAAAGGGGCCATTTACTTTATGCACGGAGTGTTGCCGGTCATGGTGCAACAGACGGGCGGCATTATCATCAACATCAACTCGGTGGCCGGAAAAACCGCTTACCCCTTCTGGGGCGTCTACGATGCCTCCAAATTTGGCCTGTACGCCATTACCGAGGCCGTGGCCGAAGAGCAGCGCAGCAACAACATCAAGGTCATTGGCATCTATCCCGGCGCGGTGGATACCGCCATCTGGCAAGGGCTGCACACCGATGACGCCGCACCAAAACGGGAAGGTATGCTGGACCCGGAACACGTGGCCGAAGCGGTGACCTATATCCTGAACCAGCCGGAGAAAGTGTTCATCAAGGATTTGACCCTGACCCCCCTCAAGCCACTGGTATAGAGACTTGTATAGAGGCAGTCAATCGGGTGTGTTTCTCTTCATAAGCAAGTAGAAATGATCAGGCATCAAATTCCAGTGAGCGACGTTTAAACCATCGTTCATCGCCCCACTGGAAGCCCCCTGTACCATGCCCTTTGCCTCTCTCTTTTTCGTGCCCGACAGAATATCCGCCACTTTGACGGGACTCCTCAACCGACCAACCCCCAATCCAAATCGGGAAAAATCTTTTGCCGTGCTTCGGGAGACCTGCCAAACCCTACAGCGTCAAACAACACGTTGGCTGAGCGGGGCATTGATTGTACTGGGTCTCTGCACCCTCTACGATCAGGGGGTGGGAGATGGCAAACTCCCCAGCTTCAATGATCTATCCGGTATCCGGGAAATCCGGAGCGCAGCCCGACAAAACAGCTCCCGGAACCTGAAAGCCCCCGCCAACTGGCAACCCCTCTCCGGCGGTCGCAGCCTGCTACTGGCCCTTTCCCCGCCATTGGCGCACTGGTTGTATCAACTGCATCATCAGCGAAAAATTGTTTATGTAACCCCTGCGCACTGGCAGTCTGCTTACGGACAATCTTCAGAGACCCCCCTGTTGGCCGCCTATGAGCCGTGGAGCGGGAAGCTTTATATTGGCACGGCTTTTTGGGCCCTGGACGACGGGGAAAAAGCGGCTATTTTGGCCCATGAGTATCGCCACGCCCGGCAAAACTGGCCCAAAGTGATCAGTCATCGGCTGGCCCAATGGTTGATCCACGGACAATTGCAATACCACACCCCGCTAGAGAGCGAGGCCTTTGACTATGAGCGTCAGGCCCGGGCCGCATTGGGCCTGTCTCCACTAACAGCCCAACGATCGCCCCAGGGCAAACAGTGGCATCGTGCCGCCATGCAGACAGGCAATCCGGACGGACAAGGCGTATAATAAACAGGGGGGTCAACAGAAAAAAATCGAAGCTGATTTCGACTTTCTGACCGGCCCGGCTATGTTGAATGGGGACTGAGCGCTATGAGTATCGCACCTGCCATCGAAAACGATTCCGCCTTTCTGGACGCGCTGGAAGAAGCGTTTGCCAGCTCGAACAAAGATTTTGCCAGAGCCTACTATCTGTTTGCCACGGCCAAACTGGCAGAGACCTACAATTCGCAGGAAATTTACGCCAAGTACCCCATTCTCAGCGATGAGGCCACCTTTCATCGCCTCAAAAAACTATACGACCAAAACCCGCAGCACGAAGAAACCAAGCGTTTATTCACCTCGGTGCTGGGCACCTATATTGGCAGCCAACTGGCCGCCCTGTCGGATGCGTTTCAGAACGCCAAGAATCAGCTAAAAATTCAGGTGGGCGATCTGGGGCTAAAAAATGGCAACGGGGAACGCATTGAAGAGCTCTTGTATGAAGATGTCTCGGAATGGTTGAAAAAAACCGCCAACAAAGCCACCCGGCAAGCCTTGTACGATCGCATGGCTCAGGCCTACACCGACAATCTGTCCGGCAAGTTTATTGAACTGTTTGAAAAAGAAAATCGCCTGCTGGCAGCCTTGGGCTACCACAACGTCATTGACTTCTACAGCCACACCAGCGGCCACGACCTGAAAAAGCTGGGAGACAACGGCAAAAAACTGGTCACGGAGACCCAGGCCCTCTACACCCGCTTGATGGGACAGCATTATCAAGCGGTCACCGGGCTGGATTTTGCCACTGCGGCCACCCGCGCCGATATTTCCTATGTCCTGCACGGACACGCCTCCCCGGAGATGGACGCCATTAACCGGCAATTCCCGCAAAGCAAGCTGGTGCCGTTGGCCACCCAAACCTTTGACGGCCTGGGGCTGGATTTTTCCACCATCGCCCAACCCGCGGATTTCGAAAATCGGGACGCCTACGAGCAGGCCGTGGTTCAAAAAACGGATCAGTTCGACCGCAGCCAGCCAGCCTTACGCCGCATTCTTCTGGATATCGCCAACCGGGAAGGCAAGCGATCCAGAGCGTATGTATACCCCGCAGCAGTGCCCGCTGAAATCTATCTGTCAGTCAAACCCGAGGGGGGGCTGGATGATTACTCGGCCTTTTTCCATGAATCTGGTCATGCCCAGCACTTTGCCTACGAAAAACCGGAACTCAGCTTCGCCATGGCCTTAATGGGCAACAACACCACCACGGAAAGCTATGCCTACCTGTTCCAGAATCTGTTTATGAACGCCCACTGGCTGACCCACATGGCAGGACTGACGCCGGAGCAGGCCCAATTGGCGGTTCAACGGCGCGCCCTGGAAGATTTATACATGCTGCGCCGCTATGCCAGCAAAATGCAGTTTGAGTTAGCCCTGTTTGCGGATGTCAATGAGCCGGGTTACACCCTGAGCGACAAAGGGGCCATTTATGCCGGGTTGCTGAGCCTGGGCTGCGGCTTTAAATACGATGCTGAAGGCTGGACCCGCGATGTGGACGCCGGGTTTTACGTGGCCGACTACTTTACGGCCTGGAGCCTGGAAGCCCAGCTCAGAGAGTACCTGTGCCAGCACTTTGGCACCCCGGGAACAAACGGGGAAGACTGGTACGCCAACCCCAAAGCGGGCGCCTTTCTGAAAGCCCTGTGGGCTGATGGGAATTTGCCCCAGCAAGCGTTAAGCGATCGCTTGGGCTATCACGATCCAACGGATTTAGAGCCACTGCTGCGGTTTATGAATACCCACTTGCAAGAATAGGGCGCGATAGGAGAAATGGTCATAAAGGTTTAATTTCTGATAAACTAATCCATAAAAAGTATATTCAGATAAATAGCCTTGCGATTCCGCATGCTTCTGAAAACCTTAAAACAGCCAAAACCCCCAGGGAAAGTGATTCAACACGTATTATGCTTGCCATCAAAAGCCAAAATGGCGCTTTGCTGCTGGAAATCGCCGCTGAAAATCTGCTTTACGCGGATTTAAGCGGTCAAGAGCTGCCGAATGCGGAATTCTGTCACTCCGTGCTGTTTAATTCCAATCTCTCGGGGGCCAATCTTGCCAATGCCAATTTTCGGGGTGCCAACCTGGGCAACAGCACTCTAAAAGAGGCGAATTTAAGCAAAGCCATTTTCAAAGGGGCCAAACTGGAGGGCGCCAACCTGAGCAGCGCCATGCTGGAGAAAGCCAACCTGTCCACCGCGCACTGCGTAAAAACCAACTTTACCAGCGCCAATTTGCGGCTGGCCGATCTCAGCCAATCCGATTTTGGACAGGCCACTTTGGTCAAAGCTTACCTGGAAATGGCCGAACTGTGGGAGGGCAAGTTTGCCCACGCCAATTTTACGGAAGCCCATCTGGTCAAAGCCAACTTTTTAAAGGCACAGGCCCACTCTGCCGTATTTGTTCAGGCCAACATGGACAAAGCCGACCTGGAGATGGCCCAGATGGGCTGGGCCGATCTGACTCAGGCCAGCCTGCAGGGAGCCTTGATGCGGAACGCCAAGTTCCCTTCAGCCATCCTTCACCGGGCCAACTTACAGCAGGCCAACCTGAACCAGGCCCAATTCACCCAGGCCAGTCTATGCGACGCTTCCCTCCAGGGCGTTAAAGCCTTTCAGACCAATTTCAGCCAGGCCAATTTAAAAGGGGCCGATCTCAGCAGGGCGTCTCTGCAAGGGGCGATTTTCACCCTGGCGAATCTGGAAAACACCAATCTCAAAGGGGCTGACCTGCAAGGGGCCATCCTGAAAGGGGCCAAATACAACGACAACACCGTCTTTCCAAACGATATCAAACCGGAACAACAAGGCCTGATTTACGTAAAACTCATTGAACAAAATTAATCACTGCCTAGCGGAAGGATCTTGCCAAGATCGCTCCTAGGCGGAGGCGACCTGACAATACAGATCCGGTAAATTGTCCCGCTTACGCTCGTCAAAAGGCTGGTGAGACAAATAGCGCTCAATATACCCCCCCCCAAACAACTGCCTGAACGCTGTATCGTAAAAGGCAGCAATCTGGCCCGGGGTAATGGCGGATTGAGCAGTATGCAACGTCACTTTCAAACTTCTAGCGGCGTAATCCAACCACTCCACTCGGCCCAACACCGGCGGGGAGTTGTAGCGAATCTTCACCATCAAGTCTTGCGGGAAGGCGTTCGGTTCGTCCCGTCCGGGGACTAGCC
>DAIDMR010000330.1 GCA_027448865.1 Vampirovibrio sp.
GCCTTGATTGCCGATTGGCCCCACTGGCTGGAGGTTTACGCCAGTGCTTCCAACGAAATGCTGGCCAGTGTCTCCACCACCAGCGGATCCCATTTGCTGCCCGCTTCCCGCTGAAGGGTTTGCAGGGCTTGCTCATGGGAAAGCGGTTCTCCCCGGTAGGGGCGTTCCCGAGTCATGGCGTAATAGGCGTTGGCCACGGCCAGAATGCGACTGCCCAGGGGAATGCTTCTGCCTTGCAGTTTTTCTGGCCCGCCGGAGCCGTCCCAGCGCTCATTCTGGGAGTGCAGGAAGGGAACCACTTCCGAAAGAAAGTTGATTTTGACCAGCAGGCTGACGCCCACGTTGGGGTGATCCCGCAAATGTTCCCACTCTTGCGGGGTCAGGCTCTCTTTTTTGTGGAGAATTTCATCCGGTATGTGTACTTTACCCACCGAGCCCAACAGTCCGGCCATATAGGTCAGGTCTACGGTCTTTTCATTCAGGGCCAGGCCTTCGGCAATGGCCTTGGCCAGCAGGCCCACTTGCTTGGAGTGGCCCTTGGTAAAATTCTGGCGAGCGTCCACCGCTTTGGACAGGGCTTCTACAAACTCCTGCTGATGGATGCCCAAATCGGCGATGCTTTCCGTAATCTGGGCCCGCATGTTCAACAATTTGTTGAGGTTTTGGGTCGGTTGCTGGTCTGGCTGACCAATACATTCCTGCGCTTCGGCCACCAGTTGTTGTAGCCGCATGCCGGTAACAAACACTTCGGCGGCCACTTCGGCCAGCGCCACCATCTCTTCAGAGAACCCGACGGGTTGGTAGCTCTCAAACAACAGCAAGCCCATGGACTTACCCCCTTCTCTCAGGGGGGTGATCATCAGGCTTTGGGTTTTCCCCTGGGTTAGCCGGTCATTGGGCACCCAGTTGGCCACGGTGTCTATGTGGGCAAAGGTTTGGGTTTTGTGACTCTGGTAAACATCACTGAGCAGGTTATTGCTCCTGACCGGAATGGTCACCTCCCAGCGTTGCTGGCGATCCAGTTCCAGTGAGGTGCCGGTCAGGCTGAGGTACTGCTCACTGGTATCCTTGGTGGCGGTCTGAAACAAGTGGCAAGCGTCCACCTGAAACATCTGGGCCAGCGTGGCGGCAATGGAGTCGTAAATCAAAAAGCCGGATTGGGCATCCAGCCCCAGAACGCCCAGGGTTTTGTCGATGGAGTAAATCTGAATCAGCTCTTCCAGTTGCGCCTTGAGCTTGGCCGGGTTGTCGGCCAGGCGCTCGTTAATTTTGGTCAGCAGATCATCGGAAATAAAGTTTTCCGTCACAAAGTCGCCGATGTTGAGGGCGTAAATGGCCTCCAGAGGATCGCGCCCGGACTCATCCAGAGGGGAATGAGGAAGATTTGGCTGTGTTTTGGCAGTCTGTTTGTCCAAGGGGCTCGCTCTCCTGGCGGGTTGAATGGCTCAAGCGAAACCGGGAAGGGGTGGTTTCCAGGCCTGTTTCTTTCTTATCGACGGTTTCTCCCAACTCTTTAGAAAATTTTCTGAGTCGGTTACAACATTTTACCCATTTTTTGAGGGGATGGGGATGCGAAAGGCACGGCGCGTTTTGGCGGCTTCCCCAAAGGAAAAGCCCAGCCATGGGCCGGGCCTTGTTAATTTTACCCCTCAAGTAAAAAACAGAATGTCTCGCATCCAATCAACAGACCACATCAAGGGCTGTTTATCTGACAAACGCAATGCTTCTTGTATCTGCTCTAACCGTTCTTCTCTTCTTTTGTATAAGACCAAGTTGTAATTCGATGCTTCTCTAAATGTCTTTCGGACTTGTGTGCACGATCACGTTAGTGGTTTTGATATTCGTGGTTGTGGTTCCCCCGCCTTGTTCAAACGATTGTCCCAAGCTAAAAATTGGTTTTGGCGCTTTGCTTGTTGGCATAAACGCAGCCGTTTGAGGAATTGTGCTAGCGTTTTTCGGGTTGTTTAAAAAATGAATGGGCTGAATCATGCGGAGTCTTGCTTTTTAATTGTTAAAAAATTGAAATATTTGGATCCCCGGGAAGAAGTCGCCCCAGATCCGGGGCTTGTCAGCGGGCCGGGGAGTGGATACCCTAGTGCTAGAGAGAACGGTGCAAGCCAGCATAAAAGAGAGCATTCAATCGTGGACAGTCCCCAAGACGCCAGACCTGTCGCTTCCAGTTTGGAATCCTCTGATTCCGCGGCGGCGGTTGCCATTCGGGTGGATCGCCTGACCAAGCGCTTTCACAGTCCGCAGGGGGAGGTTCAGGCACTGAAGGGTGTCAGTTTTGAGGTTCCCCGGGATAAGGTTTTCGCCATTCTGGGTCCGAATGGGGCCGGTAAAACCACCCTGTTGCGTATTTTAACTTCTATCATGCGGCCCAGCAGTGGAACCGCCCTGATTGAAGGCTTTGAACTGGGACGGCAAAACACCCGGATTCGTCAGCTGATTGGCATTGTGGCCCAGGACAACCATTTTGATCGCTATCTCACCGTATGGCAGAATTTGACCCTGCATGCCCGTCTGCACGGCATGGAAAAGCCGGTTTATGAAAAGCGCATTCAGGCCCTGTTGGAGCAAGTGGGCCTGTTCGAGCGGCGGAATGACTATCTGGATCACTTCTCGGGTGGGATGCAGCGGCGGGTGGCCCTGATTCGGGCCCTGATTCATCGCCCCCGGTTATTGTTTCTGGATGAACCGTCTACCGGCCTCGATCCGGCTGCCCGACTGGAAATCTGGGAAACCATTCAGGCCCTGAAGCAGGAAACCACTGTGATCCTGACTACACACTACATGGAAGAGGCCGATCGTTTGAGTGATCAGGTCATGATTTTGAACTACGGGGAGGTGATGATGATTGGTACCCCGCAGGAGCTGAAGGCCCGCATTTCCCCGCCCAATATGTATGAGTTAACCCTGACGGAGCCCTTGGCCGAGCAGTATCAGCGGCAGTTAGCCCCCTGGATTTCTCAGGTGACCGTGCTGGATCGGGATGCCTTGCGCTTTCACCTGGGTCGCCGAGAGGATTTGACGGCGTTAATGGCTCGGATTGATCCGGCGCACCTCAAGTCCCTGGGTTTGGCTCAGGCGGATATGGAAACGGTGTACCTGACGGTGGCCGGTAAGTCCATGGCCACGTTCAAGGCCGGGTCAGGGGACTGGAAAGACAGCGAAGGCGGTGCCGGATGAAGTTGATTTATTTTCGTCGCGGGGTGTGGCCCATTGCCCATAAAGTGCTGCTGCAAGAGGCGCAGGGATGGCTGAACGAGTCCATCAACACCATCGCCATTCCCTTTACCTTTTTTCTGGCCTTTGGTCTGGGATTACGAGGCTATATTGCCGAGGTGGAGGGGGTTTCTTACATGGCTTTCCTCACGCCGGGGCTGATCACCATGACCATCCTGCTGGAAGCCTATCGCACCGGTGCCTGGGGGCTGTGGATGGATCGCTGGCATCAGAAAATGCTGGATGAGTACCGCATCAAGCCCATTCATACCACCGACATTATTATGGGGGAAATTCTGGGTGGCTTTTTAGTGGCCCTGATCAAAGGGGCCATCGTGGCGGCCATCTTGCTCCTATTCTCCCCCGTGGTCATCCGCTGGGATGCCTTGCCCTTGTACTTTTTGCTGGTGTTTCCCGGCTGTATTTTTTTCACCTGCGTGGGCAGCATGGTGGGCACCTCGTTTCCCAAGCCGGATCATATCGCCCAGTCCCAAACCATTTTTATAACGCCATTGCTGTATTTAGGCGGTTTATTTTTCCCCATTACCGCATTGCCGGGCTGGATTGGCCCCATCATCCAGTGGTTGCCCACCACGGCGGCTTTTGAGGGTGGACGGGATATTCTGCTGAATCATCATATTGAGTGGCGCTACCTGCTGGTCATTTGGGCATTTGCTATCTTCAGCTTTATCGGTGCCACCTGGTTTTTCCGGGAAAAACTCTCCGAATAGCCTGCCGGGTTTCGCCTCAGGCGACGGGGCTTTTGGGCAGTTCCTTTAAAAACTGGCGAATGGCGGGCACCGAATGGCCGGTGTCAATGTTGTGCCCCTGATCCCGAAAGGTAATCAGCTTTTTGAGCGGGAGTGGGGTTCCAGCCCGCTCCCAGAGTTGATGGGCGAAATGTCGGGGCATGAGGGTGTCTTTGTCTCCGTGCAAGACCAGCAACGGGGCTTTGATGGCGGGCATTTTTTCAATGGACTGCATTTGGCTGAAGGTCAGCTTGTGTAGCGGGGCCAGCCAGGCGGGCGCGTAGTTTTCCACTTTGCGTTTGGCCACATCCGGAAAGCTGGTCATGGTGGATTCCAGAATAACCGCCTTGTTACGATTGACCCGGTGGGCCAGTTCCGCGGTGACCGCCCCGCCCAGCGAAATACCATGGAACACCTGTTCTTCGGCAGGAATGTGCTTATCCTGTTGTAAAAATTCGCTGGCCATAAAGGCGGATTGATACAGCCCCAATTCACTGGGCTTGCCGGGGGTGCTGCCGTAGCCAGGGTATTCATAGGCCATAAAGCCATACCCATCCTCAATCAGGGGATGGTAGCGCAAAATACTGACCAGGGATGATTTGTTGCCCATAGCATGCAGAATGGTGGGCTTGCCCGCCTTGGGCGGAATAAACCATCCGTAGTTGCGGATATCCGGGTAATGAGAGGACTGAAAGGAAACTTCCTCAATCTGCTCAAGCATCTCCTTTAAATGCGGATGCTGCTTTTTGACTTCAGGCAGCGATACTTTCAGATCCGGCATATAGTGTCCGGCAAACAGGTTTTTATGCTCCAGGGCATGGAGGGCACGAGGCGGCAGGAGACCAATCAGACTGGTCATCAGGGTCTGGATCTGGCCAAACACGGTTTGAGGGCCCTGATTCCCGGTTTTTTCGGGTTTTCGATTTTCTGGCGCCTCAGCTGGTTCTTCCTCTCGCCAGTTTAGCAAGCGGCCCTGAAATCTGGGTTGAGCAGCGGCCAATGCTGGCAGCCCGGGTTGATGACGCAAG
>DAIDMR010000331.1 GCA_027448865.1 Vampirovibrio sp.
TGAGCGATGATAAGCTGGAAGGCATCATTCAGAATTTACGGGCCATTCCCAGCATCGAAATTGTGCGCGTTGGCACCAAAATCCCGGTGGTGTTGCCCCAACGGGTCACCGATGAACTGGTCAATCGCCTGAAAAAATACCATCCCTTCTACATGAGCATCCATTTTTTGCATCCCGATGAAATTACCCCGGAGGTGGAAGCGGCCTGCAACAAGCTGGCCGACGCGGGCATTCCCACCTTCAGCCAGACCGTTTTGCTGAAAGGGGTGAACGATGATCCGGCCGTGATGAAAACCCTGATGCAAAAACTGCTGAAGCTGCGGGTGCGCCCTTACTATATTTACCAATGCGATCCGGTGCAGGGAACCGCGCACTTCCGTACCAGCATTGCCAAAGGGCTGGAAATTATGGAACACCTGCGGGGCCATACCACCGGGTACGCCATTCCCACCTACGTGGTGGACGCCCCGGGCGGTGGCGGCAAGATCCCTGTGTCGCCGGATTATATTGTGTCCCGGGAGCCCGGCAAAACCGTGCTGCGGAACTACAAAGGCGATGTGTACGAATATCTGGAAGAAGCCTGACCCTTCACCCGTCACTCGAATCCCTCTCCGGCTGTGGCTGGGGAGGGATTTGTAAATAAATTGCAATGATTTCAATTCAAATTTAGTTTAAATGTTTTTATACAAGCATAAGGGATGACACACGATTCGCCACACGCATTCAGCGACCGGCTGCCGCCGGAGGCTTCAGAAGCGTGGCGACAGTGGGGGACAGTGGGTTAACAACAAACAAGGGGGAATTCGGTATGCCAATGATGGTTGGGAACGCTTCCAAGGGCTTAAAAATGCTCAAAGACGCTTTCAAAAAAGGTAAAGATGGCGTTATTAAAAGCAAGAAAACGGGTGAATTACGGTTTAAACCCGGATATGGTGAAGTCGCTGGTAAAGCAGGCGCTCAAAAACTGGGCGGTATCGGGAACGCAATCTTAAGAAATCCAAAAACCACGTTGGCCGTGGGGGCTGCCGCATTGGGTGGCGCTTACCTGTACAGCCAGTCGGGAACGCCCAGTGCTTCTGGTCAGCAAACCTACGGCTACTACTAATTAAATACGCTATTTCTTAGCATCCCAAAGAAGCGGTCTGAGCAATTGGGCCGCTTCTTTGGCCATGGGCCTGTTGGGCCTATCGGGTCTATTCCCGGTCTGTCCGGCCAAAGCACCCATGCACGTGCCCGAAAACTCCTGCCGAGTATTTTTGTAAAGAACTATGAAGAAGCGTATTGAGTTTCCCGCTACCCAGCCGATGTTATTCTATATGTAGGCCCTTTCCGCAAGTGGCGAATTTGAGGCAGTCAACAGGTCTGTCTGGCGCAGAGCCCTGAATCGTCAGCCGAAACACCCGCCATTTGGTGATTACAAGAAGGAAGTCCGGATGACGCGTCTCTCAAGGTACTTTGGGCCCACTGACTCAAACCGATCCGCTCCGACAGGTTTTACCCTGGCGGAATTGTTGGTCAGTCTGCTGATTCTGGCGGAAATTGCCACCTTTTCCATCCCCAAAATCCTCAGCACCCAGCAGGATGCCCGCAAAAAAGCCATCTTCAAGGAATGCATCGCCATCTTGTTCGAGCTGAATACAAAAGCCCGACTGGATCTCAGCGCGAACGTGGCCACGCCCGCTTTGCAACGTCAGTTTTTCCGTAACAACCTGAATTACGTGAAGGAATGCGCCACCAACCCTGGTCTGGAAGGGTGTTTAGAGGTCGGTTCCCCATTCTCTGATCCCGGGAATGCCTCTTCTTTTGTGTTGCCCAACGGGGCGGTTCTTGCCAGTATAAACGGTCCTCCCCTCCCTAATGCGGAAACGGTGGGCATTGACTGGAACGGCCCTGCTGGCCCCAACGCCTTTGGGGATGATCTCTTGGGAGTGACCGTTTGCTACGGCCCCAGCGCCTGTAACAGTGGAATTACTGCCATTCTGATGGGGCCGACTGCCCCGGGCGCAGTGGGGCCCAACAGCCCCGAAAGCGTGACCCTGTGGACAGAAATTTTTAATTAAAGGGCGTTCAGCCGAAACTCAATCTCTAAAGTTTTTTAACCAATCGTCGATGCTTTAAAAAGAAAGATCTTTGACCACCGGCAGGAGCCCTTCCCAGTGAGCCCGAAGCCAACAGGAAATCAGAAGCGCATGGCAGTTCCCCGAAAGCAAACCGCCCCGACAGGCTTTACCCTGGCGGAATTGCTGGTCAGCCTGCTGATTCTGGCGGAAATCGCCACCTTTTCCATTCCCAAAATTCTCAGCACCCAGCAGGATGCCCGCAGAAAAGCCATCTTCAAGGAATGCATCGCCACATTGTATGAGCTCAATACAAAGGCCC
>DAIDMR010000332.1 GCA_027448865.1 Vampirovibrio sp.
TGCTGGAAGATGACATTGACTACTCCTTGCCGCTGGCCCCCTTGTCCCATTGGGTGGCCGGGTGGATGGTTCGGCAAAAACTACAGCGCATGTTCGATTACCGGCACCAACAGGTGCTGAAAGCGTTTTCCGGAGATAAACGCTGATGGCCCGGCAGGTTTCAGGTCAAATGCCCCGCTGGAGTTTTGCCGTTCTGGCCGTGGCCGGGATTTACAACATCCTCTGGGGTGGCCTCATGGTGCTGTTTCCCAACGCCGTGTTTCAACTCACGGGTGCAGTCCTGCCCAACTACCCGGAACTGTGGCAATGCATTGGCATGATTGTGGGTGTGTACGGGCTGGGCTACCTGATTGCGGCCACAGACCCCCGTCGGCATTGGCCGATTGTGCTGGTGGGCTTGCTGGGCAAAATCTTTGGCCCCATGGGCTTTGCCCTGGCCCTCATTCAGCAACGCTTTCCCCTGCTTTTTGGCTTGAACATCGTCACCAACGATCTGATCTGGTGGGTGCCCTTTTTCCTGATCCTGAAGTCGGTTTGCACCCAGTGGCGAGCGGATCTGACCCCGAATGCGTTTGCCTCTTTGGCTGCGGCGCTGGATGAGCCGATCCCGGCAGTGGGCGCATCCCTGCGCGCCCTGTCCCAGAATGAACCGTTACTGCTCATTTTCCTGCGGCATTCCGGTTGCACCTTTTGCAGGGAAACCCTGGCCCAATTGGCCCAGCGGCAGGACACTCTGAAGACGGCTGGACTTCGGGTGGCTGTGGTCATGATGTCGGAGCCTGACGCCATGGAAGCGCTCTGGCAACGATATGGTCTGCAAGAGATTGCCCCCATCAGCGATCCCGATCGCCGGTTTTACAAGGGCTTTGGCCTTGCCCGTGCCAATTTTCAGCAGGTTTTTGGCTGGCCGGTGTGGGTGCGGGGCTTTCAGGCCTGGACTCAAGGCGGGCATGGCGTTGGCCCCTTGGATGGCGATGGCTTTCAGTTTGGCGGCGCCTTTTTGATTGAAGCCGGTCAGGTGGTTGTGTCTCAACCGCAGACCAGTGCAGGCGATCCGGTGGACTGGAATCGTTTTTTGAAAGTGTCGAACCAATCGAAACAAGGGAAAGCAGGAGCGGCATGAGCAGCAGTCACCCCATTGTCATCATCGGGGCCGGAATGGCCGGTTTGATGGCCGCGACCACGCTACAGGCAGCGGGTCACCCCGTGCTGGTGCTAGAAAAAAGCCGGGCGCTGGGAGGGCGGCTAGCCACCCGACGCCTGCAATCGGCGGTCTTTGATCATGGGGCTCAATACTTCACGGCCAAAGATGCCCGCTTTCAGCGATTGGTGGATGATTGGGTGGCCCGGGACGTGGCCCGGGTCTGGTTCCATAAGTCCACGGAAAACGGAAAAAGTTATCCGACTTTTATCGGTCGGGATGGGATGACCACCCTCGCCAAGCATCTGGCGCAGGGGATCACTGTACGCAAAGAGGCTAAGGTCACTCATCTCGCCATGGCCGAAACGGGCTGGCAAGTTTTTCTGGAATCGGGCGAGTGTCTTCAGGCCAGCGCTGTGGTGATGACCGCGCCCACGCCGCAAGCCGTGGAGCTTTTAACTGCCAGTGCGCTACAGATGCCCACCGAGCAATGGGCATCACTAAAAGCGGTGACCTACGATCCCTGCGTGGCCCTGCTGGTATGCCTGGATCGCCCGGTCTCACTGCCAGACAAGGCCGGTTTCTGGCAGCCGGAGGCGGGCTCTCTCATTGGCTGGGTGGCGGAGAGTCATCAAAAAGGCATTTCTCCCAATGGGTTCGGGCTCACCATTCAACTGTCCCCTGGCAGTAGCGCCGATTGGTTTGAGCAAAGCGACGAGGCCTGTTATGAGTGCATTTACGAGGCCGTGCAGCCCTATCTGGAGGATGCCCAAATTCTGGACTGGCAAGTCAAGCGCTGGCGCTACGCTTTGGTCAAAAACGCCGGCACGCAATACTGCCAATGGATTCAGCAGTCCCCGCCACTGATTTTGGCAGGCGATGCTTTTGCCGGGCCTCGGGTGGAAGGGGCTGTGCTTTCCGGGATGGTGGCCGCCGAACGGCTATTGGAATGTCTACAGCGTGAACCCGCCGTGGAAAGTGGAACCGTCTGATGCAAAACTGGTTGATACTGGCGCTGGCAACCTCCTGGATGATGACCGGTATCATCTGGTTTGTGCAATGGGTGCATTACCCCCTGTTTGACCGGGTGGGTCGAGAGGGCTTTGCCCACTATGAACAAACCCACACCCGGCGCACCTTTCAGATCTTGCTGCTGCCGCTGGGACTGGAAGCCCTGAGCGGGGTCATTCTGTTTGCGGGCTTTACCGGCGAAGTCTTCAAAACCCCTGCGTTGATGGCTGTTCTTGGCCTGCAAGGGATCATTTACGGCCTGACTTTTTTTGTGCAAATGCCCCTGCATCGCGTTTTGGAACGGGGCTTTTCCGAGCAGGCCTACCGTTGGCTGGTGCGATCCAACTGGCCACGCACCGCCTGCTGGACAGGGAAATCGATTTTGCTGACCCACTATCTGTTTACCGTGTAAATTTTTTTGTGAATTTGGAAAGGATCTGGTTTGATGAACGTCCGTCGGTTGGTGGTCATTCTGGGTGATCAGTTGACCTTGGATAATCCAGCCCTGAGAGAGTTCGACCCCACACAGGATTGTGTATGGATGGCTGAAGTGACCGAGGAGTCCACTAAAGTCTGGACGCACAAGGCCCGCATCACGCTTTTTTTAAGCGCCATGCGTCATTTCAGGCAATTGCTGGACAGCAAGGGCTATCGGGTGCATTATGTGCCACTGGAGCAGGCGGATAATCAGGGCAGTTTAGCCGCTCAGCTTCAGCACGATTTATCCCACTTAACCCCTGAGTCGGTTTACATGACGGAAGCGGGTGAGTGGGACGTGGCGCAGTCTCTGGAAGAGGTGGTACGGGCTGCGCAAATTCCCTTTGAGGTGTTTGAGGATACCCATTTTTTCTGTTCTAAAGCGGAATTCGCCCAGCATGCCAAGGGCAAAAAGCAGCTGCGCATGGAGTTTTTCTACCGCTGGATGCGCCAGAAGTACAACGTATTGATGCACGGCGCGGAGCCGGAAGGCGGGCGCTGGAATTACGATCAGGAAAACCGGGGGAGTTTTGACAAATCCGGGCCGGGTACTATACCGAAACCGATTGCCTTTCAACCGGATGACATCACGCAAGCGGTGATTACGTTGGTGGAAACTCGCTTCCCCGATCATCCGGGCAGTTTGCAGGCGTTTGACTGGCCGGTCACACCCGAACAGGCCGAGCAAGCCTTGCAGGATTTCATTGCGCATCGCCTGCCATGGTTTGGGCAGTATCAGGATGCCATGTGGTATGAAACGAAAGGGGAGCAACCCTATCTGTATCACTCCCGCTTATCGGCGGCCATGAATCTGAAATTGCTCGATCCGCGTCGTGTCACTGCCGCCGCCGAGTCGGCCTACCATCAGGGAAAAGCCTCACTGGAAGCGGTAGAAGGCTTTATCCGGCAAGTGCTGGGTTGGCGAGAATATGTGCGGGGCATCTACTGGTTGCACATGCCGAACTACCGGGAACTCAACGCCTTGCAAGCCAATCAGCCATTGCCTGATTTTTACTGGACGGGCCAGACGGAAATGCGTTGCCTCAATGCGGCCATTGGGCAAACGTTGCAGTATGGATACGCCCATCACATTCAGCGATTGATGGTCACCGGTTTGTTCGCTTTAATGCTGGGGGTGAACCCAAAGACCTTGCACGAATGGTATTTGGCCGTGTACGTGGATGCCGTGGAATGGGTGGAATTGCCCAACACGCTAGGTATGTCCCAGTTTGGAGATGGGGGCGTTATGGCCTCCAAGCCGTATGCGGCCACCGGCAAGTACATTCAGCGCATGAGCAACTATTGCCAACACTGCCCTTACAACCCGGCGGAGCGCGTGGGGCCCACCGCTTGTCCGTTCACCACGCTCTACTGGGACTTCCTGATTCGGCACCGGGTCTTGCTCAGTAAAAATCCCCGAATGGGCTTGCAGTTAAAAAACGTGGATCGCATCGAGAGCGCTGAAATGGAGGCCATTCAGGCGCAGGCCGATGGCTTGCGGCAAAAATTCGGACAAAAACAGCCACAAGAGGTTTAAGCCATGGGCAATCAACTGGTGTGGTTCAAAAAAGACTTGCGGGTCTCCGATCACGCCCCCTTGTTTGAAGCGGCCAAAGCGGGGCCGTGCCTGTGCTTGTATGTGTTTGAACCGGAGATTATTCACGCCCCGGACTTCGATAGCAGTCACGCCGATTTTATTCGTCAGTCTTTATCCGATTTAAAACAGGCCTTGGAACGCCGAGGCGGTCGGCTTGTCATTCAGGTGGGGCACATGCCCGAGGTGCTGGATCAACTCCATCAACGTTACGGTTTTGAAGCGTTGTGGAGTCACGAGGAAACCGGCAACGATCTCAGCTACGCACGAGACTTGCGGGTGGCTGGCTGGGCGAAACAAAAAGGGCTTCGCTGGGTGGAGTTGCCCCAAACCGGGGTGGTGCGGCGATTGAAAACCCGGGATCGCTGGGCAGCCCAGTGGGAAAAACGCATGAGCCGTGGCATGATTCCGCCGCCGGATCGTATTCCAATAATCGCCGGGCTTGAAGGCTCCTCTCCCATTCCCACGCTGGCCGAGCTAGGTTTGCCTCCCCATTCAAAATCAGGCATGCAAGCGGGGGGTGAACTGGCGGCTCAGGATACCTTGCGTAGTTTTTTAACCCAGCGTGGGCAAAATTATCAAAAAGCCATGTCCAGCCCGGTGACCGCCGGGGAGGAGTGCAGTCGATTGAGTCCCTACCTCACTTGGGGCAACTTGAGTGTCCGGCAAGTGTATCAGGCCACTCTCAACCAGATTCAGATTTTAAGCGCAGGCCCCAAAGGCCCGGAAAGTTATCAGTGGCTGCGCTCCTTGCGCTCGTTTAACAAGCGCCTGCACTGGCATTGCCATTTTATGCAAAAACTTGAAGATGAACCGGCCATCGAGTTTGAGAACATGAACCGGGCTTTTGACCGACTGCGAGATCCCGAACCCGACCGGGAATTGCTGGAGGCCTGGATACAGGGGCAAACCGGCTATCCGCTGGTGGATGCCTGTATGCGGGCCTTGCACCAGCAGGGGTGGATTAATTTCCGTATGCGGGCCATGCTGGCCTCGTTTTCCGCCTACCACTTGTGGCAGCATTGGCGAGAACCGGCCGTGCAACTGGCCCGTCACTTCCTCGATTTTGAGCCGGGCATTCATTATTCCCAATTTCAAATGCAATCGGGGGTGACCGGCATTAACACCATTCGGATCTACTCGCCCTTTAAACAGTCCAGAGAGCAAGATCCCACCGGCGTTTTCATTCGACAATACGTGCCGGAACTGGCCGATTTGCCCAACGAGTTTATTCATGAGCCCCACACCTTGCCGCCCTTACTGGCGCTCAGCTATGGCTTTCAGCCGGGGGTGAACTACCCGCTGCCGGTGGTGGATCATGCCACAGCCTACCGGCAGGCCAAGGCCCGCATTTTTGAATGGAAACAACGGCCAGAGGTTCGTCAGTATGCGTTGGCCGTCTATGAAAAGCATGGTAGTCGCCAACGTCCCACGCGTCCAATGTCATCGAAGCGATCAGAAAGTCAACGCTCATGATTCGTTTGCCTTTTTCATTCCGACAGCGTTGGGAACACCTGCTGTTTCTGCATTACCCGGTGGCTCCCGATATACTGCAAAGTCGTTTGCCTCAGGAGCTTGCACCGGACACCCTTGACGGGCAAGCCTGGTTGAGTGTGGTGCCCTTTGCCCTGACTTACTGGATTCCGGGCTTGCCCATGGCGTTTCGGTTTCTCGAGTTGAATTTGCGCACTTACGTGAAACCGGCCCCCGGCTTTTCGGAAACGGCCAGCGGCGTTTACTTTTTCTGTCTGGACGCCAATGACTTTCTATCCGTGGAAGCGGCTCGCCTCAGTTACCACCTGAATTACCAACATGCGCGCATGCAGATGCGCCCAGAGCAATCGGCAATGTCGGAAGTCCCTGTGATTCAATTTCAAAGTACCCGTACCGATCATCGGGCCAACCCCGCCCGGTTTGAGTGCGGATACCACCCACGATCCTCATCGGCTTTTAGCAAGGACGATGCCGCTTTGCAACGCTGGTTGACGGAACGCTACCGACTGTACACCACCGATGGGCGGGGCAGCCTGTTCACCGCCCGCATTGAGCATGCGCCCTGGCAGTGGCAGGCCGTGAACTACGATGTCGTAACCAATGGATTACTAACCGCCCACGGCTTTCCGGAACAATTATCTGTCGTGCCGGGTCTGGCCAGTTACTGTCCTGCTCTTGATGTAGTGGCGCACCCCGGCAGTCGGGTTAAACGCCGGGTGTGAGTCATCAGCGTGCGGCGACCGGATGGACATGACGCGGTTTGTTCAGATGGCTGGTGAACCATTGGCTGGCGGCCTGAGCCACATCGCCCAGAGTACCGGGTTCTTCAAACAGGTGGGTGGCCCCGGACACCAGCATCATTTCCTTTTCGCATTGCAACTGTTGAAAAGCAAGTCGGTTCAGTTTAAGAACCTCATGATCCTCACTCCCCACAATCAGCAGGGTGGGGGCGGTCACGTTTTTTAAAAAGGGCCCGGCCAAATCAGGTCGCCCCCCTCGGGAGACGATGGCGTCCACCTGCGTGCGTCGCTGTCCGGCAGCCATCAGCGCGGCGGCTGCCCCGGTGCTAGCCCCGAAATAGCCAATGTTCAACCCTTGGGTTTCCGGTTGGGCAATGACCCAATCGGTGGCAC
>DAIDMR010000333.1 GCA_027448865.1 Vampirovibrio sp.
GTATCCCCACAAGTGCGCTGCGGAATTGACCAGCCAGGTGACGTTGAGTCCATAAATAATGCGCAAAAAACCGCCCCACACCAAAATAGAAAGGCCCATCTTCAAGCCACCGCCCAGCCAGTAGCCCAGGGCGAACAGCAACGCTAAAAACAAAACGTTGATAGCACTGTAGTTGCGTTCCAAAAAGCGCATGCCCGGATCTTTCCACAAGTCCGGGGCCAGCCGGTGCAGCGTTTCCTCCGACTCATCCAGTTGGGGATGCCAGAAAAAAGGCCACAAAAAATGCGCCCACCAGACGCTGAACTTTGGAGAGTGCGGATCGCCCTCTTTATCGGTTTTACTGTGATGCAGGCGATGGGTGGCCGTCCACCAGATGGGGCCTCGCTGAAAGGCCAGACAGCCCAGCAAGGCCAGAACATAAGTGAGCGGTTTGGCCAGTTGATAGCTCTGGTGGGCCAACAGGCGGTGATAACACAGCGTGATCCCCAGACAAATGGTAGAAAAAGAAAGTATTCCCATCACCAGCAGGCCTTGCCAGCTGTAGGTAAAGAAGCCTGCCAAAGCCACCACGTGCAGAACAACATACAAGGTAAACAAGGGGGCATTAAAGCGTTTCCAATTCGCGTAAGCCGGTAATGCGGAAGGAAACAGAAAACGAGGATGGCTTAAACGAAGACGGGTCAAAAGTGGCTGGATCAAAAAAGAACTGCTCTCTGTGAAAAAAACGAAAAGGTAACTCTAGACAAGAGCATCATACCGCAAATACCGAAACATCCCCCCGGATAGTTTTTTCTTGTACGCCCACCCTGTTTAAGATACAAGGGAATGCTAACAACTTTGAAACCTATGAAAAGATTGGAAAAAACCCCTCATGACAGATCATCAGAACCAAGACGCATTGATTGATGCCTTGAACAACATTGCCAGCGAACTCAAACGCATCAACCAGGCTTTAGCTGGATTGGGGGGACAAACCGCTTCCAGACCATCCGCGCCCAGCGCAGCCCGAGGCCCGGCTTCCTACCGAAGCACTGCAACCACCAGAGGCCCGGCTCCTCGTAGCGAAAAGCCTGCCTATGGCAAGTCCCGCAGAGAAGGCTTTGGGGCTACGGAATCCGACAGTGAAGAGCGTGAAGGCGCATCCCGCTTTACCGGCAAAAAACCGGCTCCCCGTGCAGGCGTTAAAAAGAAACCCACCAAAAGCCCCTTGTCCTTCAAGAAAAAAGGCGGCTACCCCAAGCGCCCCAAATAGCCCTGCAACAGTCCATTGACCCAGCGCTCAAGCTGAGAATCCAGCCGTTTGGGTAACAGCGGCAGGTGCTGGCTCAGGCAGCTCTGGCGGATGGCTTGCCTGCCACGCTGAGGCATGCTTGCGCTGCGGGTCGGCCCAGAGGGTCAACCCTGAAAACACCACCCTGACTGCCGCCCTCCTGTCAAATCTCGTGCCACAAGGTGTCTCGATTAAGGCTTGGTGCTGGATTGAATGACGCTTGTTTCCGCAGTCCCAGTTTCGGCAGTCTTAGAGACTCCCAGATGTTTGGCCTTTTTCTCGGCCTGACGGCGCCAGTGTTTTTCGTCCTTTGGTTCGGTCGCGTACTGGGCGGCCAATCGCTGATGCAGCAAGGCCAGGGCCTCTTGATCTCGACGCGCCAGACTTCGGGCCACCTGCGCATGAACCCGCCCATGGGCATAGCCGACCTTGAGCGTTTCCGTGACCGCGTTTTTCCAATACGCGTTGGAAATCCGCCGGGGGAGAATGGCTAAGGACGCCACCTGCTCTTCTAGCAGGTTTTGACTGTGCCGCGCACGTTGCTGCAACTTCTGGGCCGCTTCCGCCTGCGCCGTTCCCTTGAAATTTTTCGCCGAAAGCAGCGCCTGCGCGCCACTGTAATCCCCCAGTTCAAACAGTTGCCGGGCCAATTCCAGACTATTCACGGAAGATGTCCCGGCATAGTTCAGCAAGCGCTGGTATTGGGCATGATTACCCTGTAAAAAGTGCAACTGCAGGGTTTCTCCCAACTGGGCATCGGCGGGAGTGTAGTTGTCCGGCAAAGGGGGCAGGGCTTGTAACGGGTCTAGAAACAGCAAATTTAAACGATTGGCAATATCGTACCCCTGGGCGGACTCGCCATTGGTAACCGCCGTATTCAATCGGGCCTGCGCAAACTGACGGGCCTGGGCCGTAGCCGGATCTTTCAGTAAATCCAGCCGGTTAACAAGACCCCGACCATGTTGATATGCCGCTTGCAGAAAGAGATTGACCACCGCTTGCTGGGCGTCCGCGCCGACATTGTTGTCGGACAACACAGGCCCCACAAAACCCAGACCTTCGCTGTAAGCCTCATCCCATCGCTCTGCGTCTGCCAGGCGGGATAACAGCAACTGGGCCAGGTAAGGCTGGTTCGGGCGGTCTTTCAGCAAGGTTTTCAGCAAGAGAATTCCGCGATCCGCTTGCTTGCGCTGATCGTAAATCTTGAGCAACGCATCCACGGAATCCATATCCGAAGGATTCAGGGCAATGGCCTTCTCCAGGGCCTGAGCCGCGTCCTCCGGCTTCATTTTCAATTCGTAGGACTGGCTGAGAAGCTTCAGGCCATCCGCATCTTCCGGCACAATCTGAAGCATTTGCTTTAAATTGATAATGGCATCATCGACCTTTCCTGTCTCCAGAGAGGCTTTGGCCAACAACAGGAATATCTCCGGCTCCCGGGTGGTGGTTTTTTTAATACCGTACAAATGCTGTAAGGCCTCTTCCGGTTTTTTCTGGGCCAGCAACAAATCGGCTTCAGCCAGTTGTACGCTTAAATTGTTGTGGCCATACGTTTTAGCCTTTTTCACCCACTGTTCGGCCTCGCTGACCCGACCGCCGGAAAGCGCCACCTTGGCCAAACCGGCCCAGGCGTAGGAAAGACCGGGAGAAAGCCGGGTAGCCTGCCGAAACGCCCCGTCGGCAGCAGAAAGCCCTGACTCAAAGCCCGCCTTGTCCCCATGTTTTTGGGCGTACAAAGCGTTGTAGTAATGCGTCCAGCCCAGACCGTTCAAAGCCCCGGCCCGCAAACTCTGGGGCTTGTTACGGCTTTTTTCCAGAACTTCGTTGTACTGCAGGATGGCTTCCTGAAAATTTCCCTCGGCCCGTAAAATTTGCCCCCGCATCATCTGCAATGTCAAATTGTTGGAAGATTTTGCCAGGCGGCTGTTCACCAAACGCAGGGCATCGTAATACCGGTGCTCATCCAGCAGGATCAACAAGGGATCGCGTGGCTTGGGCGGCCTGACCTTTTCCACGGCGATGGTCTTGATGATAACCTGTTTATTCCCGGGCACCGGCTGAATAATAACCGTGGGGGCCGCTTCAGGGGCAGGTGAGGCCGTGGGTAATAATTTTTGATCCGAAGGTGGCACAAAACCGGGCGGATAATATTTTTTTGCGGCGTGTGCCGGATTCTGAACAAACTGAACAGCGACACTCAACAACAAGCCTGTCAGACACAGCAACGCACCCTGATTCTTCATCCATTGCTCCCTGCAGAAAAAACGACTACTTGGATAATGCAATAACTCACGCCTCTGGAAAATTACCGACAAGCCTTGATCACTCGATCATCTTGAGCAAGACGCTGGCTCATCACAAAAGTTTCTGTGTTTTTTATACGGCTACTCAATTTTGTCTATTGTACGAAAAAAATCGGGAAGCAGAGTATAATAATCGGACATTCAAAGTGCTTGGGCATTTTGAGGTACTGGTGAACGATGGAAAGGACAACGAGCCATGGAAAACGTCACGTCCACCAAATCCCAGGTAATCCGTCTGTTTATCGTGGAAGATTACCACCTGACACGCATGGGCCTGATGGCCGTGCTGGGAGAGTTTCCCCAAATTCAGTTTATCGGGGAAGCGGAGTCGGCAGAAGAAGGTTTGAGCAAACTGGAGCAGAACTGTCCGGACATTTTACTATTGGATCTGGGCCTGCCGGGCATGAACGGCATTGACATGGCGCAGGAAGTCCGCAAACGCTACCCGGATGTAAAAATCATCATCCTGACCTCTCACAGTGAGGAGCAGGAGGTCATTGCCGCCCTTGGCGCAGGGGCCAACGCCTACGTGCTGAAAGATGTTAAACCGGAACGGCTGGTTCATATTATTGAAACCGTTCAGGACGGGGCCGTGTGGCTGGATCCGGCCATCGCCTCACTGGTGCTGACCCTGGTGAACGACCCTGCCGCCCTGGCCCAGCAAAAACGACAAATCCATCAGGCCGAGAACCCCACCATGGAATCCGACCTGACCGATCGGGAGCTGGAAGTACTGCAGCTGATTGTAGAAGGCAAAAGCAATCCGGAAATCGCGGAACAACTGTGCATCAGCATCCACACGGCCAAAGCCCACGTGGGCAGCATTTTGAACAAACTGTGCGTCAATGATCGCGTACAAGCGGCCATTAAAGCCTTGAAGGAAAATATTGTCTAACCCCAAACCCAAATCCCCATATTATTCACCCAGGAGAGAGGACATGACTCAAAAATATGTTGGCCTGTTGTTAGGCGTGGCCGTTTGTGCCAGCAGCCTTGTGATCCTGTCGGGTTGCGATGAAAAAGCGGCCAGTCAGGCGGCAGCGCCTCAAAAAGAAGCGATCGCGTCTCAGCAGGCGAGTGAAGCCAGCGAAACCGGCAATACGGATACGGTGCGGACAGTGAGTGGCATCCGGATTGAAGACGTGGAAGTGGGCGACGGCGCGGAAGCCAAACGGGGCAACACCGTGTCCGTGAACTATATGGGCACCCTGGCCTCCAACGGACGGAAATTTGACAGTTCTTACGATCGCAATGAGCCCTTTACCTTCAAACTGGGTTCCGGCCAGGTGATTGAGGGCTGGGAAAAAGGCATTGTGGGCATGAAAGAAGGTGGTAAGCGCATTTTGACCATCCCCCCGGAAAAAGCGTACGGCCCCAACGGCTACCCACCGGTCATTCCGGCCAATGCCACCTTACAGTTTGAAGTCGAACTGGTTGAAGTGCAATAAGGACCACTCACCTTGCTAGAGCTACTGCAACAGCCCCAAACCTATGTCAGTCTGGCCAGTTTAACCCTGCTGGAAATTGTTCTGGGGATTGATAACATCATCTTCATTTCCATTCTGGCCGGAAAACTCCCCAAAGAGCAGCGCAACAAGGCCCGAATAGCGGGACTGGTACTGGCTTTGGCAGGACGACTGGGCCTGTTGCTCAGCATTGCCTGGCTAACCAAGCTCACCCAGCCTTTACTGAGCCTGGGTGGGCTTGCCTTGTCCGGTAAAGATCTGGTGTTACTGGGCGGAGGCTTGTTCCTGATTGTTAAAAGCGCTCAGGAAATTTATGAGAAGGTGGAAGGCGAACATCGTGAGGGAAGTACCGCCACCCCCAAATCGGTGACCATGGCCAGCGTCATTTTCCAGATCATTTTGATCGATATGGTTTTCTCTCTGGACTCCATCATCACCGCCGTGGGTCTGGTGTCTCAAATTCCCATTATGGTCACCGCCGTTGTCATTTCGCTAATCATTATGATTGTGGCCGCCGGGAGCATTGGTGATTTTATCGATCGGCACCCCTCGGTCAAAGTGCTGGCCCTCAGCTTTTTGCTGATGATCGGGACGCTATTGGTGGGTGAAGCCTTCGGCGCCCATATTCCCAAGGGCTATGTGTACTTCTCGCTGGCCTTCTCCCTATTTGTGGAGTTTATCAACATTCGGGCGCACACCCGCCCACCCGTTACAAAAATAGAGACCACAAAATAGAGACACAGCAGCAAGCAAGCGCCCGCAAAACGCTGCCTCCCTATTTTTGGCGAACAGTCAGCCAATAGCGCTGGGGACTCTCTTTAAAAGGATAGTACCAGGCCGGGTTTTTGCGCAGGCCTTTCACCAGCACTTCAAAGTGCAGATGCGGCCCGGTAGAATGGCCGGAGGATCCCACTTTGGCAATGGCCTGCCCTTTCATAACCCGGTGACCAACCGTCACCAGCAATTGGGAGCAATGGGCATAGCGGGTCTGCAGGCCGCTGCCGTGATCCAGAACCACACTGTACCCATAACCAGACTCCCAGCCGCTGTGGGTAACCGTACCATTCGAAATGGCATAAATCGGCTGACCTGCCCGGGCGGCCAGATCAATCCCCTGATGGGGGCGTCCCCAGCGCTGGCCAAAGGGAGAGGAAATGTGGGAATAATCCACCGGCAAGGGAACCTGCACCGTTTGTAACGACGGATGGAAGCGTCCCAAACCCAGGGACTGAAACACCGTTTGCTGCCAGGGCAAGGGTAGTAGTGTAAAAAGAATCAGCACAATCAAGGCGCGAGCCGCCAGCGCTGTAGCAGCGGCCTTTAGAAAGCAGGGCCACCGAGAAGCGCTGCTATCGACAGCATCCACCGCGCAAACAGGAGACATCCGGCGAACATTGGCCCCAGTGGTACCTGTACGTTGCCGCACAAAAACAGAGGATTTTACCTGTGAAAAAGGGTTCTCCACCGGGCTGGGCTTCGTTTGTGCTGAAAGTGGCATGCTTGGCCCTTCAATGAATGAGGAGCGTTCCTCCGGCAGTAATCTGGCTGAACTCAGGCAGTTCGGCAGCATATACAAATACACAAAACAAAGCCACACGCCAACCAAGTAACGGACAACAACGACCTGCCCAAGACACAACAGGCCACAAGACAAAAAAAAAGAACCCCATCAGACGAGAAGAGGTTCCGCGAATTGATTCAACCAACGTAGAACTCAACTATAGAGAATCAACAGCCCTCTGTACCGGACAAATCTTCGGTTTTACCAATTTTCCTGAATAATCCTTGCAGAGACCGCCCCGTGAGGAAACGTAACGAAAGAGGGTGTTGACGTTTAAGGTGATCGGCTCACGGGAACTATCTCCCTATTATGGATAATAAAGAGCCGCCTTCCCCTGCCGCAATGAATAAATCGCCCGATTATATTCGCTGGTACGACCGTCAACCCAAACTGTCGCAAGCCTGTAAACTACTGTTCCATTTTCCGGATGAAATCAAGAGCCTGATCAGCGAGGCGGTGCTGATTATTGTCGACCGGGAGTTCAAACAAGATAAAAAACCGGAGCAAGTGCGCACCCTGGGCGGAGAAAAAATCCTGGGACTGCACAAATCCAAAAACAGACGGCGGGAATACGACATTAATCCCCACCTGCATCAAGCCATGAACGACATCTACCTGTTGTCGGACAGTCAGCGTGATTTTATGGCTGAGCATATTTTGAACATGGTGGAGTACATTCAACACGATCTGCAAACCCGCCAAATCAGTCAGTCAGGGCTTACACTGGCGGAAGTGCCAGCAATAACCAGCCGATACCTTCAATCGGGAGATCCAGGAGTGACCCTGTTCCTGAAGCACTTGCGCCTGGAATTTTGTCAAAAGTCAAAAAACGGAGAAAAACCCACTTTTAGCAATTCCGTATTGCAGATTGTTGAAAACGACGCCCAAACAAACGGGACGGATATGAAAATCCGGTACAAGGATATGCCTCTATAATAGAGAGAATGAGCAATCCATCGACTGCAAAATCCACTGCCACCCAGTCGAAAAACCGTATTACCGCGTTGAGCGCTCTGGCCTGGATGGCCTTACTCTACACCTGGACGCTGGGACATAGTCAGCCCCTGACCCACTGGCTGTTTCTCCTTCCGGGCCCTGATGCGCCAGACGCGTTTGGCTCTCCGCTCTGGTGCCTGTTTAAACGCTTCTTTCACTTGCCTTGCCTATTTTGCGGCCTGACCCGCAGCTTTATATTAATCGGTCAGGGAAAACTAACTGAGTCCTGGCATTATCATCCTTTGGGCCTACCCGTTTATTGTTTCACAGTGGCATTTGCCCTCATCGGACTCATAAAACCGTTGTGGGGCGAGGCGGTTTTTCGATTTTTAACCCAAAGACCCTTATTAATTCTGATTTTTTGCGTATTCAGCCTGGGCTGGCTATGGAAAATACTTCATTCCCCGCACTTTTGGTAGGGCAAACCGATCGCTTGACGGCAGCGCTAGGTTTGCAATACATTACTGAGACTGCATTGGGATCGGCATGCTAACTGTCCCTGATTATAAAGTTTGTAATCAAGGAACATACAGTTCAATCAACCATGACTTCCCACCCCTTCAAGTTTCTATCACTGGCTCCCACAAAAAGGATTGCAAACAATGACCACTGAGCTCATTAAAGAAATCGAAAAAGAGTATTTGAAACCGGAAGGCGAACTGCCCGCCTTGAATCCCGGCGACTCCGTCAAGGTAATGGTTCGCATTCGGGAAGGAAACAAAGAGCGTTTACAGGGTTACGAAGGCGTCATCATCAAGTTGGCTGGCGCTGGCGTAAGCAAAACCATCACCGTGCGGCGTGTGTTCCAGGGTGTTGGCGTGGAGCGTGTGTTTTTGCTGCACTCTCCCAAAGTGGAAAGCATTAAAGTCCTTCGCCGTGGCGATGTACGCCGTGCCAAACTGTACTACCTGCGCGAGCGCACTGGTAAGGCCGCCCGTATTCGTGAGAAAACCACCCAGAAATAAGGGTCTCACGCCACTTTACTTCACATTTCACAAAGAACGAAGAGTTTCCTCTTCGTTCTTTTGTTTCCAGCCCCACCTCACCGGAGCGCCCACCCCATGCAACAGTCAGACGTTATTACCCCAAAAATTCAGTGGTACCCTGGCCATATCGCCAAATACGAACGCAAGCTCAGCGAGCTTTTAAAACTGGTGGACGTGGTGGTGGAGGTTCTGGATGCCCGCTTGCCGGTGGCTTCAGTCAACCATCGGCTGGAGGTGACCATCCGCAACAAACCCACACTCATCATCCTGAACAAAAGCGATTTGGCAGATCCGGCACAAAACAGGCGCTGGCAAAAAGCCCTGGCCGGAGAGAACCGACGGGTCATGCTGTATGACGCTAAAGGGGGGCAGGCCAAAGCCCAGCTGATCCAGCATGTGCTGGCCCTGGGAGAAGCCGCCATGCAAAAGCTGATGGCCAAGGGCCGCAAGCGTCGGCCCGTTCGGGTGTTGGTAGCAGGCATGCCCAACGTCGGCAAATCCACCCTGATCAACAGCATTGTGGGCCAGAAAAAAACCAAAACCGGACACCGGGCAGGGGTTACCCGAGACACCCAGTGGGTGCGCATTCACCCCGAGGTTGAACTGATGGACTCTCCGGGGGTCATTCCGCCCCAACTGGATTCGGATGAAGCCGGGGCTCTGCTGGCCACGGTCAGCTCCATTGGTGATGCCGCCTTTGATGAAGAAGAAGTCGCCCGCTTTTTAATTGAAACCATCGACCGGCTCTACCCCGGGCAATTGGCCCGTTACTTCAAGCTGACAGAGGGGGAGGCCCCAACCCTTGAAAACATGGCGCTGGCCCGGCATTATAAACTGAGTGGGGATCAGCCGGACTTACTGCGTACGGCCCAAGCCCTGCTCACCGAGTTTCGTCATGCCCGTCCGGGAAGGATCACCCTGGAACATGCCCAGCACACCCCCAAAGAGCCAGAGTCCGGAGAAGCAGAGTCTCGTACCCGGCAAGCGCCAGAGCCAACTGAGCCGCCTGCTGAAATTTGATCAAGCGCTTTTAAAACACCGATCCCCGGCGTGTCACCTGATCGGTCTGGATGAAGTCGGTCGGGGCAGCCTGATTAGTAGCGTGGTGGGGGGGGCCGTCTGCCTGCCCCGCCAATTAACGCCCAGTCAAAAAAGGCTGCTGCATTGGCTCAATGACTCCAAGAAACTAACCCCCGCGCTACGGGCCGAACTCTCAGAGGGCATCCACAGCTTTTGCTGGACGGGTATTGGGGAGGCCAGCCTTGAGGAAATTCAGGCGCTGAACATTCATTATGCTTCCTTATTATCGTTGTACCGGGCTTTGGAGCAACTGTGCCAGCAAGCAGGCCTGTCCCTTGAGCAGCAGGATTTACTGGTGGTCATGGACGGTCGGGCCACCATCCCGGATTTGCCTGCCGATATGCAAATGGCCATTGTCAAGGGAGATGGCTCATCCGCAGCCATTGCCGCCGCTTCCATCATAGCCAAGCACCATCGGGATCTGGGTATTCAACGTCTATCCGAGCAATATCCGGGCTACGGCTGGGAAGTCAACATGGGTTATCCCACCCCAGCGCACCTGGCGGGTATACAAACGCTGGGCGTGACTCCGCTTCATCGCAAAAATTTCAAAAAAGTTCATGAACAACTGGCCCTGCCCCTGAACGCTTGAACGCCCGCTGAAAACGGGCGCTCCAAAGTGAACACACTGGACTGAATCCCAGGCCCCTCAAGGGAAGAGCCTGATCTGGCGAGGGCGTCTCTAAAGGCACCAGCTTCCTGTCACAGCATGTAACAGTTCGTGGCACAGTGAACAATTTACTCCAATAGCTTGTTTTTATTTTTGTACAGATGAAAATTTCTGAAAGCGCAAATTTGAAAACATGACCACGCTAAACGCCAGTTAGCTTTTGCTGGCAGTCATCACTTGTGTTCGCCAATGAGCCAAGTACTTCCCTGTTTGAGTGTTAGATTTGAGGAAAGCGCATGATCGGTTCAACACCTTCTTTCGGCTTTAACCCGCTCCAGCCTCCACTGCAAAACCAATTGCAGCGTCAGCTTGCTCCGATACCGCAAACACAATTGGTTCCTCAGTTGGCTGTTCCATCCGTGGCGCCGCAAGTCGATATAAGCGCCGCCCCGCTGGATCGCAGTGCCGGACTTCTAAATGTTATCGGTAGCGTCGTCCAGATGCTGAGTTTAATTATGGCAACTATCAAACCAGGAGGCGGATACGCTGCTCCTGCTTCAACGCCTCAGACAGTTTCAGCGCCTCAGACAGTTCTTCCTGCCGCCGGGCAGGCTGCCGCTGCCAGCGCGGCGCCCCAATCCATATCCGCCTCACCGGATGCTCGCCTGAACAGTACCCTGAGCGCGCTTGCCAATGACCCGGAAGGTTCCCGACTATTGGCGGCAGCACGGGCCAATGGGTTCACCATTGAAGTTGGAGATCCTTCCGCAGCCGTTGGCGGTACTTTCGACAAAGGGAATATCAGCTGCCCAAGTTGCCAGGCAGCCCTTGACGCCGGTAAACAAATCAATGGTGTGACGTTACCAAGTCAGAAAAAAATCATCATTAACCCCAACGCCCCCGACTTTGAAAAAACCGTGGTGCATGAACTGGTACACGCCGCTACCCCCGGAGATGGCAACTCTCAAACTGAAGAAGGGATTGCCGATGTCATCGGATTCCGGGTCGCCAACCGAATTACCGGTAAAGCCGTTCCCGGCGACGCCCGATCCATCTTCTTGAACAAAATTGCCAATTATCCGGGCCTAACCGGAGTCAACGGCATCAGAAACACCCTGGCCAGCTTGGGACTCAACGCGGGAATTTAGTAGCGGAGACGCCCATTCTCCACCGCGGGGTCGCTGGCCGGAACCGGAGAAGCTCCGTAGTTTTGAGCCGAGGTAGCCGGTGATTCGTAGCGTCCCCGACGCCCCCGGTCTATTGGTATAACCCCATAACCCACTCTGGAACTGGACGGTGGGGGTGCGCTGCCATAACCGGGCAAAGGCTGCTGCTGAACAGGAGCAGGAGGTTCGGACGGAACTACCGGAACCAGTGGGCGCCCCGAAGGTTCCGGCGACATTACCGGGTCCAGCGGAGGACGTGCGCTGTTATTCATCTCTGCACCTGTACCGGGCTCACCTGAAGGCGTATTTTCAGGGCCTGCCGTGGCATTGGGATCGGCCACCGGTTCCAGCGCCGGGTCCTGCTGAATTTCGCCGTTCTTCATTTCGCCGGTGGCCAAACTGTTCCCCGCTTCGTTGGTGGTGAGATTCTTGATGTCATAGGTGACAAAGTCAGCGTCATCCAAGGCTTTACTGTAGGCCAAATCAAAGTCTTTGGCCGGACGGCTGGCCATGTAGGGCTGCATAAAGGAACGCCAGATGGTGGCGGGCAAGGAGCCACCCGTCATGCCCGGCATGGTGGTGTTATTGTCGTTCCCCACCCAAACCCCAGTGACCACATCCGGGGTAAAGGCCACAAACCAGGCATCCCGGTAATCATCACTGGTGCCCGTCTTCCCGGCCACAGGTCGGCCAATATTCCCGGCCTTACCCGTTCCACGGGTCACTACCCTTTCCATCATTTTAACCATGGTATCCACGGTGGTGCGGTTCAGCACATTGGTTTTAACCGGATGTTCCCGGTAAATCTCATGCCCGCTGTCATCCACGATACGGTCAATGGCGTAAGGCTCCACCCGAACCCCCTGATTGGCCAACACCCCAAACGCGGAAGTAATGTCCATCAGCTTTACTCCGGAACCTCCCAGGGTCAGGCCCAAATACGGTTCCATCGGTGTGTGAATCCCCATCTGCTCAGCCATCCGCACCACCGCGTCGGCCCCCAGCTCGTGAATCACTTTGACCGCCACGATGTTATTGGAAGTAATCAGCGCTTTGGCAATGGTCATGTAGCCGTGATAGGACTTGTCGTAGTTTTTGGGTTGCCATTCGGCAATTTTAATGGGCTCGTCCAAATAGACACGGGTAGGCTCATAGCCCCGATCAATGGCCGTGGTGTAAGTAAAGATTTTAAACAGGGAGCCGGGGGAGCGCACCGCGTCGATGACCCGATCAAATTGACTGTTCTGATAATTTTTACCCCCCACATACGCCAAAATAGCCCCGGATTGCGGGTTAATGGAAACCAGAGCGGCTTGCTGATTTTTACCGGTTCTCCCATACACGGCGGACTGACGGGTAACGGCCTCCTGCGCCAGATTTTGGGCCCGTAAGTCCAGCGTGGTGAAAATCTTTAGGCCACTTTGCCAGAATGACTGCTCATCCAGGTTGAAGTAACGCATCACCTGAGTCATGACGTAGCGGTTAAAAAAAGGAGCCCGATCGGAAGAAGACAGGCCTCGACCGCTTTGGTTCAGTATGATGGGCTGATTTTTGTAGCGTTGAAACTGATCCTGAGAAATTTTGCCCACTTCCAGCAAGTTATGGAGAACCTCATCCCGGCGGGCTTTGGCCCCTTTCATGTTCTGAAACGGGTTATAACCGGAGGGCGCCTGTGGCATCCCCGCCAACATGGCCGCTTCCGGCACGGTTAATGTGGCAGGTTTTTTCCCAAAATAAATTTCACTGGCCGCCTGAATGCCATACGCCCCTTCCCCAAAATAGGTGTTGTTGACATACAGTTCCAGAATTTGCTCCTTGGTCAGCTTTTTTTCCAACTCCAGCGCCAGGGCCGCTTCCCGCATTTTACGGCTAAAGGAGCGCTCGTTGCTCAAAAATACATTCCGGGCCAACTGCTGGGTAATGGTACTGCCCCCTTCACGCAGTTTTTGATGGGTGATATCGCGAACCACGGCCCGCAAAACCGCCACCGGGTCCACCCCGTTGTGCTCATAGAACCGACGATCTTCCGTGGCGATGAGGGCATCGACAAAGTAGGGGGAAACGTTTTTCAATCTCACATTGGTGTGACGAAACTTCCCAAAGGACATAATCGGTGTCCCGTCAGCGGCAAATACCTGCGTCCACTGGGTTGGATTAATCCCGTCTCGCAGCACTTTTTCCACCGAAGGCAGTTCCTGGGTCACTGCAAAGAAGTAGCCAAAAACAACCAGAACGCCGGTCACCAGCATAGCCATCAAAGAGCGCAACATGAATGCGGTTTTCCTTCAAGTTGAGTGAGGGTGGGGAATGACCTGGAACGGGTTCGCCTCCGTCAAGAGCGTTCCCTCGTTGAAACTGTGCCCATTGTACTAGAAAGATCAGTCCCCATGATCAATCCAGCGAATCAGCAGCCCCCCGTGATCGATACCAATCTTCAATCGAGAGAATCAACTCCAATCCTCAAAAAACCACCCCGACACCAAACCACTGCACCATGGGCTTGCGTCTTAAAAGGACAAAGCCCGTCCCAGCCGAACGCCCAGCAACACCAGCAGTAACCCCAGTAAAAGACTACCCACGGTGTAAATCAGGGTCCGCTCCCAGGCCCCCTGGCGCAGCATCACAAAGGCTTCCAGTTCGTAGCTGGAGAATGTGGTAAAAGCACCCAGAAAGCCGGTCATCAATAGCAGTCTTAATTCCACAGGCACTGCGGCCAGGACCTCAAAGCGGCGCTCAAAGCCGCCCAGCAACAGCCCAATCAAAAAGCATCCCAACAGATTCACCAGTAAAGTGCCAAAGGGAAAAGCGATGCCCCAGCGGCTTTGCCCCCAGTCCGCCAGATAATAGCGACACAAAGTGCCCAGGCTTCCGCCCAAAATCAACAGCACCGCTTTGTTCATACAAATTGATTCATCCAAATTGACTCATTCTGCTTTTTTCATTTAAGTAGATTTAGTAGCTTTTATCTGGCTTTTAGCTTTTTCCAGCTTGTTCAATCGTCTGTCCTGATTTCTGTCAGGGCACCAGAAAGGAAGTTACCACTTTTTTCCCTGCCGTCGCAACTCATTTAACTGGGTCAAAAAGCGGGGACGCAACTGATTGGCATACCCCAGCAGTTTTTCTTCAAAAACAACGCTTTCCACCTTCATTTCCATCATGCGGCTTTGCTCCAAAGCCCGTTCCACAACCGCCTTGACCAGCGGTAGCGGTAATGTATGCGTCTGATAGGCCCGCTTCAGAACTTTGATGACCACGCTGGACAGAGCGGGGTTGTTCGGTACAAACTTAAAAACGCAACCTTGTATGTCGGGCGGCATCAGTCAAAAGCCTTCTAATAACAATCACGCTTACTGATTTTAACAATTGCCCTTCTTAAAAATCGTCAATCACCTGATGGAGTGAACTACCGCTCATCACACAACCAGCACCCCTACACCCACGCTTCACACCCCACGCAATCCCCCGCAAGCGCTCTGCAAGGCACTCAGATTCCGGGATAGCCGTTTGACAAATGGATACCCGTTCATACATTCTATGATTTGAAAAGGCAGGAGAACAACTCAACAATGGCTAAGAAACGAATACTGGTCATGACCGGCGGCGGCGATTGCCCTGGTTTAAACGCAGTAATCCGTGCAATCGTACGACGCACCGAGCAGGAAGATGACTGGGAAGTCATCGGCAGTATTGAAGCCTTCAACGGCTTACTCAGAGACCCCATGGAAGTGGTACTGCTGGACAGCAAAACGGTTTCCGGCATCCATATCCGGGGCGGCACTATCTTAAAGACCACCAACAAGGGTGGCCCTTTCCACTGGCCAGTCAAAAACGCAGACGGCACCTTTTCTTACGTGGATCGCTGTGATGATTTGATTGCCCGCCTGGAAAAACTGGGCATCAACGCCGTCATCAGTATCGGCGGTGAAGGCTCCATGGACATCGCCCAACGCCTCTATGAAAAAGGCATCCCCATCATTGGCGTCCCCAAGACCATTGATAACGACTTGTCCTCCACCGATTTGACCTTTGGCTATCAAACCTCCGTTCAAATCGCCACTGAGGCCGTGGATCGACTGATTACCACCGCAGCCAGCCACAACCGCCTGATGATTCTGGAAGTGATGGGTCGGGACGCTGGCTGGATTGGCCTGAGTGCCGCCATCGCCGGTGGCGCCCACGTGGCCCTCATCCCGGAAATTCCCTATGACATCGACAAGGTGGCCGCTGAAATCAACGATCGGGTTGAAAACGGGCGTGGTTTCGCCATTGTAGTCATCTCCGAAGGGGCCAAGTCCATCGGGGGCAACACCTTCTCCCGTGACAGCGACCAGCCCGGCTACCAGAACAAGATTCTGGGCGGCGTCGGTCACCGCTTGCTGGAAGAAATCAAGGACAAAATTGATGTCGAGGCCCGGGTTATGATTTTGGGTCACCTGCAACGCGGTGGCTCTCCCATTGCCTACGACCGGGTGCTGGCCACCCAGTTCGGGGTAAAAGCGGTAGAACTGGTACTGGAAGGAAAATTTGGACACATGGTGTCCTATCGTCACCCCAACGTGGTCTCCGTGCCCATTGCCAACGCCATTGAAGAGTACAACTACGTGAAGCTGGATAGCGCCCTGGTACATACCGCCCGTGGCGTGGGTATCTCCCTGGGAGACTAAGCCGCATTATCACCTTCATCCAGACTAAAAAAACCGCCTAAGACCATTCACACTGGCATTGGGCGGTTTTTACATGTTTTCTGCCCAGCGCCATTATCAGCTCCTGCGCCGACACAGCCTACGGCCACGGTGAGAGCGAATATTTCAAAAATATTGCCCCGTCAGAAGCCCGTTTTTAATGGGCGTTTGGGACTCTGCTAGTCTGAAGCCGTGGGTATGGATTGAAAGAAGCGCCGTATGGACAAAGGCAGCAACAACAACACCCCCATGCCCAACCAAAGCCAGCCCTGATGCCGAGCCAAAGCCGCTCCCAGAAGCACCAGCAGGGTATTGCGCACCAGACGGGCTGCCGTAAAGATCAAAGCCAGCCGCACCCGGCTATAATCGCTGATCAAGGCCAAAAAGCGCATAAAGTCCACCGGCAAGGGCAGGGCATTGAACACAAACAGCCAAAGCCCCAAGCGCTTCAGAAACAACTGACGATAGGCTGACGGTATCCGCTCCACCAGCTGGGGCTTGCGCTGCACCCAGCGTTTTAACACACCTTCAAGGCATAGCCAGCCCAAGAGAGAACCCAAAGTGGCCACAAAAACAACCACCACCGGCGTTTTAAACTGGCCCAGCCACAAGACCGTGGCGGTCAAGGGCAAGGGTACCGGCGCGCTGCCCAGAAAACTGATGCAAAACAGGATCAACAACCCCGACAACCAGCCCATGCTCATGGAGTCAAAGGCTCAGGAGTTCCCTGCGAACGACTATGCCGACGGCGCTTCAAAATCGTTTCGGCCAACGCTTTGTCAGAAGGCTTATCCACGTCCATACAGCACTCGGCAAAGGGCATCACTACCACATCCGTCTGGCAACCCAACAGGCGAGAGGCCTCCTGGGCCACCTGAGACATGGTCAGTTGACGGCACAAAATTTTAAATAAAGAGACAGGGTTGAGCATAAAGGCGTTTTTCCAGGGCTTCTTGCGGTTGGCGTCGATGGTTTCCATTACCGTAACATTAGCCTGAAACTTGGAGCGCTCGGTGGTTCAGGCCGCTTATCCCGAGAGTCAGCGGACCTATTTTCATGCCCGGGATGGGGCTTTTTCCGGGGGG
>DAIDMR010000334.1 GCA_027448865.1 Vampirovibrio sp.
CGGCTGCCACTTCCTCGGCAAAGTTGGTTTCTTTTTTCTCGATGCCTTCGCCCAGCGCATAGCGGGTAAAGCGAACCACCGAGACTTCCGGATCGCCCAGCTCAGTGGCACGGGCCTTGATCACATCATCCACGGACTGGGAGGGATCCTTGACGAACGGTTGTTCAATCAGGCAGCGTTGACCCAGAATTTTGGAAACACGGCCTTCCACAATCTTGCGGCGAATCTCTTCGGGTTTGTTGGCCAAGTCTTCCTTGCCCATTTCCACCCGGGTTTCTTCCTCAACCACTGCCGGATCAATGTCGGCGCGGGTCACGAACTCCGGTGCGGCGCTGGCGATTTGCATAGCCACATCCTTCAGCAGTTGCTTGAAGGTTTCGTTTCCGGCAGTTTCAGGCTTGCTGGCCTGAATTTCCACCAGAACACCCACCCGACCACCGGTGTGAATGTAGGAGTGAACGGCACCGTGGCCTTCGCGCTGGTAACGCACGAAACGGCGAATGCTCAGGTTTTCCCGAATGGCCGCGATTTTTTCGGTCACGTACTGTTGTACGGTGCTGCCAGCCAGCGCCTTGCTGGGTTGGGCCAACAGGGCTTCCACCGATGCGGGAGCCTCTTCCAGCACTTGCTGGTTGACTTCTCCGACCATAGCCAAAAAGGCTTCGCCCTTGGCCACAAAGTCGGTCTCACAGTTGACTTCAACCATGGCGCCAGCTTTTCCGTCCGCGGAGATCAAGGAGGCTACCTGGCCTTCGGCGGCGGTACGGCCACTTTTCTTTTCAGCGGTGGCAATACCCTTTTGCCGCAGAAGTTCCGCGGCCTTGTCCATATCGCCGCCTGCTTCCACCAGCGCCTTTTTGGCATCCATCATGCCGGCCCCGGTTTTTTCACGCAGTTCTTTTACTTGCGATGCTGTAATTTCCATTTGGGATTGATTCCTTTTTTAAAATCAATATTTAAAATCAATTTTTAAATGAATGATTTGAATATGACGGTGGTTGCCTCAGACGCCATCAAGCGCTGAGCCTGCCTTAACTTTCCTGGTTGGCGGCAGCGACCACTTCACGTTCTTCGGCCTTTTCGGCGTCAGCAGCCTGTTCACCAGACATTTCCTCAACGCTGACCGCAGTACCGGCCTGACCGCTGCGCATTCTGTTCACGTGATCTTCACGGCTGGCGTTGCCTTCGATGATGGCGTCAGCCATCTTCTTGCAGATCAGGCGGATGGAGCGGGTGGCGTCATCGTTACTGGGAATCACGTATTTAATATTGTCGGGGCTGCAGTTGGTATCTACCATGCTGACAATGGGAATGCCGATTTTGGTGGCTTCCTGAACGGCAATGGACTCACGGCGCTGGTCAACCACGAATAGAACGTCGGGCATCCCCCGCTTTTCTTTAATACCGCCCAAAGAGCGCTCCAGTTTGCTGAGCTGACGGGTCAGTACAGCCACTTCTTTTTTGCCCAAACGCTCGAAGTGTCCGTTATCCCGCATTTCTTCCAATTCACGCAGCTTGTTGATGCGGGTGCGGATGGTTTCAAAGTTGGTCAGGGTACCGCCCAACCAGCGTTTGTTAATAAAGTAGGCGCCGCACCGGGTGGATTCTTCTTCCACAATGTCGGAAGCCTGACGTTTGGTGCCCACAAACACGATTTTCTTGCCCTGGGCGGCGGACTTCTTCATGAACTCATACGCCTGGTCCAGCAGTTGGCTGGTTTTGGTTAAATCGATGATGTAAATACCGTTGCGTTCGCCCCAGATGTAGGGTTTCATTTTGGGGTTCCAGCGGTGTACCTGGTGACCGAAGTGGACGCCGGCTTCCAGCAACTCTTGTAGGGATGCGACTGGCATATGTAGTTCTTGCTCCTTTAATAACGTTTCACGTGGGTGATACAGACAATACCAAAATAAGCTGCGATCTTTTGCAGCGCTCTGCTCTCTTCAGTGAATAAAAAATCAGCGAGGGACGAGTTTGCAAAAGATATACAGATAATCTTACACACTGAAACATTTTCTACAAGCAAGGGGTTCCACAGGCAAAGGGGGAACAAGGCTTGCAGTGTTCGGCAGGATGATCTGGATGTGTCTTACAGAAGCCGGTGCTTTGCTTTCAGGACTAATTATTGGTCGCTTGTTCCGCTTTCTTGCCGCGACCGCTTTTTTTATCGGTCACCATGGCGTCGGTCAATGCGATTTTGGCCAGTGGCTCCCGGCTGTACTGCTTAAAGAAGACCAGTTTGTGCGCGGTCTTGATGTTATCCACATTGAAGGTAATGTTGCTGGTAACGTGCGTGTTGGGGGTGATTTTGCTGAACCACATCCCGGTATCGCCAAAGGGGGAGGGATAGAACAGGTTGCCATACTCGTCCTCCAGCCCGATTTCAAAGGTGGAGAAGGTATTTTCGGTGTGATTGGTCACATCCAGCGTCAAATTGATTTCGGTGGGTTCGCCAAAGGGGTCTTTGTCAAAGCGAAGTCCCAGCACTTTTACTTTTAAGCCTTCCAGCGTGTAGTTTTCAGCGGAAGCGTCCGGCATGTTCATGGTGGGCAGATGTAAATCCTCGGCCAGCTTGACCCGAATTTCAGCGCCAGGCTGAATCATGGCGTTTTTGCCCTTGGTCAGCATGGCGGCAGTCAGCCCAATGGTGCCACCGACAGCAGCGCCCCCGGCTAAAGCATAGCCATTGGAGGCCGCCACGGCAGCCAGTCCGCCGTACTTGAGTACCATCACGGCACCGGCAATCCCCCCTACGGCGGTAAAGCCGGAAGCCCGGCCCACCACTTTGGCAGCAGCCTTCAATTTGGGGTCTCGGGTGGTGTTCTTGCCTTCAATGGAAATTTCCCGGCCATCCGGGGTAATCATGTAATCAAACTTGGTGCTGATGTAGCCGTTGCGGCCCGCCCGCTTGGGGCCTTCCATCTCCTCGACCAGTCCATGTACGATGGTGCCTTTGGGAATGACCACCTTGCCGTCCACGGTGTAGTCCTTGCTGACTTTGCCGAAAAACTCGTCCCCTTCCACGCTGACCCCGGTGGTAACCGCGGTGGAAATCACCATGTCCAGCGTACTGCCGGGAGGAATGTCCTTGATGTCGTCCTCGTTCACGGTGGGGGTGTTGTTGCGCTTGTTGGTCTGAATGACATTCCCCTTCAATACGGTGGAACCGGCTTGTTGAGCGAAGGACAGTCCATTCAGTGGCGTTTGTCCAAGCAGGAGGGTACCCAGCAGCAGGCTTGCAGCGATTTGCTTGAAAGGAGGATGGGGCTGATGATGGGTCATTCGACTAAACTCCGAATTTCAGGCTGGTTCAATATAGAAGAGGAAAAAGCAATCCGGTTCCTCGTCAGTCATTCAGCATCATTTCATTTAGCGTCAGTTAGCGTCATTGGGTTTCATTTATGAAAATCATAAAACCAAACGCTCTTTTCAGTTTACCTGACCGCAAGGGCATCGGCTATCCCCTGAATGCCTGAGGCGTAGTGTTTATGCTTGAGCTTGCAAGGATAGCCGTAGGGCCTGGCTTCGCCCGGAGGGGCCGCAAAACCTTGTTAGGGCGTGCAGCCGTGCAGGCGGCGGCTTGATTCTGGATTGGTTGTGTAAAAAACTTTACCAATGCCTTTTTGTCGTAGATGATTTTTCTGGTAAGATGCGAGGGCTTTGTGTGGAAAGTACCTTTATAAAGCAGTTCGGTTGATAAACAGGGCTGACAGAGGGCTCAGTCGGATAAATGCCTCAGGGCTGTTAGCACACAAAGCACCGCATGGCATTGAGCTTGAACAAACAAAGGATAACAATCCCCTTATGCAACTTTTCGTAGACACCGCTGATTTGAAAGAAATTCGGGAAGCCGCCTCGCTGGGCGTCATTTCCGGGGTGACCACCAACCCCAGCCTGCTGGCCAAAAATGGCAGCGGCGATGTCAAAAGCGTCATTCGGGAAATTTGCGAACTGGTGCCGGATGGCCCGGTGAGCATGGAAGTGGTCGGGGAGACCGCTGAGCAGATGATTAAAGAAGGCCAGGAATTCGCCACCTGGGGTTCCAATGTCTATGTGAAAGTTCCCTTTTGCGTGGAAGGGATGAAAGCCGTGAAGTGGTTTTCTCAGGAAGGCATTCACACCAACGTGACCCTGGTGTTTTCCACCAATCAGGTGCTGTTGGCGGCCAATGCCGGTGCCACTTTGATCAGCTCCTTCGTGGGCCGTCTGGATGACATTGGCTTTGACGGCATGCAGGTGATTGCAGAATCGGTGGATTTGATGCGCCAGCATGGGTTTTCCAGCAAGATACTGGCCGCCAGCATTCGTCACCCCTTGCATGTGACTCAGGCCGCCGCCGCCGGTGCCGATATCGCCACCATTCCCTTTAAAGTGATCAAGCAGATGTATGATCACCCGCTGACCGAGAAGGGCATGAGCCAGTTCAAGGCCGATTGGGAAAAGTTGAACGCTAAATTGGCTGTTTAGTGGCCGACTAGAAGATTTAGATGGGGACTGCTTGTGCGGTTCCCGGATGGTTTCCCGGATTCGTTGGGATATTTTTATCGAAGGAGCGTGTACGTCAGAGAGTTCGAGGTCAGTTGCAAGACGGTGAGCCGGTCAAGGCTGAGTGCAAGCCGTCCATTCATCCAAAACTGAATAGACACACAAACTTTGAGTGAGTACAAAGTTATGTAAAATTGCGTTTAATTTTGTTACAGGATAAACGCAAAAAATCCTCTATCCGTATAATGGAGATGAGAGGAATGTACTGGTATGTTTAAAGTAGTCATCATCCATTAACCGCTGCCATTCCTGTTTTACGTAAGAAAGTACTGCAACCTCTGTTCCTTCTATAACAATAGGTGTGTGTCGGATGGAAACAACGACCCAAGAACTATTGGTGACGGAAAATTTGCGCGTCACCCACAAAATTGGCCTTTTGAACAAGTATGTGCAAAAGGCTAAAAAAGTGGCCATCAACGCCATTGATCCCATTTACGCCGACAACAACGAAATTCGGGGGTTCAATGTCCGCCTAGAAGGCCCACCCCGGCATATGAGCTACCTGAACCGCCTGTTGTCGGACGCCAACTTGAAAGTCAGCTAATTCGGCGACTGTCAGGCAACGTGCTGAACGCGACGAGCGTGCGATTACGGCTCGGTCTGCGAACGTTTCTCTGGAGGCCCTGAGGGGGATTCCCAATATCGGTTTATAATGAGAGCAAGCTACCGATTGAAGGGCTCTCATGCATTTCCTGCCTGACATTGAGTCAATGGACATACTGAAGATACAGTACGCAAGTCTGGGCGTTGAGGTGGTTGCCGAGCCCAAACCCGCATTGCCCGTGACGACCCCTTTGTCTGCGTTACGGCGATGTCTTTCAGTCAGTGGTTTTGTGGTGCTGCTGGGTTCCGGTCGTCAGGTGGTGGTGGGCCTGTCCAGAGAGCAGCTTCTGGATGCGCAAAGTTTACCGAAAGATTGGCTGAATCAGGCCTACCGACAGGAGCCGGACGCTTTTGCCCTCCCTTGTCTACCCGTAAACGCATCGGTCGGGGCGTTGGCCGACTTGATAGAAAGCACCCGGTTACCGTTTGTTCCGCTGGTGGATGACAAAGGCCGCTATACGGGGCAGTGCGCCAGCGCGGAACGATTGTACCGACTGGCGAACAAGACCTTGCGGCCCGCTCGGGTGGGTGGGTTGGCCACCCCGCTGGGAGTGTACATGACCAGTGGGTATTACAACGTGGGGGCTGGTTGGCCCGGGTTGTTGGCCACCGGGTTTTTATTCGGTGGGCTGGCCCGCCTGATGGACTGGGTGGGCCTGATTGGCTACAGCGCGCTTGTGGCCCTGTTTCCGGTGGTGTTGCGGTTGCCCGGGCAAGAGCAGGCCCTGTTGCAACTGGGTTTACTGCTGACAACAATGCTGACCCTGCTGCGTTTAAGTCCTTTGGCGGGCTTGCATGCCGCCGAGCATATGACCATCAACGCGCTGGAGCGTGACTTGCCCCTGACCGAAGCGGTGGTTCGACAGCAACCCCGGGAGCATCGGCGTTGCGGAACGAATTTGCTGGTGCTGTTAGGGGGCATACAGTTGCTGGGTCTGGCTTTTTACATTGGATCGACCCGGCTGAATCCGCTGGGGTTGTTTCTGTATACGGTGTTCTGGGGTTGGTTGGTGTTTTCCTGTTGGCGTCCCACGGGTTTATGGTTGCAACGACACTTTACCACCAAGCCACCCAGTCACTCCCAACTGGAAAGTGGCTTGAAAGCGGGCCGTGAATTGCTGGCCCGCTTTTCCGAGCGACCCCATGGGGATCCGGGCTTCTGGCGCAGGTTGTGGGGGGCGGGCTTTTTGCAGATGCTGATGGCATTTGTGATGACCTTTTGGCTGGTGGATTTTTTGTTGGCCCGGTGGCGCTGGTTTTAGAGGCTCAAAGCCCAGATGTCAACGGCCTTTTGGCCAAGCCTGGATTGGATGGGCAAGGCGCACGGAATTGAAAGGGGATTTCAGCGGTTGAATTTGGTAGAATAAATCCAGTCCGTCAATCCCTTCTGCCTGCTTTCCGGAGTGTCCTGAGGCAGGGATTGTGCTTTGAGGCCTTGTGTCCCTTGTGGCTCAGGCCCGGCGAGACTCCGGCTTGAATATCCGGCGTGAATAAAGGTTCTGATTTGAAAAGAAGAGGCCCCTGCAGTCCATGTACGAATTAACGGCTATTCCGGATCTGTCCAAGATCGGCTCCATCCTGACCATGTTGATTTTCATCAGCGTGTTGATCATCGCCCATGAGATGGGGCATTTTTTCGTGGCCCGCAAGTGTGGGATTAAGGTAGAACGCTTCGGGTTCGGGTTGCCTTTTGGGCCCACGCTGTGGTCCAGAAAAATCGGAGAGGTTGAATACTGCATTCACGCCTGCCTGTTTGGCGGCTATGTTTCTTTTCCCGATGATGATCCGGAGAATCCATTGCCCCCTGATTCCCCCCAGCGCTTTGAGAATCAGCCCCTGCTTTCCCGCTTTGCGGTGATGGTGGCCGGTGTAACGGTGAACGCCATTCTGGGCTGGGCGCTGATGTTTTTTGTGTTTATGAACTGGGGCTATCCCAGCGGTGAGGCCGAGCGGAAAGTGATTGTGGCTGGCGTGACCAGCGAAAGCGCTCCGGCTGCCCAGGCTGGTTTCCGTAAGGGCGATGAGCTGAGAAAGATTCAGGACGCGCCCATTCAGGGCAAAGATTATCGAGCCATGACCTACAATGTGCAGGCTATGTTCAAGAAACAGGCCAGTCAAACCATTCCGGTGGAAGTTCTGCGGAATGGCCAACCGGTGGTTTTGTCCGTGACCCCCAGCGCCAAGGGCACCATTGGTATTCAGTTGGCCGCGGTGCAGCGCTACGATGCCATTCACAACCCTGTCGATGGCGCCATTCGAACCACGGGTTTTCTGGGTAATGTGATTGGCAAGCAGTTTGAGGCGTTTGGCAAGTTATTTTCCGGAAAAATGCCTTTAAAAGAACTGGCTGGCCCCATCCGCATCGTGAAAGAAGGCGCCAGCATGATTGATCAGAACGGGGTGCAAACCGGTCTGATGCTGACTGCCATTATCAGCACCATTTTGGCGGTGATGAACCTGCTGCCCATCCCGGCGTTGGATGGTGGGCATATCTTTTTCCTGCTGATTGAAGCCCTGAAGGGTTCCCCGGTTAAACAGGAACTGCGGGAGCGGTTCACCCAGGCAGGCTTCATGGGGCTGTTGGCCTTGATTGTGTTTATTTTGGGGAATGATATTTACAATACATTCATTAATCCAAACACCTAGCCCGCCAAATTCTGACCCAGGCTCAGGGCTCCTTCACTCAGAGGATATGACGATTGTAATATTTACAGGCTGAGCAGCTCCGAATACAATAGGGCTGTGGGATGCCATCAAGATATAGGGGACACCAGATTGTACACCGTTGATACCGCTTTAGAGTCGTTGCGAAAATACGATATACAAGAAGGTGACCTGTTGACCTGGGAGCGGGAACTGAACCTGGAAATCCCGGTGGATGAATACGGTCGCAAGCAGTACAGCCCCCATCACGTCAATCTGTTCAAGAACATTAAAAAGCACATTGCGCTGGGGAGAACCATTGAAGAGATTCGGCAGCTGATTAGCTTGCCCCCCCTGGAGACTTCCAAGCCGCGTGAAGCGCGTCCGGCTCCTGTCAAATCGTTGCAACAACCGACGCCCACGGCTGCCGCTGCGGCCCAGTCCCCCTCAGTGGCAAGCGCTGATGCTGCCGCCAAAGTCATTCAGAAATCGCCTTACGCTGCCGTGCCCAAGCGACCCAATGTCGCGGGGGCTTCCGCCGCCGGTGGGGCTGCCAACGTGGTCAATCTGGTTCACAAACTGAATAAGGAAAAAGACCAGCTCTACAAAAAACTGCTGGAAACCGAGAAGCTCAATTCGCACCTGTACAGCGCCAATAGTCTGTTTCATAAGAAAGTGCGGGATTTGACCCTGCAAATCCAGAAGCTGCGCGAGAACTTTAACGAGAATGAAAAATTCAAATTACTGGATGATAAAGCCCGCCTGCAAAAGCAGTTGATTGACGCTGAAAAGCTCAGCCAGTACAAGCAGGAAGAAATTCTGCGCCAGAAAATGCACAACGACGATTTGCAGTTGCAACTCAGGCAGCGGGACGAAAAAATTCAGGCCATGCGGGCCGCCTTTGATGCCGATAAATTTTGTGGCGACTGGATGGAATCCGGCACGCTGGTGGAGGTGGTTTACGATAACTTTGGCATTAATATCGAGCCGGAACGGGTTCGCCTGTTCCGCATTTCCGAACGTCCCTCCCGCATTTACGGCCCCATGGCCCTGATCAATACCAGCTATCAGTATGAAACCAACAACCTGTGGAAGCGGGAAGAGACCTTGATGGTTTCCTACATGGATGAGCAGACCCTGGAAGGGGAGCTGGTGGCCGAATACATTCTGGACGGGGTGCCCGTGGCCAAGGCCCTGTACCGGGTGACTTGCCGACGCAGTTAGTAGGGTTTTCCTCCGGCATAGGCCTTTTTGAAAGGCGGACCGCCAATGTTGTCCAGGGC
>DAIDMR010000335.1 GCA_027448865.1 Vampirovibrio sp.
TGCTCAAAATCAGCCGAATCCAGCCCTTTGGCCTTGATCGACTGGGCGCTATCCTTCCCCGGGGAATGCTGACCCGGTGATTGAGCTGGCGCATTGAGAAGCGACTTTGCCCAAAGCGATTGATGGCAAACAGAAAGTCCCAAAGGTCACCCCTTCCATTCAGAACCTGAACTTAAGTAAAGCTATTTTAAATCATGAAGCGACTATCGAGCCAGCACTTACCCCGCCAAAAGTTAAGTTTTATGACAGAGGCCACAAACGCCCAACCAAAACCATCGACCTTTCACTCAACGGGATGAAGCGGGCTGAAAGGCCTCGGCAGCCCAATCAGTCAGCACAATCACCTCGTCCGGTTCCGCTCCTAAAAGGCGAACCAGACGCTTTTGAATCAGCTCATTGATCTGTTGGGTCAAACTATCGGCTGGCACGTATTCCATCTGGTTCAACAACTCTTGCCGGGACAGATAGCCGTGTTGACTGATCATCCTCAAAATCCGCAGTTGATCCGGTTGCAAACTCAATAACACCTGAGCCACCGATTGCCCACTCTGCGCTTGCCCGGTTGGCGCTGGCAACGGCTTAGCGAACATCGCTTTGGCGGTGGGTGTTACGGAGGGGGAAGCTGAAGCGGGCGCCGCTGACGCTTGCGTGGATGCGACCGTTTTGGCTGCGGTGCCCACAGTCTGCGTTTTAAGAGAGATTGATGACTCAATCGGCTTTGCCTGGGGCTGTTGACTGGCCTCCGAATGCAAAGCGCCCGGTTTATCCGTCTTTGGTTTTGACTGAGCCAAAGATTGATTCGCGCCCGTCTGTGGCGAATTCGGAGGTTCATCGGCCTTCTGCGCGGGCTGACTGCTTTTGGTTCCTGTTACTCCTGACCTCGAAGCCTTCCCGGAAGCCTTCAATGTTTCAGCAGCAGCCAACGGCTCCTCTTTAGATTGAGATCCCTTGTCCGAGGCTGTGACCGGTAGGCTTTCCTCCGCCAGATATTGAGGATACCGGCTCTGGATGGCCTCATGGATATAGGCCAGTCGCTCGCTGCCACCGGGATGGCTGGAAAAGAAATTGGCCACGGGCCCAGAATCGGCGGCCCCTTTCAGTAGTAGGGACTCCATGGCCCGCGGATTATAACCCGCTTTCACCATATAATCCAGGCCCACCAGATCGGCCTCTTTTTCATAGGGCCGGGAGATGGGATCGGTTATGGCAATGCCGTTTCGATGCATTTTTTTGATTCCCGCAGCGCCCACAATGAACACCGGAGCGGCCAGTCCCGCGGTGGCCACTGAGGCTGCCGTTCCGCCAACGGTATAGGCCGTCCACAATGCCGTTTTGGCCGCCCATTTCCTCGGCACAATTTTGCCCGTGTGCCGCTTGGTGATGTGCGCAATCTCGTGAGACAACACCGCGGCCAGTTCATCATCGCTCTCCATGACATCCAGCATGTCCTTGTAAATAACCACCGTATTGGGGCCACCGAAGCGGCTGGCAGAGGCATTTCGGATATCCAGGCGACTGGTCAGGAATTCAATGCGATCCGGGATGCCGTTGGCGCTTAAAATGCGCTGGCCCACCCGAAATACTTTTTTCTCAAAAGAAGGGCGATTCCACAGGGGATCCTCCTCCCCTTCGGCCAACGCCACGGGACAAGCCCACGCACACAGCCAACCCCAAAGATAGAGCAATGCTATTAATACCGAACGAGAACGATGCAAAATCACAGAGATCCATTCAATCTAATTTTAAGATCACCCAATTTATTCCAGATAACAACGCTTAATTCCATAAATTGACTGTAACCAAACTGCCCCCTTCAGTAAACCGCTCTATGTTCGGTTTTCCGCATGTCCGGCTCAGGAGTCCAACCCTTCGGCGGAATGCCCTTCCACAGCCAAAGCCGCCCCATGGCCAGATGCCGACACCCGCTTGCCGTTCAGAGCGATAACCCGAGCGGGAATCCCAACCACGGTAGCCTCAGCGGGCACGTCTTTAATCACCACCGAGCCAGAACCGACCTGAGCCCCCTGACCCACGGTGATATTGCCCAGCACCTTGGCCCCCG
>DAIDMR010000336.1 GCA_027448865.1 Vampirovibrio sp.
CAGCTGATATTGCATACAGGGCGAGTGCCGATGGGCCTGAAAGGTCTGATCGTTGCAATCCCGCAACTGAAAAACCCGGTTCAGAATCGTTACCCGCTCCTTCAGAGCGGTGAGGGCGTAAAAGGGTCCCACGTAAGCCATGGCGGTGTCGAGAGTGTCTTCCATAATGCGCAAGCGGGGGAAAGGCTCCTGCACGGTAATGGCCAGAAACACCATGCGCTGGTAGTTTTTGACCTTTTGGTTGAAAAAAGGCTGATTTTGTTTGATCAGTTGCGATTCCAGCAACAGGGCCTCCAGCTCGGAACCCGTCACGGTCACTTCAATATGGGCCATTTGCCGCATCATCACGGCGATTTTGGGAGTCAGCCGAGATTGCTTCTGAAAGTAGCTCTTTAGGCGTTTTTGCAGGTTTTTGGCTTTGCCAATGTAGAGAATATCGCCGGTGCGGTTTTTCATAAAATACACACCGGGCTGGGTGGGGTAGTCTTTTAACTGCTGCCGATCAAAGGCCAGATCGTCCCGGGTTCGGCGCACCCGTTGGGGCAATGGGGCGCAGCGGCTCAGCAGCTGATCAAAATGGCGCACGCCTTGCTGGTTCAGCAGGAAGAGCAGTCGGGCAAACACCTTGGCCGCAATAATGGCGGCGTTGCCGGTGCGCCCCAGCCCGGTGGTTTCCAGATTGAAATGGGCGGCCAGTGGTTTGAGTTGGTAAGAGGGCAAGCCCGGTAAGGTTTTTTGAGCCACCTGCCGGAGGGAAAACTGGCGGTCGCGTGGCTGGGTCAGCCTGAAGTGGCGATAGGCCTTATTGGCCTTGAAGCTGGCTTTGGTGCCCGGATTGGCCCAGATGATCACATCCCGCCCCACAAAGTGGGCGATGGCCTTCAGGGTGTCCGGTGTCCAGGCGTTGTCTGGCACGCTGAGGTGCAGGGTTTCGCTGATTTCCCCGTTGCGCAGTTGCACGCAGCTAATCTCGGTGAGAACCGTGGAAGGCTGGTCGCCCGACTTCTGACTCGCGCCGTGTGTGCGGGATTGTCGAGAGGCCACTGATTTTACGTCGATCGTTTTTACGTCAATCAGCGTAAAGCGAACATCAAGCAATAAGGGGCTGGCTGCCATGTCTCTCTCTGTTTTTTGGGCGGGTTTTCGGGCTGGTTTGCGGGGCTAAAATCGGCACCGTGTGGCCAGCGCTTGGGACTCTGCTCGGAATTGTTTGAAAATGAGCGAAACTGTTCGGCAGAGCGCTGACACGGGGGAGTGGTTTTATTTTAGCATTTCGGGCACCGTTGCCGGCCAACTTTTGGGGAACTACCCCTTGAAACAGCTGGAAAACCGCTTGCCAATCCCTTGTCCAATCAGTTGAAAGCCCAGGCCCATCCACCGCAAGGCCAAACGGGCCCCGGATTTTTGGACTTGAGAGGGCGTGCGGGCTTTGCCGAACGATCGGACGGACTCAACCACTGTTTGGACAGCCCGATCCCCGCCGGGACTGATGGCCTTGGGCCTGGAACCAAACCGCAATTTGACATTCATGGTGAGGCGTACCTTTTTTGATCTGAGTGACCTGGGCATAGAAAAAACAAAAGCATTATTTTTGTGCCTGCCTCCACCGGCGCCGGATGCGGGGCAAACGGGTGAAAACTGGTGTACAATAAGGCACTCGCTTACTCTGGATTGCAAATAGTTTGAGTCTGAAACCCTTCAGGAGGACGCTGCCTATGTCAGAATTGGCTACTTTTGCCGCCGGTTGTTTCTGGGGCGTGGAAGACGCCTTTATGCAACAGCCCGGGGTGCTGTCCACCATGGTGGGCTACACCGGCGGACACACCCAAAACCCCACTTATAAAGAAGTTTGCACCGACACCACCGGTCACGCCGAAGCGGTGCAAGTAGCATTTGATCCGGCCCAAATCACTTACGAGACGCTTCTCGATCTGTTCTGGCGGCTGCATGATCCCACCACCCTGAACCGCCAGGGCCCGGACATTGGCAGTCAGTATCGCTCGGCCATTTACTACCACAGCCCCCAGCAACAGGCGGCGGCCCTGGCCTCCAAGGCGGCGCTGGAGAAAAGCGGGCGATTCCCTAGGCCGGTGGTTACTGAAATTACGGCGGCCAGCCAGTTTTATCCCGCTGAGGAATATCATCAAAAGTACAACCAGAAACACGGGCGACACTGCCATATCTCTTTTTAAAGCCTTTTCTCCGTGCGTTGGATTGTGCGTTGAATCGCATTGAATCGTGCGTTCCATAGGCGTGAATTTTGACTGGCTTAGGCCATTGAACCCATACCTATTCTCTGGCTATTCATACTCAAAGTCCCCCGCTGAAAGAACGAGGGACTTTGAGAAAATGGAGCGGTTCAAATGGGCTAAATCTGGTGTGAACCGCGATTCAAGCGCCCTAAATCCTGCTTTTCACTTATCCCTGCCAAAAGAGTGTCGGGGCTTGGCAATTTATCTGGATCGGGCAATTTAATTTCATGTAGTTTCAAGTCAGATTTTTTAAAAATGGCACTTTTCACCTTATCCACCTGATTGAGAAGGGACTCGCCCCAACCGGTGACGGTTTTAGCCACACCGGTATTGGCGATGGCATTGAAGGGCCCTTTGATAAAGCCGGGAACGGCACCCGCGATTTTTTCCACGGTGGCCGGGCTGAGACAGTAGCGTTTAATGGCCAGGGCTCCCACAAGCAGTCCGCCCAGTTTGAGCGTGGTGGTCAGGGCTTTCTTGAAAAAGCCGGGCTCATCCTTCTTTTTGCCCGTATAACTGTCGTGGGAAGCGCCACCGGTATAGCGAGGCTGATGAGCCCCTGTACTGTATTGTGAATAGGCAGCGGGAATGCCACCGTTGATGGGTGAAAAACTCATATGGATGAAACCTCAAGTGTTCTGAAAGCGAGTGAACTAAAGTTATCTGCATAAAAACAATTTTTGTATTTCTTGTGCTGGGAGATTCTGCCTATTTTTTCCAAAGGTGAGGCTGCCTCACCATTCCAAATATGACCTACATCGTTTCAGGTAAGAAGAATGCAGTTTTTTTGGGCGTGACCCTAAGCGCCCTCAGGCAAGCTCTCCAGGGCGTCGTGAAATACTTCATCAGTCGATGGGGTCGCTTTCTTTGAGCCACGGCCAAACCAACTCAAAGGGTTTGTCACCGTATTGGCTCTTGCTGAGAGATCCCGGACATGATTGGCCGCTTCTACCATCGCTGGCAGTGCCGCTTGAGCTGATGCTGTTAATGCTTGTACATCACTGATAGCACCCTGCGCCTGCGCGGTGGTTTGTCCGATGTGTCCGGTGGCGTCGGCAATGGCTTTGTCAGCATTTTGCATAACGGCTTGGGCTTGCTTAGCAGTCTCGCCCATATGTCCAGTGGCTTCTGCGACGCCCTTTTCTACTTTTGTTAATGTAGAGTGCGTATGTGCTGCGATGTGTCCCAGTTGGCCCGTTGTTTTTGTAACGCCCTTTTTTACTTCTTTCAAGGTTGCTTGGGCTTGCTTAGCCGTTTCGCTCATTTGTTTAGTGGCTTTTACAACAGCAACATCAGCATTTTTGATGACGGCTTGGGCGTCAGTGGTTACATTGATTGCGGTTTTGGATGCCGTTTGCATATTAGAAACCGTTTCTTGGATTTGAGGCTTCAGGTCAGTTAGCAAGGAATCCAGTGTTGCAGAGGCTTTCGCCGTATTTGAGAAAGTGGCGTTAAACTGTTCAATGCCCGGTTGGACACCCTGCAACGCCCCTTTAGTTTGTTGAAGGACATCTTTTAACTCAGGGCTCATGGTTTTTAAGTCTTGGGCGATCTGTACAAAACCATGACTGGCCTCGGTGATATTCTTCATTGCTGTAGTGACTTGCTCTTGTAAGGCAGCGACTTGTGGAAATTTGGATAATAAAGTGCTTTCCACAGGCTCCTCAACCGCAGCGGCCACTTGCTGGACTACGGGCTCTTGCTTATTCAAAAAGGCATTCCATAAACGTCCGATGTAACCCACGGGTTTATCCACTTTTTTGGGGCGATTTTTATAGGCTTCCATAAATGCTTCAAAACCCTTCAGTCCTTTATTGATTGGGTTTTTTGAGCTGGTTTTATTCCAGGCGCTAACGCCTGAGTTAAAACATTTCACCACTTCTTCATCGATTAATTTAAAGGCCTTAAATTTTTGAGGGTAAGCGATTCGCAGCCCTAAAAAGCCCAAAGCGATGGTTGCCAACATCCCGGTCATCACCGCGCCGGTGGTCAGCAGAAACTTCTTGATATTTTTCTTTTTACTAGAGGGTTCTTTGCCGGTGTTGACGGTGTAATAATGATTCTGTATCTGTGGCTTTTGAGCAATGGACGCTGCGTTGGTGGCAAAGCCAGCCTGCGGATTGCCCCCTGGCAATGCGGTCGGGTTTAAGATCTGGCCAGGGGTGGGTAAGCCGGGGGGTGGCGCTAAAAAACCATTGAACGGAAGCGTCGTATTGAAGCGAGGGGCTGTAAAGGCATTGAAGGCAGCAGGCGCCGCTGGCCGGCTGTACAGCGGAAAGGCAGGGCTGGCGGGACGACCATACGAAGCCATCCCTGGAGCGCCCATGGCTGGCGGCCGCTGGTAGGGATTGCCGGGATTGAAATTGTAAGCGTAACCCATAACCCAAAACGCCTCGTTGATTGGTCTGAATAAAGGTGACTGTTTGCGTGGAATTTGGTGGAGTTGCCTATATAAACGAAGAACAGTGTTTTTTGTGCTACCGCCGTGATAGGAAAATTTCCCTATTTAAAAATCAGGCCCTTCCGGTTTAGAGTAGGCATGAACACATTGTTTTCTTTCATGAACTGGCAAACCCTGAGCAAAGGCGGCTTTGGCATGAGCGCCCCCTCCGTCCCCTTACCGGAAAAACACGTGATGTTGCCGGTGCTGCTGTTTTTTATGATCGGTGGGTTACTGGCTTACACGGACAGTCAATTGGGCCTGAATACCCTGCTGCTGGAAGGTGTTCACGCGGCTGTGGTGACCATCATTTTTATTTTCTGCCTGTACTACGGCAAAAAGTACCCGCACATTCGCCACTTTGGCTGGAACAGTATTTTGTGGGGCATGGGCCTGCTCATGTTCGGCACCTGGATGGACATTCTGGATGATCCGCCGCAAGTGTGTGCGTTGGGGCAGGTTAGCTTTCCCTTTGGGCCCAGTTGGCAGCGGGCTTTTATCAAAAAAACTATTGGCTACACCACGGGCATAGGTCTGTTTGCCTACGGCTTTTTTCGTTGGATTCCCTGGATGGTGAAGACCCGGGGCAGCATCCAATCGCTCAACCAGCGGCTCAGCGTCACTAACCAAAAGCTCAATCAGGCCCTCATGAGTCTGGATGAGCATGTAGAATCGGAGCGGGTCAATATTTCCCGGGAATTACACGATGACGTGGCCCAGCAACTGAGCTTTCTGAATATTCAGGTGCAACTGTGTCGCAAGGCCTTGCAGGCAGGCCAGCCGGAGAGCCTCCAGCAGGCCCAGACCCAACTCACCGAGATGGGCGGCAGTGTTTCCGAAGCATTGAAAAGCGTGCGGCAAATCAGCGGAAACCTGCGCCCGGAGTCGCTGTTCTCGCTGGGACTCATTCCGGCACTGGAGCATTTTATGGAAAAACTCCAAGCTCAAACCAAAGATACCGAGCTTCGATTTCAATTTGTACCCTTGCCCGGTTATCAAAACACTACCCGGCTGGAGAAGCTGTTAAACGATCAGCAACTTCTGCACCTGCTGCGGGTCATTCAGGAAGGCACCCGGAATGCGCTCAAACATGCCCGGGCCAGCGAAATTCGAGTCATCCTGACGGAAGAGTCCATTCCGGAACGCCCGCCAGAATCTTACAGCGTGCAGTTACGCATCCGAATTGAGGACGACGGACAAGGGTTGCCCTGGCCGCAAATTCCCACGGATGAGCAATTGATTCAGGAAGGGCATCTGGGTATTGTGGGACTGAAAGAGCGGGTCAAGGTGCTGGGCGGAACCTTCAGCCTCAGCAACCGAACCGGCCAGCCCGGGGCCATTTTGGAGATTCAGATTCAATCATGAGCACGACTTTGATGCCTGGCGAAATCAACCCGCAGCGACTCGATCCCACCCCCATCCGCGTTTTACTGGTGGATGACCATCCCATTTTGAGGCAAGGCATGCGCCAGTTGCTGGAACTGCACGGGGGCCTACAAGTCTGTGGAGAAGCCGGGGACGGGGAGGCCGCCGTGGTGCAGGCTCTGGCCCACAAGCCCGATATTATCCTGATGGATATTAATTTACCCAAAGTCAGTGGGTACGAATCCAGCCGGGCCATTTTGACTACGTGGCCGCAAGCCAGAATCATCATCCTCAGCAATCAGGACGATCCGCATGTCATGAAAAAATGCCTGGATCTGCCGGTCAAAGGGTTTCTGCTCAAGGATATTCAGATTGAGGATCTGGTGGAGGCCCTGCGCAAGGTGCAGGCCGGAGAAAGTCTGGCCTTGCCTGCTGAGTTGGCTGGAAAACTGCAAAAGCATCAGGCCAGTGCCGCCGGGCAATCTCTGCACAGTTTGACGGAGCGGGAGCGGGAAGTCCTACGGGCTCTGAGCAAAGGCTACACCAATCAAAAACTGGCTGAATTATTGGTGGTCAGTCCCAAAACGGTACAGAATCATCTCTACAGCATTTACCAGAAAATCGGGGTCAACAACCGGGCGGAAGCCATTGTGTGGGCCCTGGAAGCAAATCTATAGGCAGGGAGTATTCTTGCCAAAAGAAAAACCGACGCCTTCATCTACAGGTCGTCGGTCGCTCAATTTCCCCTCTCGTTTCAAATGGATGGTGTTCTACTACCTCGCGTTTTTTTCTTTGTCGCTTTAATATAAACAGCCTGTGAGGCTGAGGGCTTGTCAGGTATGCGTTTGATTTTTTGCCGGACTTTTCGCGGGGTATTTCCGCGCTTGGAAAAACGCATTCAACGCCAGCAGAAAGCCTTGCGCTTGTGCGTACGTATGATTACTTGTTCTATAAAACCACTTGAATTGCTTGTGCTTACTATACAACGCTGAATGTGAAAAACCGATGACAGCGTGTGCCTTTTATCACAATAATTGCCCTGTCATTTTTGCTTCCACTTGTCATTCCCGCGGAGGCGGGAATCCACTGCGCCCTGGCACTACAAGCCTTCAAAATGCTTTCCAGAGACTCATACAGAAGCGATGAGGGCATTAAATGCGGTTGGAAACAATGGATTCCCGCCTCCGCGGGAATGACAAATGAAGGCGAGCGTGACAAGTGCAAGCGAGAATGACAAAAGGGGGGAATGGCAAAGGGGGGGGGCGGGAATAAAAAAACGCCGAACCCCTGATGGATTCGGCGTTTCGCTCAAAGAATTGTCTGTCAGCTTTTCGGCACGAAATTACAGCAGAACGATTTTTAATATGATGTTTACAAAGTTTTCACCAGTAAATCGCTCATCAGTTTGCTGAACTTGGCCGGCTCCGGCAGGGGGCTGCCTTCCGCCAACAGAGCTTGTCCGTACAGCAGGTAGCTGTAGTCGGCCAAAGCCGTATCCTGCGGGTTTTGGGCAAACAGGGTCTGCAACTTCTGGTTTAAGGGGTGGTCTGGATTGATTTCCAGAATACGCTTGTTTTCCGGCACCGGCTGGTTCATGGACTTCAGCAGTTGCTCCATTTGGGGGGATAAATCCGAGGCGTTGCCCACCAGACAGGACGGCGAATTGGTCAAGCGGCTGGACAGGCGCACTTCCTTCACGTAGTCGCCCAACTGGGATTTCATAGCGCCCAGCAAATCACCGAAGGTTTTGCCCTTTTCTTCCAATACCTGCTCGGCCTGCTTTTTCTCTTCCTCGGTGCCCAGTTCCACGGTGCCTTTGCCCACGGATTGCAACTCAAACTCGCCAAATTTATAAACCGATTGCGTCCAGATCTCATCCACGGCATCGGTGAGTAACAGCACCTCGTAGCCCTTGTCCCGGAAGGCTTCCAGGTGCGGGGAGTTTTCGATGGTTTTGCGATCCTCGCCGGTGGCAAAGTAAATTTTGTTCTGGCCCGGTTTCATCCGAGACACGTAATCCTTCAAGGTGGTCAGCTCGGTGGCGCTGTGCGTGGAACCCAGTTTCAGCAGGCCCAGCAAGGCTTCCTGATTTTCCCGATCCTCGTACAGACCTTCCTTCATCACCCGGCCAAATTCGCCCCAGAACTTCAGGTACTGATCAGTATTGCTGGTGGCCATGTCCTCCAGAGTACCCAGCACTTTTTTGACCAACCGGTTGCGAATGGCCCGAATCTGGCGGTTTTGCTGCAAAATTTCCCGGGAAATATTCAGGCTGAGATCCTCGGAATCCACCACGCCTTTGATGAAGCGCAGGTAATCGGGCATCAGCTCCTTGCAGTCATCCATGATGAAAACCCGTTTGACATACAATTGAACGCCCCGTTTGCCTTCCCGGTAATACAGGTCATGCGGGGCCTTTTCCGGAATGTACAGCAGCGCGCGGGCCTCAAACGTGCCCTCCATTTTCATACGGAACCAGCGCATGGGCTCATGCCAATCGTGGGAAATGTGCTTGTAAAATTCCTTGTACTCGTCCTCGGTGACCTGATCTTCCGGGCGCGTCCAAATGGCCTGCATGGAGTTCAGCGTCTCCCGTTTCACGCTAGTTTTGGCCGACCCTTCCACAATCTTGCCTTCAGCGTCCCGCTCATACTCGGTGTGGGTGACATCCATCTGGATGGGGTAGTTCACAAAGTCGGAATACTTTTTCACAATGGATTTCAGCGACCACTCGCTGGTGTAGTTGTTCAGGCCGTCCTCCACGTCCTCGGCCTTCAGGTGCAGGGTAATGCGGGTGCCATGGCTGGCCCGCTCCACCGGCTCAATGGTATACGTGCCATCCCCGGCGGATTCCCAGCGGGTGCCCTGCTCTTCCCCGGCCTTGCGGGTTTCCAGCGTCACCTTGTCGGCCACCATAAACGTGGAATAAAACCCGACCCCAAACTGGCCAATCAACTCCGGGGAAACCTCTCCGTGTTGCTGCTTGCGTTCCTTCAAAGCGCTCATAAATTCCCGGGTACCGGACTTGGCAATGGTGCCAATCAGGTTCACCACATCCTCCCGGGACATGCCAATGCCGTTGTCCTCAATGGTCAGGGTGTTGGCCTCCGCATTGGGGATCAGCAAAATACACGGCTCGTCCACCTT
>DAIDMR010000337.1 GCA_027448865.1 Vampirovibrio sp.
GACGCCAAAACCGGCGCGGACATCTGGTTTGACCTGTGCGAAGGCCCCCATTTGCCGGATTCCTCATGGCTGAAGACCTTTAAAATTCTCAGCGTGGCGGGCGCCTACTGGCGTGGCGACGCCAATAACCCCATGCTGCAACGGATCTACGCCACGGCATTCTGGGAGCAAAAAGACCTGGATGCGTACCTGCACCAGATGGAAGAGGCCGACAAGCGGGATCACCGCAAGCTGTCCAAGGAATACGACCTGTTCAGCATTGAAGAGGAAGTGGGTTCCGGGCTGATTTTATGGCACCCCAACCTGGCCACGGTGCGGGAAGAGCTGGAAAACTACTGGCGCAAAGAACACCGCAAACGGGGCTACGACCTGGTTTACACCCCACACATCGCCAAGCGGGATTTGTGGGACACCTCCGGGCACACCGGCTTTTACATGGAAAATATGTACACCATGGAAATCGACGAGCAGGAATACATCGTCAAGCCCATGAATTGCCCCATGCACGTCCTCATCTTCAAGGGGCGCATTCGCAGCTATCGGGAGCTGCCCTTGCGTCTGAGCGAGCTGGGAACCGTATATCGCTACGAGAAATCCGGCACCATGCACGGGCTCAGCCGGGTGCGGGGCTTCACGCAGGATGATGCCCACCTGTTCTGCCGGATTGATCAGATTCGCAGCGAAGTAGTGGAAGTGATTCGCTTTGTGGACGACACCCTAAAGCTGTTTGACATGAGCTTTGAAGTGGAACTGTCCACCCGTCCGGAAAAGTGCATTGGCGATATTGCCATTTGGGATCAGGCTGAGCAGGCGCTGAAAGAGGCACTGGAGGAATACGGTCTGAATTACCAGATTAATGAGGGCGATGGGGCTTTCTACGGGCCAAAAATCGACTTTAAGCTGAAGGACGCCATTGGGCGCACCTGGCAATGCTCCACCGTGCAGCTCGATTTCAACTTGCCAGAGCGCTTTGACCTGAAGTACACCGACCGGGATGGTCAGGCCAAGCGGCCCATTATGATCCATCGGGCCATTTTTGGCAGCCTGGAGCGTTTTGCCGGCACCCTCATCGAGCATTACTCCGGCGCTTTCCCCGCCTGGCTGGCCCCACAACAGGTGGCCATTTTACCCATTGCCGATCGGCACGTGGAATACGCCCAACAAGTGGAAGCCACCCTTCGGGCGGATATGGTGCGGGCCAAAACGGACACCTCCAATGAGGGCATCGGCCACAAAATCCGGCAGGCCCAGTTGGCGAAAGTGCCCTACATGCTGATTATTGGCGACAAGGAATTGGAAGCCTATCAGGTGGCCGTCCGTAGCCGTAGCAAAGGCGATCTGGGTGCGGTGTCCCTCAGCCTGTTTGCCGAGCAACTGCAAGCTGAAATCACCACCAAAGGCAAGCAGATGGTCAACGTACCCCAACAGGTGGGTTGCCAACAGGAGGGTTGATTGATGCGCTCTGTCCGGTCTGCGTATCGCTACCCTGTCTGGGTAGGGATTGTACTTGCTGTCCTGCTGCTGCTGGTACCCTTTGGCCTGTCCCGGGCCAGCGCCGCCCCCCTGCTGAATGAGCTGGAAGTGCGGGGACTGCTGCAAAGCAGCTGGACTCAGTATAAAGCCACCTTCATTCAGGCGGATGGCCGGGTCATTGATTACAACGGCAATATCAGCACCTCCGAAGGGCAGGCCTATGCCATGTTGCGAGCCCTTTGGATGCGGGACAAGACCACCTTTGACGCCTCTTATCGCTGGGCCAAGGACAACCTGCAAATCCCCCGGGGCGATCACCTGTTCTCCTGGAAATGGGGCCAAAAGGCGGATAAAAGCTGGGGCACCCTGGATACCACCAGCGCCACGGACGCCGATCAGGATATCGCTTTGGCCTTGATTTTGGGGGCCAAAATTTGGAACGAGCCTCAGTATCAAAGCGAAGCTCTGCCCATTCTGAACGAGATTTGGGATCGCCTGACCCTGAACGCCCCGCTCGGGCGAGTGCTGCTGCCGGGCGACTGGCCGCAAAAGGGCCGCACTTTCCAGATCAACCCGTCCTACTTTGCCCCTTACGCCTACCGGGTTTTTGCGGAAGTGGATGACAACCACGACTGGACGCTGCTGATTGACTCTTCCTACGAGATTATGAGCCGGGCGGTCACCCAGACCGAAAGCGGTCTGATGCCGGACTGGGTGGAGATCTCGCTGGACAATGACAACATCCAGTTGTACAACGATCCGCTGGATGCCCGC
>DAIDMR010000338.1 GCA_027448865.1 Vampirovibrio sp.
GGCGTACAGTAAAATCATGGCCTTCATGGGCGTCCAGTGAGTGGCCAAAGACGTTCCAGCCTGAAGCTCCCAGACCTTGAGCTGAAAATTGGGCGTCTCCAGCAGTGAATCCGTATGTAACTGGTGCGTCACCGGCTCATCCACAGGGAAATGAAACTGGACATAAAGTCTGGAAAGCGGCTCGGAAGACTCAATCGGAATCACCCGGGATTTAGCCAGAATATCATCCATCCGGGCAATCACCTGATGCTTTTCAGAAGGCGTTAAACTTTTTTCCAGCAACGGAAAAACGGCTTTTTCCTCCTTGGCGAAATGACGCTTCACCAAATCCACAAAGGCCACTGCCTGATTCAGCAACTTTTCATTGCAGTCCTCCGGGAAGGTATAATTCAGAATTCCGGTCACCACAGCGGCCCGCTGCAATAACACTTCCTCATGCTCAATCTCCAGAACAGGAATGGGGTGATATTTGGACAACGCCGGAAAAATAACCTGATCTTCACAAGCGGCATGCACATTCATGCGCTGTACCAATTCTTCGGCCACCGCCCTGGCCTCACTGAGAAACTGGCTTGCCTGATGTTGGCAAATCTCCTCTAAACATAGAATCAGCTTATCCATCAACTGGATCATGTAACCGTGGTCGGCCACCAGTTTTTTGGTAATCGCCGATACGGGCTTGGCTTTACTGGGCGAAATGGACATGTCAAAGTGCCTTTAAAACAGGGAAACGCATGCCCGTAATCAAAGCCGACAGGCAAGCGACTCAGTGACCAAACCGGCTTTGATAAAGCATAAAAAATCAAGGTGAAAACGAACATTGGCCGCCTGTCTAGAAATATGGCGTTCGTCTCCGCACGTCGCAAAACTTTGAACTACGCACCCTCTGCCGCTTGCTCAAGATGTCTGCCATCCTGCGGACTGGGTAGTGCGCGTTCCCTCGTTATCCATCAGGATGAAGGCAGCCTGCCTGAATCAAGGTAAACCTAGCCCCGTGGGCAATGCAAGGCCGTGGCAATCATTGATACAATCCATGCGCCACCTGTATCGTCCCCGGTAAGCAAAACCTGAGGCCACTGCGATGAGACAGCCAAAGCCCAAAGCGGTCATTCACGGAAAACACGAGCAACTGGTTTTCAATCCGCATGAAGTGCACGCCCAGCCGGAACAACCCGGGCCCAAATCCGGCGACGGAGAATGGCCTTCTGAAGAACCACAAGGCGTGCCTCCAGAAGCCTTTCCCGAGGTAACAGAAAACAGATAGACAGACACTACAAATAGACAGACGCCGGGGCATCGGGGATAATGGCCCTGTTCTTTGTCGACACAAGGAAAGTTAAACACAAATGCAAGCACAATTATCCGCCCCGCCATCCCAGTGTCATCCGTTCGGGATGATGATGCAATACATCACCGGCTACTGGGTATCCCAGGCCATTTACACCCTGACCAAACTGGGGGTTCCCGAGGAATTGAAAAACGGGCCTGCCAGTGCCGAAACGCTGGCCGAACGCCTGAGCGCAAACCCCGACTTTTTATACCGCCTGTTGCGTGCCAGCAGCGCCATGGGACTGTTAGAAGCCCATGACAATCGCCAGTTTTCGCTTTCCCCCCTGGGGCAACTGCTGCGGGACAATGTGCCCAACAGCATGCGAGCCATTGTATTGATGATGGGTGAAGAGCATCTGACGGCCTGGAACCGGCTGCTGGATGGCGTGCAAACGGGCCAGACTCCCTTTGAGATGGAATTTGGCACCCAGTGTTTCGATTATCTGGAGAAAAACCAGCGGGCCGGTGACCTTTTCAACGCGGCTATGACCTCCTTTGTGGAAAACGAAGTGTCTCAAGTCACGGCGGCCTACGATTTTGGCCAGTTCGAACAACTGGTTGACGTGGGCGGCGGCCATGGCAGGCTATTGGCCAGCATTCTGAAGCAGAATCCACAGCTGAGCGGGGTGGTGTTTGACTTGCCCCACGTGGTGAATGGCGCAGCCGCCATCTTTGAGCAGGAAGGGGTAAGCGATCGGGCCAAAGCGGAAGGAGGCGACTTCTTTCAGAGTGTTCCGGCCAATGCTGATGGGTACATCATGTCGCACATCATTCACGACTGGAGCGACAGCAAGTCTCTGGAGATTTTAAAGAATATCCGGCAGGTCATTCGCCCCAACGGAAAACTGTTATTGGCGGAAACCGTCATTTTGCCCGGCCCGAACGCCATCAACAGTACCCTGATGGATCTGAACATGCTGGTCATGACCCCCGGCGGGCGGGAACGCACCCGGGCGGAGTATGAAGCCCTGCTGTCCCAGGCTGGATTCTCATTGGTCCGCATTATCCCGGTTTCGACCATGGTGTCCATTATTGAAGCGGTGCCTGCGGCACTTTAGTGCATCTGAAGCCAATTCTGGTTGAACCCCCGTCAGGGAAGCTCTCTATGAGAGTTTCCCTGATAGGTTCATTAAAATCGGGTACCCACCCGGAGAATGGTCAAAAGCAAACACCTGATTCAGAATGAAGCCCGAAGCCCTAAAGCAGACCAGAAGAAGCTTCAAGGACTGAAAGGAGCAACCATCATGAGTCGCCTGATTGCCGAAATCGCCGTTGATCCCATTGGTACGCAGGAGCCAACCGAAAGCGACTACGTGGTGGCCGCGGAAAGAGCCCTGAAAAAGGCGGTGGAAGCCAGCGGCAGTCTTCAGTATCAGATCAATCCCATGTCGACCACCATTGAGGGCGAACGGGAGGAAGTCCTGAAAGTTTTGGAACGCATGCACCAGGCCCCTTTTGAAGAGGGCGCCCGGCGAGTTATTACTACCATCCGGCTGGATGAACGACACGATCAGGACAGCTCCATGACGCATCACACGGATGTGGTGCATCAAAAACTGGCCGTTAGCAAAGGCAGTATGTGCTAAACCGGCAGTAAACCCGCTTTGTCGCAGGGCCATTTTTAAGGTTTAATAGTAAGGTTGTAACGCCCTTTTCACCGGGCTTATTTCGCCCGTTAAACCCTAGATTGATGGCCTGATCATGAAAAAAACCTGGATTATTACCGGCACTACTGTGACAGGTGCACTTCTTTTAGTGACCTTTTTCTTCAATCAAAGCGAACCGGTTCCCGCCGTACAGCTCCACCGCCAGGATGTCATCGCCACGCTAACCGTCACCGGAGAAGTGCAAGGCGACACCAGCATTGACTTTAGCCCGCCAGTAACGGCCCGTATCACCAATATTACCGTAGAAGAAGGCGATTTAATTGAGCCGGGACAATTGCTGGTGCAGCTGGAAAGCGATGAACAAAAGGCCCAGTTACAACAGGCCCTTGCTCAGGTTCGGCAAAGTCAGGAGGCCTACCTCAACCTGAAACAGGGAACCCGTCCCGAAGAGATCCTGTACCGGAAACAACGGCTGATCGAGGCTGAGCATCGCATTGAGGAAGCGGAGGCCGCGCTGAGGCTAGCAGGAGCCCAACTGATCGATGCCAGTAAGAATGCTAAACGCTTTCAGGAGCTTTTCAGGCAAGAGTTGATCAGTGCCCAGGAAAATGATAATGCCCAACTGCAAGAAAGCACTGGGCGCCAAAAGGTTGAACAAGCCAAAGCGACTTTGCGCGCGGTCAAAAATCAGAAAGTTCAACTGGTTACACAGTTAAACGAAGCGGAAAACGGCCCCACCCGGCCCGAGCTGGCTGCCGCCTACGCCGCTTACGTAGCCGCTCAGGATAATGCCAAGGCTGTCCGGGCGCAGGTTCGGGACTATGCAATCCGAAGCAATCTCCACGCGCTGGTAGTAGATCGACCCAAGGACCCCGGGGATTTGGGGCGACCCGGAGAAAGCATACTGACCGTGGTGGATCCGCATACGCTGGAAGTGCTTTGCTCGGTGGAGGAAAATGATTTGTCCAAGGTTCAGGTACGGGACAGCGCCCTGGTGGTGCTGGACGCTTTCCCCGATGTCGCACTGAAGGGCAAAATAAAACGCATAGGGCATCAGGTCAACCAGGATAATGGCACCGTAGAGGCCCACGTGACCCTGCTGGACAGTGAATGGCCCAAGTTAAAGGGCATTGGCCTCATGCCCGGCATGACCGCCGATGTCAGCATCCTGACCCGGCGCTTGAAGCAGGCCCTGATACTCCCGGCCTCCGCGGTGAAAAAAGAAGGAAGTCGCTGGTTTGTCTATCAAATTCAAAATCAGCGTTTCATCAAAAAAGAAGTTCAGGGCGAGCGACTGTCTATGGAAAATTTCCGCATCAACGCGGGCTTGAACGAAGGGGACTGGGTGGCCAGCATAGCCAACGACACCCTGTTGAGCAAGAAAAAAGTGCATCCCGTTCAGCAAACAGCTGAAAACAAGAAACCATAACACCGTGGCACCCAGATTCATTGACATTCTGCCCATCGAAGTTTATATCGCCAGCCGCTATGTCTCGGCCAACCTCAAGCAGTCGCTGATTATTATGCTGGCCGTGGGCATCGGGGTGGCCCTGATTGTGTTTATCCCCTCTATCAACCTGAGCTTTTTTGAGTATTTTCTGGATAAAACCGTTCAAAATGCCCCACACATTACCTTGACCCGCGAACTGGACACCATGCCCCGCACCAAACAGGCCGTGGAAGCAGTGCTACAACAGGAGAGTCCGAAAGCCCAGGTACTATTTTCGGATCAAACGAACACCCGACGGCGCAATATCTCAGCCTACAAACGACTGATGACCGAACTGGGGCGCTTTCCCGGAGTAACCGCAGTGGCTCCCAGTGTTCGGGAGCAGATCATTATTGTGAAAGGCAGTCAAAACCGAACCGCCAGTCTGCAAGGAATCGTCCCCGCGCTGGAAATCGCGGTTTCCAGTTTGCAAGCCGATGTCATTGAAGGCAATCTGGAGGCCATGGGGCCCAACGATGTCTTTCTGGGAAGCGCCCTGGCCGAGGAACTGAACGCCGGCGTGGGCGATCGCATCCAGCTCATCACCCCCTACGGGAACCGCAGCTATAAAGTGTCCGGGCTGATTAAAACAGGGGTCTATCAGCAGGATTTAAGTACGGTGGTGCAACCCCTGGAGTCCGCCCAGAAATTGCTGCGCCTGGAGAATCAAGTCACCAACATCGGCCTGAAGATAACGGATATTTATCAGGCAGAAAATACGGCCCGCGTGCTGGCCAACCTGTACCAGCTAAAAGCCCGCAGCTGGATGGAGGACAACAAGATTTTCCTGGATCAGATTGGCAATTTCCGGGTGATCATAGCGGTCATCAACTTTTTGATCGTTTTTGCGGCGGCCACCAGCATCACCAGCATCCTGATTATGGTGGTAGCCTCGAAATCAAGGGAAATCGGCATTCTGAAAGCGATGGGCACAGCCCCCAACGCCATTATGCGCCTTTTTATCATTCAGGGGATCGGGCTGAGCCTGTTAGGCATTGTGGCCGGATTTATCGGGGCCTACGGCCTGATTACCCTCTACAATTTAAGCCCCATGGCCAAAAGCGAAACAATTCTGGGGATTCAGCGTCCGCCCACGGTGATGAATACCGAGTATGCCATTCTCGCTATCATTTACGCCCTGTTCAGCAGTGTACTGGCCAGCCTGTTCCCTGCCTGGCGGGCCAGTCGCCTGGACCCTGTGGAAGCCATTAACCAGTGAGCATAGCGCAGCCAACGATGAATGACACCGTACTCCTGCAAACTGAGAATCTGATGAAAATCTACGGCGACGCCCAACCGGTGTACGCATTGAACGACATCAGTTTGACCATTCATCAGGGAGAATTTCTCAGCATTGTGGGGCCCAGCGGCTCGGGGAAAAGCACCCTGATGAACGTGCTGGGCTTGCTGGATCGGCCCACCAGCGGCGCCCTGAAGTATCTTGGGGAGGAATCGTCCCAGTGGGGCGAAGCCCGGCGCTCCGAATTTCGAAACCGGGAAATGGGCTTTATCTTTCAGGCCCACATGTTGTTGCCGGAATTCACCGCCCTGGAAAATGTCATGATTCCCCTGCGCATTGGCAAAACCCTCAGCAGTCAGGGCCAGGCCAAAGCGCAACGCTTGCTGGAGCGCATCGGGTTGGCCGACCGACTGCATCATCGACCCGGGCAACTGTCCGGCGGACAGAATCAGCGGGTGGCCATTGCCCGGGCGCTGGTCAATAACCCCAAAATCGTGTTTGCCGATGAGCCCACCGGGGCGCTGGATTCTCAAACCAGCAACGCCGTCTATGAACTCATGCGAGAGATTCATCAGGAAGAGCAGGTCACCTTCGTGATTGTCACACACGAGCAGGCCTTATCGGAAAAAACGGATCGGGTCATTCGGCTGCTGGATGGCAAAATCAAAGAGGATGTCATCATTCCGCATACACCCCGCAATGGTATGCCTCCCCGACGGTAAAACCGGGTTGACCTGGACTCAGGAATTTTGCTCCGCCTGCAGCACGGCAATGGCTTCCTGCAAGACATCCGGGCCAAATTCATCAATGGCCTTCCACGCCTTTAAACGGGTCACGGAAACATGCACCTGCTCAGACTTTCCGAGGCGTTCCAGCATATCATCCGACAAGCTGCGGGAGGCGCGTTTATAGGCCCGATACTGAGCGGGGTCAATACCTGCCTCCAGAAGAATCCGGTGTTTTTTGAGCCCTGTTTTCTGTTCAATTTCCAGAAACAAGGCCTCTAGCCTGTCAAACATAGACATTTGAACTTAAGCCTTTATAAACTGGTGTTAGAGCTTGAAAGGCTCCCCATTTAATTCCCATTATTGCCTGCAAATGGCCTAAATGGGAGGGCCGGGCTGGACAGGACAAACTTAACCTGTTATTGCCATGTTAAATTAGGGAAGGGCAGATTACTTTTCAAAAGCAATACTGCACAGAACTTACATTGGCACAAACCGTTAATTTACAAGGTCTGCACCAATTTAAAAATCAAGTCAATAATAACAGTTTCAGATTATAAAACATTAGCCATCAGCGCTAGGCTCTGAAGCGTAAACATCATCCAGAAGTACCAAGCGACCGTAACTCGTGTTTTAAAGACAGGCAAAAAGCCGGGCATTTAGCCCGGCTTTTCTGGATTCGCTTGCTTCTGCACTATACCTTGTTAGGCATGGCGGGGTTGACTGGTTGCGAAGGCGCTTTGGTCGTTGAAAGTTCTTTCAACATCTGGATGACCTGAGTGCTGGCCTGCAACCTGCCGGACTCGATTCGCTCCAGCAGAGAGACAGACACTTCCTGATCCACGCCGGAGCGCCGCAGGAGTTCCTTGGCCTCGGATAGGGCCTGACCGGAGGGGCGACCAATGGCCAGCAGGCGGTTGTACTCACGCAAGGCCAGATTCAGGATTTCCTGGGTGACCGAGGTGTAGGTTTTGGCCAGAAACATCTTGCTTTGACCCAATGCGATCATCAACGGCGGGATCTGCCGGTTCACCGGTTCGCTGAAGACAGGACGACGATCCTGGAACAACCCGTTGACATCACCGCTAACTGGGGTCGGCGTTGGCGTCGGTGTAGGGGTGGGCGTCGGAGGATTCTCCGGCG
>DAIDMR010000339.1 GCA_027448865.1 Vampirovibrio sp.
GATGATAACCATTGTGCATCTTGCGGACTCCTTGACCAGCATGGTGGGAAAGGGCGCCGGGAATGACGGTTTGATGTATTGCCTGGACGCCGATGCCCTGATGCGGGTGGGGATCAATGTTCAGGGGGATTATCTGGAAAAGCTGATCGGCGAACTGGTTGATTTGAACCCCATTATCAAGGATTTGGCAGAGTCGATGAGTATTGCAGGGGACAATTAAGCGACAATGTCTATGCAGCGTACAGAACATGTTGAGCTGGGTGAAATCAAAGCCAGTAGCGACAGAACTCTCATCTTTGTGTTGCCAAACATTGGGACGGGTATTGCGGTCGCTATATACGATGTGCAGAATAAAGTGGGTGCGGTGGCCCATGTGGTACTGCCCGAGAGTTCTTTGGCCGGGCCTGGCAACGACTTGCTGCCCGCCAAGTACGCCAATCTGGCGGTGCCTACCCTGCTAAAGGCTTTTTCAGAGGCGGGAGGCAACAAGCAGTCCAGTGTGGTGCGTATGGTGGGCGGGGCGCAGTTGTTCAACTTTGGGGGCGGTGGCGGCAATATTCTCAATATCGGCGCCCGCAACGCCACGGCCATTCGGGCGGCCATGTCCAAGCAGGGATTGGCCATTGAGAAAGCGGATACAGGTGGGAATAAAGGCAAAGCGGTTCGTTTTGTGCTGGCCACGGGGCAATTGGTGATCTGCCCCATTGGCGGTAATGAGTATAGTATTTAAAAACAATCAATAACTGTTATGCTGTTATAATAGTTTTTGAGTCACCAGAAAATCTGTGATGGTGGCTGCGGGTGAGGCATGGAAGGTTGGAGAGCGGATTTTGGAGTGTGGATTCATGAATCAAACGTTGGATTTTGAGCTGAAACCGGAAAAGCGGACTGTTACACCGTGGTCGGTTTTTTATCTGGTGACGGTTCTGGGTGTGGTTCTGGCTGCCTTTCAGTCGTCTTTTGCCGAACCTGTCCCTGGCGGGGGCAATCCATCGGTTGTTTCGGTGGAAAATAAAGCGGTAGCTGTAAATAGTGCTTTGCCCGGGCGGGAAGAATCGACGAACAGTATGGAATCCGGCGAACGCAACGCCAAAGGCTCTTCCTTGACCATTCCCGGTATTCAGTCGGCCATTTTAACCGTGAGCAAGGAAATCAGAACCACGGCTCCCATTGCCAATCTGTCGGCCCGGCCGGCCAGCGCCAAGCCGACCCAGTCGGCCAACAAGCCAGCCAGTGACAAATCTACCCTCAAGTCTTCTGCGTCAGCCGCGTCCTCCGTATCCAAAGAGAAAGAGGGCTACTATCTGGAATTACCTTCCCCCCGCACTTCCCCGGAGACTGCCATGGATGGTTCGAACCCCATGGCGCTGGGCGAAGGCGGTGGTCCGCAGCCTGCGGCCAGCGTGCCCATATCGCCGGTGCCTGCCGGGTGGCTGAATGCCGATGCGCAGCAAGCGTCTTCATCGCAGGCTGACGCATTGAAGCTGGACCCCGAATCCCAGCCGCTGGATCTCTCATCGGCCCCTGCCTTGTCCGGGGCGGCTACGAATGCACTGGTACGGGTTACCTTGGGACTGTTGGCGGTTTTGGGTTTGTTGCTGGGCTTCTCAAGGGCTGTTTTGCCCCGCTTAATGGCCCGGTATCCGGCCTTTTTTGAGAATTTAAAACGCAAGGACGCCAAGACCCAAAATCCATTCTCCGCCTCGGCTCTGTCCGAGCTGTCGGAGCCCGCAACCGAGTTCCCCCCCGACTTGTATGCCGAGTTGGGCGGAACGGTGATACTTTCCGAGGAATCACTGCCGCCAGTGGCAGAAACAGTCCAGTCTTCCGGCGCCAAAGCCCGGCCGAACACTCAGGAATCCACCCAATCCGGTTCCTGGTTGCTGGCTCTGGGTCGCCAGAAAAATGAGGCGGCTTTACCGGCCCTGGAGGACGATCCGCCGTTTAATTTGCTG
>DAIDMR010000340.1 GCA_027448865.1 Vampirovibrio sp.
TGGCTCTATGCCCATGCGGACAACGACTTATGTGATTCCCAACGTTTTCGGCCCCGGCCCGGCAGAACCTGCCTTACCAGCACCCTGTCAGGCGGCGCCTTCCGTGTGCGCCCCGAATCGGCCAGCCTATCAAACCGCACGCAGTTTTCCCATTAATTCGCTGGACCCTTCAGCACCAGTGCCACCGCCCTATTTGCTGGCGCCCTGGCTGTATGGCTTGCATCCCGCTTCGCTTCAGCAAGCGGCACCGGCCAGTATGATGCCAAGGCCCATGCAGCCTCAAGGGCCAGCGCCCATGCAACCAGCGATGCCACCGCAACCACCGCCGGCCATGCCGCAGCAGCAACCGCCGCCGCAAACGCCACCGGCTGCCGAAAACAAGGGCCCCACCACGCCGCTGGATGAAAGCGCCCTGAGCGACCATCAGATCCGCTCCCTGAACGAACGACTGAACAGTGAAACCGAGGACACCCGGGCAGACGCGGCCATGGAGCTTTTCAAAATCCTGGACCAGGACCCCAGTCTCTCTCATCGGGAGCCTTACAGCCGTTACGTGAACGCCTTTATGGAAAAAATTCTGAAAGATCCCAGCGCCGTGGTGCGTTCCGCCGGGGAGCTGGCCTTGCAGACCGGGCGGGTTCAACAACCTTCGGAAGGGGTGATGTCCCTACTCAACGAGTTAAGCAACCGACCCACCGGACTCAGCGGAGAATCCGGCATTATCTCGTCTCTGTTGGGTTCCATTCGCAACCAGACCTTGGGTCAGGGCTTTGACAAGACCCCAGGGGCCATGACCATTGATCCGGTCACCCGGGCCCGTTCGGCCCCAACAACGGAGCCCGCGCAGCCGCCCGCTGCGCCCTCTGACGGGTTGGCTCCGCAAGCACCAGCACCCATGCCGCCCGCGCCTGCTCAGCAGGCCCCCGGAATGGGATATGGGCCCCCGGTCAGCGGCAATGGCCAGCAATTGAATTATATCAGCCCCAGTGCATCCCCCAGTACATCGTTCATGGGTCCAATGGGGCAGAACCCGGCACTGGGACAACGCCTGAACCTACAGGAGGGGTATCGCTAATGCCTGATGGAATAAACCCCGGAACTGATCCCGTTAGAAGGCTTACCAGTACTGGCCTCAGTAAAACCTCTCTGGGGCTATTTACACTGGGGGCTTTGGGATTTACCGCCTGGCGCATGCAGGATGCCTTCGTCGGCAGCAAGCAGGAAGTGGAACAGAAGATCTCCGGCCTCAAAACCACCAATGATTATGATTATGGATCGCATGTCTGGGGGCAATACTCGGGCAATCCGGGCATGGATCGGCTGGACCATAAATTTCAGGGTTTGCTGATATACGGACCCATGTGGCTGAAAGAGCATTGGCAAACGTTTAAAATCAAGGTGGGTAACTTCTTTAGCAATGTCGTGGGCCCCAACCTTTTGCCGCTGGGCGTGGGACTGGCCGGTTTGTACGGTACTATCGGGCACCAGAATATGTGTGGCTATGGTCGTAAAATTGCCGACTGGTGGAACCGCAGCAACTTCTTTGACAGTACGGCCTGGAAAACCCTGAAAAGCGTGGGTGGCTCGGTGGGCAGCGGGTTATGGACGGTCGTCAAAAGCCCGGTCAAACTGATGTTCAACTCGCCCCAGCACTTTGCCGTGGGCAGTGGTTTGGCTCTGGTCGGCGCTTTCTTCCTGAAACGCTTTGTGGATACAGTGAATGGCGATGCCCAGCGGGACTTTTTCAGAGATGATCTGTATTCTTCCCAGCACGATGTGCGGTAGTTGCACCGTCCAAGAAGAATACTAAAATCCTTTCCCCTCTTTTTCATGCCGTCTTTTTCCAACAAAAAGACCACTGAATCAATAGAATCAGTGATCTTTAATGGTTATACAGGAATTATCTAGCTGAAGTTGGGATTATAGCCCCGACGCTGCAATTCCAGTTTAATCTTGTCTAACCCAGCCTGTACAATGCGAGAGGTGCGGGAAGGAGAGATGTTGTAGGTTTCCCCGATTTCACGCATTTTCATGTTCTTGAAGAAGCGGGCTTCGATAATTTGCTTTTCCCGCTCGGGCAACTTGGAGATGGCTTCCCGAACCACTTTGGCCATTTCCTTTAATTCAGAGTTCTCTTCCGGGGTGTAGGCGTTGTCCTTGATTTCATGCGGATTGTCCGATTCCATCATGCTGTCAACGGACAGGATAGCTCCGTAGACCGCTTCGCGGGCCTTGCCTTTTTCCGCTTCAAAGCCAGCGCTGACTTCATCGTCTTCGCCGCTTTCCCCGGAAGCGTCCTGACTGGAGTCCATGCTCACCTGCTTCAGGGAATACCACTTGTAGCGGTAGCGCAATTCGTTGCGGATGGCCCATTTGATGGCCGTGGAGAGGTAGGTGACGTTAAAATCCCGATCTGGATTAGAGGTTAGCAGCACGTGAATGGCAATCGCGCCGATGTTGACCACTTCGCTGAAATCAATCAGGTGGTTGGGAAGTCTGCTGTACTCTACCCGGGCTACAGTTTCGATCAAATCAACGTAGTCGTTGACTGTCTTACGGGGTTTCTGAGGTGAGTCGGATGATGACTTGGACACCATTAACGCTTGTCGAGCCGCCATAATATTACTCCACATTAACATTCTACACTGAAGAAGGTTAAAAGAGGGAGCCTATACCTCGAACTCTTTACCTTCAAACACCAAAGCCTTGCTGCCTTGGGTGATACCCATTCCTGTGATTCAAGTGCTAAAATGCCTGTCCGGTGTTGTCAATCCCGTCTTTTACAACGGATTACCACCAGCCATGCATTTAAAATCGAATTACCAGCCTCTGTTTACCCATGCCATTACAGTGAATCCATCCTGAAAATCATTAAAATCAGGTCGATCGATTCCAAACACACATTGAATAAAGCCTTCTACCTCCGCCTCAGGCTTCCCTTCCCAAGTCCGGTTGATGCATCGGTGATGAATCCGATTATCAACCCTCAATCAAATAAAAACATGGAATGATTCAGGATTGCCCCATTCATTAAAATTCGATTAAAAAAAGCGCCTGAACCCTGTGGCACAGACGCTTTTTAATAAAACCAGCGAATTAAGCCAGCAAATTCAGGCTCATGCCATTACCCGTGGAAGGCATCAGGCCGGGCTGAGGAGCGGGGAAAGGCATACCGGGGAGAGGCTTCGCTTGCTGACCGGGCATAACTTGCGGCGGCATAGCCGGGTTAAAGCCGGGCATCATGCCAAGTGCGGGCATGGGTTGGCCCATCATGGGCTGGGGAGGCATGGCACCCGGGGCGCCAAAATTGGCCATATCAGATGCGGTGGGTGGTAAACCGGGCTGGGATTGAAACGGCATGGGAAAGCCGGACTGCGGTGCTATTGGAAATTGCGGCGCTGCCGGGGGAAATTGAGGCGCAGCGGGGGGCAGTCCCTGAGCAGGCGCTGGCATCGGGAAACTGGGCGGCAAGGCCGGGGGGAAATTCATGCTCATGACGAGTCCTTTACAACATACGTAACCACAGTGCGCCCATGCTACCCCCCACACGGACACAGGCAAAGGGGAAGTTAGCGTTTCTTAATAATTAGAAGGGCCTCACACCTTTAAAAAAGCCTTGAGCTTTTCAAACTTCTTGGGGCCAATGCCTTTCACATCCATCACCTGCTCCGGAGTGGCAAAGGGGCCATGGCTTTTCCGATATTCGATGATGCGCTGGGCCATTTTGGGGCCAATGCCCGGCAAGCGTTGTAACTGAGCCAGACTGGCTGTGTTCAGGTTGGTGACCGGGGGGTGATCTGATTTTTTGGGGTAGCTCTTGGTTCGGGCGTGCTTTTTTCGAGTGGGCCTGGCAGCGCTGACAGTGCCGGAGACCGCGCCGGCTTCCGCTTCATTCTCGGCAATCACCGCCCTATCTTCCCCGGGGGCTGGCGTCTCTTCGGCAGGCTGGGCGTAAACGTCTGTAAACGCGTTGGCCCGCAATGGCTTCAGGGTGATTTCCGCCTGGGGCTGCGGCCACAGAAGCGAGGCGATCATCCAGAGCATCAGGCCCACCAAGCTCGGCAACACGATCAGGTGCCAATGCTGGCCCAGTCGTCTGAACGGAGTTCCGGCCTGATCGGCATCGGGCCCTTCAATGCTTCCATCCAGAGAACCTTTCACCGACTCATCGACCTGAAAGGACGATTCGGGATTAGGCGTTGGCCAGGATTTGCTCATACAACCGCTTCAAATCGTCATCTTCCACCCGTTTTTGCTCATCGGCCAGTTGTTTGAACCGTTCAAAGAACTGGGGCATTTGGGCCTCCTGTACCGTCAAACCCAACTTTTCCAGGCGGGCTTTGACCGCGGCCCGACCGGAGCGGGGGCCCAGCGGCAGGTAGGATTCGCTCAGCCCAATCCACTCGGGCATCATAATCTCATACGTGGAGCGGCCCTTCAAAAAGCCGTCCTGATGGATGCCGGACTCGTGGGCAAAGGCGTTGCGGCCCACAATGGCCTTGTTGTACTGCACCGGCATACTGGTCAACTCGGACACCATTTTGCTGGCCTCGGCAAAGTGAACCGACTCAATATCGGTGTAAGCGCCTTCAAAATATTCCGGACGAACTTTCAGGGCCATGACCACTTCTTCCATGGCGGCGTTACCAGCCCGTTCCCCAATGCCGTTAATGGTGCATTCCACCTGCCGGGCCCCGTTCTGAATCCCGGCGATGCTGTTGGCCGTAGCCAACCCCAGATCGTTGTGGCAATGCACAGAGATAATGGCTTTATCGATGTTGGGCACGTTGGTCATAATGCCCTTGATCAGGCGGCCAAACTCATCCGGAATGGTGTAGCCCACCGTATCGGGAATGTTGACCGTTCTGGCCCCGGCGTCGATGACCGCTTCAATTATCTTGTACAGGTAAAACGGATCGGTGCGACCGGCGTCTTCCGCGGAAAACTCCACGTCCGGGCACTTGGCGGCGGCCAGCGCCACCATGTCCCGGGCGATGTTCAGAATTTCCTCGCGGGTTTTCTTGAACTTGGCCTGAATATGAATATCACTGGTGCCAATAAAGGTATGGATACGGGATTTTTGAGCATAACGCACGGCGTCCCAGGTGGCTTCAATGTCCTGGGGGGTGGCTCGGCTCAGGCCGCAAATGGTGGGCCCCTGAATTTCGGTGGCGATTTGCTTGACCGACTCAAAATCGCCGGGGCTGCTGAACGGAAAACCCGCTTCAATGATGTCCACGTTTAAATCAGCCAGTTTGCGGGCAATCAGCAATTTCTCATGATTTCTGAGGGAAGCACCGGGGCACTGCTCGCCATCCCGCAGGGTGGTATCAAAAATATAAACCTTGTTGTCCGGAGATTTGGACTGGGAAACTCGACGTTCAGCGCTCATGGTCTGGAAGATCCCTCTTTTAAAAACAGTATGCCCGCATATAAAGCCAGACTTCAATGTTATGATAACAGAAAAGGTTAGACACCAACAGGCGGGCTATCCTGCCCCGAACTCGCCCCAGTCTTCGTTCAAACCTCCAAGGCCATCCGAACAACCAAGGGATATTTGCCCGTGACACATTCAGTTTTTTACCCCCAGCGCATCGCATTGAAAACCGCTCTGCCCCACCGGAGGATTCGGACGCTGGTCTTACTGCTCTTAGTCGTCTTTTGTGGGTTGTCGGCTTTATCAGGGTGGGCGGAGACCCCGGCATTACCCGACAATTTCAGGCTGAACGCCCAGGGAAAGTGGGTGCTGCTGGACTTTTACGCCGATTACTGTGGCACCTGCCAGATGATGGCCCCCAAGCTAAAGAGCATGGAGAAAAAAACACGGAATCAAATCGTCTTTCATCACATTAATGTGGCCGATGAAAGCAACCGCAAATACTGGGACGCCTTTCAGCTCAAGGGAACCCCCACTTATGTGCTTTACAACACGGACGGCCAGGCGGTCTACAAAATGCAGGAGCTGATTACCCCCATTATTCTGGAAAAACAGTTGCTGCGGCATACCAATCAGCTGAAAGCCGTTGAATTGCCCATCGACCTGAATATCCCCCGCCTTGGGGACACTGAGGTGCGACCCTTGAATCAGTTGCTGCTGTTGTCCTTTGAGAGCGACCATTGTCAGCCCTGTCAGGAGATGCAGCCCTATCTGACGGGTTTTGAAATCAGCGGGAAACCCAACCTGAACGTCATTCACCTGAACACCAAAAACGCCGCCACCCAGAAATTAATGAGCCAACTGAACATCAAAGGGGCCCCCGCTTACGCCCTGCTGGATAACGCCCGGGTTTCCCCGGCCAATTTGGCCAACAACCGCCGGGGTGAATTATTTGTGCTGAACGGCACGGCCCAACCCCGCCTGCTGTGGGAAGTCATTCGCATGTTTGGGCAATCCGGCGTTTAGAATCGGTTAAGAGGCACCGCCCTGCGTAAAGCAGGTGGCGACATCACTTTGAAGGCAGTGGGCCAAACGAATTTTCAACAGGTCTGTGGCCTCAGGATTCTGGCATGCCAAGCCCACCTGCTTCTGACGGGCCTGATGTCCGCTGATAATCCGTAGCCTGCTGGCTGGTATGGCAAGCTGTCTGGCCAGCAGGGAAAGCATCGCCGTGTTGGCCGCTCCGTCGTCTGGCGGGGCTGTCACTTTGACTTTCACCCAGACATCGCCGTCCTTGAAAGGCAGAATTTCATTGCGGCTGCCTTTGGGCGTCACTTTGACCGGTACAATCAGGGTGTTTCCTTGTAGCCGCAACTGAATGGCCATTACAACAGCAAACGCTCTGGTTTAAGCGGCACCTAGTAGTTAAAACCGGATTTCCGCAAATGCACCATGGGGGCTTGCTCGTGGTTCAGGTACGCCCCGTCAACCACTTCGCCCAAAAACAGGTGATGCTCGCTGAGGGTGCATTTGCCCACAAACCGACAGTGCATCACGGCCACCGCCTCAGTCAGCACAATCCCGTTCTCGCTGATCTCATGGGACACTTCGCTAAACTGATCGGGAGAATAACGGGAGAACGCTTTCATTAGGTTCATGTTCTCGTTGCTCAACACATTCACGCTAAAGCACCCTGTCTCCTCAATCACCTTGTAAATTTCGCGTTCCGGGTGAATGGCCACGGAAATCACAGGCGGTTCAAACCCGGCCTGAGCCACCCAGGAACCCATCATGCCGATTTTCTGTTCCCCACGCTGGGCGGTAATAATAAACACACCACTGGGAATCCGGCCAATGGCCTGACCAATGGCCTCTTTGTTCATCAGTTGTTCGCTCATGGGAAAATCTCCACCTCAAAACATCTTTAGCCTATACTTTAGCTGAAATTGCGGTGAAATAAAACGCTCTGGCTTGAACTATAATTGACCTTCGACATTCCATTCTCAACCGATACATCTCAACTGATACAACTGAATCATTTTTTGGACCTGAGGAAGCGCTCGCCATGAAAACCCAACTGGATCCGACGGAACTGGCCCTGAAAGCCCCCGTGACCAAAGCCAATATCAACACCCACGTGTTTGTCTGCACGGGAACCTCCTGTAGCAAGAACAACAGTGAGGCCACCCTGGCCAAATTCTGGGAGGTATTGGCCGAAAAAGGGCTACTTTACGGCAAACGGGGTTCTATGGAAGGCACGGTCATCGTCACCACCTGCGGATCGGTTGGCTTGTGCGCCATCGGGCCTGCCGTGCTGATTTATCCGGCTGGGGTCTGGTATTACAACGTGGAACCGGATGACGTGGAAGAGATTGTGGAGCATCACATTATCGGCGGGCACCACGTGGAACGCCTTTTGGCCATGCATTTTTAAAACGGAATGCTCCCCTACCGTGCCATTTGTTATTCCCGCCTGCGCGGTAATGACAAACTGAAGCAGGAAAAACAAAACAAAATAAGCGTATCAGACCACAATAGTTCGTCAGGGTGCATTCCGTTTTAAATTAGGCAAGGCTGCCTTCACAACACGCTTGTAATTGTTTGAGCACAGCGAGTTAAGGATGGATGCTGGGCAACTTCGCCAAAAGCAATTCCACAGTTTGTTTGAGCTGAGCGCAGTTTTACAAACGTGTTGTGAAGGCAGCCTTGCCTAATTTAAAAAACGGTAAGACTTCCGACTCCAGCACAGATAAATCGTTGCCCCTCATTCTCTGAATTCAAAAAGCCTGAAGTTAGACTTCAGGCTTTTTTTAGGGATTCTGGAGGTTGGTTGACCTAGCGCTTGCTGGGCGGCTTTTTCAAGCTGCGCTTGGCCGGTCGGCCACCCCGGCGACGGTTTTTGGCCGCTTCCGACTGGGCCACAGCCACGGCGGTGCCCCCGGCGCTTTCATCTCCGTCAAACTCATCGTCAGCGTCTTCAAAATCATCGACCTCATCCGAGTCATCCAGCAGGGAAGGGCGGCTTTCCTCCTCATCACTGCCGTCTGTATCGTCCAGCAGTTCGGAGTCCATCGGTAACACGGGCAATTCGTCGATTATTTCAGCCATTTCAGCGCTGATTCCGGTGGGGCGTTTGATGGCACGACCCCGGCGTGGTTTCTCAACCACCTCGACAGGCTGTTCGACCTCTTCGTCGTCCACAGTATCAATCAAAGCGTCAACAGGCTCCGGCGCCTCTGTGCCTTCTTCCGACTCGACCTGACTTTCGGCCAAATCGGAGACAATCTCGTCTCGCAAGGAGCGGCCACGGCGGATTTTACCCTGGACTGAACCGGCTTTCATGCGCTCTTCGCCAGCCTCTTCAGCCTCATCCAGCGATTCTTCAGCGGCGTCCTCACCACTGTCATCGGTACCCTCCTCATCAAAATCAGCCGATTCTTCCAGATCCCGTCGCTGCAGGAAAGGCATATGGGCGGAGTTCTCAATGGAGTGCACCAGGGTCACGATATCGTTGGCCTTGGGATTAATACGGGTCAGCACGCTGTTGATGCCGTTGGGCATAAAAG
>DAIDMR010000341.1 GCA_027448865.1 Vampirovibrio sp.
GGTCCCCCTTGGTTATGATAAGGGAGGATCAACACAGGCATTTGTGCCACGGCCCGTCTCTGTTTGCTGTAAAGAACCGCCCTCATGCGTCCAACCCTGATCGATATTTCCATCCCCGGTTTCACATCCTTCAGGGTGAGGCCTTCCAGAATATAGACCCCGGCGTTCATCAGCCGGTGATGGGTGGGGGCCTCTTCCTCGTACAGGGTTTTGGCGTGAAAGGCTTCCACGGAAAGATAGTCGATGCCCACCAGCTTGACGCCCAATTCCACCAGAAAATCGGCGGCATGGGGGTTCAGGTGGCAAAAATGTTCGTTGAAGGGCTGTTTGTACCAGTCCCGTTCGGAGTTCACGGTTTTAAACAGTACCCGTTCCGCTTTGCGTAAATCCAGAAAGGAGGGATTCCGCTGCAATTCGCCCAGGGTGATTTTTTCCGGGTCTTCAATCTCCACCACCAGTGCCGGGCCGATGTACGGCCATAAATCCATGGCCGTCAGACTGTCACCGTCCTGTTTAAAGTGGGAAAAGGCGTCCACATGGGTGCCGGTATGAGACCCTAGTTTGAGAAAGGAGACTGTGGCCGGATCGCCGCAGCACACATCCAGGGTTCGGGTGATATCCACGTCTGGATCGCCGGGCCAGGTAATCATTTGATGTGATAGGGGGATGGAAATATCGATCAGGGTTGGACGCATGAGGGCGGTTCTTTACAGCAAACAGAGACGGGCCGTGGCACAAATGCCTGTGTTGATCCTCCCTTATCATAACCAAGGGGGACCCGTTCGTCGATCCTTCTTCTCTCCTGTCGCCCGACGGAGGACTCTGCCGAAAGCCAGCGGTCCCGGCAAAATCGTGGGGACGCAATTAGTCAGTTGTCCGGCTCAGCTTGCCCGGCTGACCAATTGTCACAGCGAAACCGGGCCGCCATAATACTGCCTATCCGATGCAACGTTGGCAGGAATGAAGTTGATTCCTGATAGGTCGATTACGCAATAACTTCTGTTTCACACAAGCAGGGGGAGGGTATCATGACCAGTAAGCAAGGGTCTGGAACCAGCAAGCGTGGGTTCGCTTCTATGGATCCGGTCAAACAGCGGGAAATCGCCAGCAAAGGCGGGAAAGCCGCTCACGAAAAGGGCACCGCTCACGAGTTTACACCTGAAGAGGCAGCCGCGGCCGGCCGCAAAGGTGGTCAGGCCAGTGGTCGGGGACGTTCGGCGTCTCGCTCCGCAGAATAGGCATCCGGTTTTTTCGAGGGGGAATGAAAAGGGCATCTGTTTCAGGTGCCCTTTTTGCTGTCTTGGCGGGGTTGCCAGATCAGAGCGTCGCAGATTCCATTACAATGAGAACATGACCGCATTGTCCTCATCTCCAGCCGAACTGACCCGTCTGATCAAGGAAAAAGCCCTGGCGCTGGGCTTTGCCAAGGTGGGTATCGTGCCCGCGGAGCCGTTTCAGAATGGAGAGGCGGAGCGCTTGCAAGCCTGGCTGACTCGGGGGTTTCAGGCGGATATGGCCTGGATGGTCACCCATTATGACAAGCGTAAAGACCCGGGTTCGCTGATGGACGGAACCCGCTCCATCGTGTGCGTGGCCATGAACTATTTCAACCCGGATGCTTATGATCGGGATGACCCGCAAGCGCTGAAAATTGCCAAATACGCCCGTGGCACCGATTACCATTATGTGGTCAAGGATCGACTCAAGGCTCTGTTGGCCTACGTGCAAACGCTGCGTCCGACGGCGCAGGGGCGGGCCTTGACGGATAGCGCCCCTATTATGGAAAAGCCTTTGGCTGTGCAGGCGGGTTTGGGCTGGATGGGCAAAAATGGTAACCTCATCCTGCCGGGCATGGGCTCGTTTTTCTTTCTGGGGGAGTTACTGCTGGACGTTGAACTGGACTATGACACCACGGTGGTGCCGGATCAGTGCGGTCGTTGTCGACGCTGTCTGGAAGCCTGTCCCACGGAAGCCATTGTGGAGCCTTCCGTGGTGGACGCCAACCGGTGCATCGCTTATTGGACGATTGAGTACAAGGGCGAGCAGTTTCCGGCGGCCATTCGGGAGAATTTGAACGGTTGGGTGTTTGGCTGCGATATCTGTCAGGATGTGTGCCCGTGGAATATCAAGTTCGCCAGCCCCACGACAGAAGAGGCCTTTCAGCCCCGGCCATTGACAGGGAATCCGCAGCAAGACGCATTGATGGCTCTGGATGAGGAGGCGTTCCTGGAGGCTTTTCGCAAAAGCCCCATAAAGCGTCCCAAATTGTCTGGCCTTCAGCGGAACGTGCGCATGGCCACTGAATAGCGCCCGCCCCCCTTGGCGTCTGCCATCTTTGCGGTATGATGAGTCTGCCCCGATAGAGGGGTGGTTGCTTTGGCAGTCAGGGTTTTCGGGAGCTTGTGCAAACTTGCACTCAAGCCCCAAGTGAAATTTCAAACCCAGGATTTGCATCCCTTGATTGAATTTGAATTGACGGATATTGAATTAAGTCTGAATTGAAAAGAGAAGGCCACTGATGATTAAACTGGATTACGGCAATATTTCCACGGAAAAAGTGGGTCAAGATCATGGATTGAACCTGCCTCAGGTGTTTGAGGATTATCGCGATCAGATTCAGGCGATTGTCAGTCGAATGTACGCCGAAAAAGACCAGCCCGGCGGCTGGAAGCGCTGGCTGAATCTGGGGTATGACCAAAAACTACTGGATGAGCTTAATGCTTACGCCCAGTCGGTGAAAGGCCGCTTCAGCGATATGGTCATTTTGGGCATTGGCGGCTCCTCTCTGGGAGGTTATGCCATGCTGCGGGCTTTGCTGCACCCGTACTGGAATCAGCTCAGCGATGCCCAGCGCAACGGTTTTCCCCGCTACTATTTTGTGGAAAACGTGGACAGCGATCAGATTAACCCCTTAATGGAAATGCTGGACCCCCAGCGCACCCTGTTTGTGGTTATTTCCAAGTCGGGTACCACGGCGGAAACCATGAGCGCCTTCATGATCGCCAAGGATTGGCTGGAGCAAAAGCTGCCAGCGGATCAGGTGAAGCAGCACATTGTGGCCATTACCGACGCCCAAAAAGGCGTGCTACGGCCGGTGGCCAACCAGTTGCAGTACCAAACCTTTGAAGTGCCCGATGACGTGGGTGGTCGGTTCTCCGTGTTCTGTGCGGTGGGCCTGTTGCCAGCCGTGTTGTGTGGCGTTTCACTCTCTGAGATTCAAAAAGGCATTCAGGATCTGGATAAAGTATTGCAAAATCCCGATCTTCAGCAAAACCCTGCGGCGCAAGGTGCTTTGATTCAGTACCTGCTGTACCAGCAAGGCAAGCCCATCTCCGTGTTCATGCCCTATTCGTATCGTCTTGCCTCCGTGTCTGACTGGTACGTGCAGTTGTGGGCGGAGTCTTTAGGCAAAAAGCACGACTTGCAAGGCAATGTGGTGCATGTGGGCCCTACCCCGGTTCGGGCCGTGGGGGTGACCGATCAGCACTCTCAGGTGCAGTTGTTTAATGAAGGGCCCTTTGACAAGGTGTTTACCTTCATTTCCGTAGGCAAGCCCGCCCGGGATATTCAGATTCCGGCCAATCAGTTCAGTGATGTGGAAGATCTGAACTACCTGAACGGAAAGCCCATGAGCCAGCTGATGCAAGCGGAATTTGAGTCCACACGGGCCAGCATTACCAACAACCAGCGGCCTAACATGACCTTACACCTCCCGCAGGTGGATGCTTACCACTTCGCCCAGCTTCTGTATCTGCTGGAAGTGCAGACGGCCATCGCAGGCGCCCTGATGGGCATTGATCCTTTTGATCAGCCCGGTGTGGAACTGGCCAAGAAGTACACCTACGCCCTGATGGGCCGCAAGGGGTATGAAGGGCTGGTGTCTGAAGCCCGTGGACAAAAGAGTCCCCTGGGCGTTTAACTGCAACAGGGGATATGGATGAGTTCTTCTTGAAGCCTTGCTGTTTGAGAAAACTCAAAAACATCCCCACTTAAGCAGTTATAATGCAATCAGCATCAACTGATGAACAGTGCTTTGTTTTATCTCTCAACTTCACCGTATCAGAACGCGTTTCAAGTCAATATTGTATTGGAGGTAGTATTCGATGCCTTTTGTAATTACCGAACCCTGCGTTAATGTTAAAGACAAAGCCTGCGTTGGCGTTTGCCCCGTAGACTGTATCTATGATTTTGATGGTGAGAACCAACTCTACATCCACCCGGATGAGTGCATTGAGTGTGGCGCTTGCCAGCCCGTTTGCCCGGTCAGCGCCATCTTTATGGACGCTGAAGTCCCCGCTGATCAAGCCAAATACATCGATTTGAACGCCGAAAAAGCCCGCGCCCTGAAAGGCTAGTTTTTTCGGTCGGCATTCAGCCTTCCAATACAAAAAAATGCCTGGCGCTTTTCTGTGCCAGGCATTTTGCTGCTAACCGATTATTTGCTGCGTGTTTGAGAGGACTGATTGTTCAGGAGGAATGAGACGGGCCGAACAGTTCCTGCACGGCGTGGATCATGCTGACCTGCGCTTTGTTCAGGGGGCTCCAGACCTGGCGGGCGCCCGCCGAATAAGGCGTCAGGCAGTAAATGGTCAGGATGGTGGCCAGTAGGCCGAAGCCAATGGGTAAGTTTCGTTTGAAAAATTCTATCAGGACAGGAATGACCACAACTCCACTGACGAGAATAGAAGTCCACATGCCTGTCCAGGCCAATGTCGATTCCATAGCAAGAATCCCTCATGCGCTGATTGCTGGCGTTGCACTTAAAGCAAGGAAAATGAACCGGAAATCAATGGACGTTCGGCACCCATACGGCGATGGGGCTGGCTCCTATGGATGCTTTATTAATACCAAGTCGACTCCGTTTTTAAACCTGTATCGGGTAAGATGATTCATGATGATGTCATTGCTTCGATTTTGGGTGCGTTTGAGCGCGTCCGCCATTGCTTTTTTGTTGCTGCTGGTATTTGTCATTCGGGTGTTTGCGCCCGGCAACCCGGATACCGCGACGCTCTTTCAAATGCTGGCCGTGATTCAACCGGTGTTGGACACTGCCGTCATAATTCTGAGCTGGCCGGTTCAGCAGGTTTGTCAGTGGGTTCAGCATTTTTTGCCCGTTGCCTGGCAAGACGGTTTCCCGGTGACTTCAGCGGCGTGGTGCGCGCAAGCGCTGGTGGATGCGTTCCTGCAACTTCCGGGCATGATGGCTTCTCCGTTGACGCCTGCCTTGCTGGATGTTCATTACGAGTCCCGGTTTCCCGGGGTGCTGGATTGGCGCTTGATACTGTCGATAGCCTTTTGGGGTTGGGTTGAGTCCCTCTTTTTAAAGGGCATTAACATTGTGGATGCTCGCCTCTATCGGCATCAGATTCGTCAGCGGGATGAAGCCTTGCTGCGGTCCTTTCAAACAGAAAGTGATGACTCTGGTGTTCGGGAACAACAGGCGGCGGCTCAAAAAAATCTATTGTTCAACCAGGTGGTTAGTGGCCTGAAAAGTGAAATTTCAGCCCTGAATAAGTCCGTGAATCTGGATCCGCTGACCCAGTTATTCAACCGGGGCTATCTGGATGTTTATCTGGACGCGGAATTGAATAAAGCCCGATGGAATGGCTCGGTTTTGGCGGTTTTATTGCTGGATGTGGATAATTTTAAGCAGATCAATGATCATTATGGTCATGCCTCCGGCGATGAGGTGTTGCAAAAGGTGGCTTCCGTGCTGCTTAACATCAAACCGCCACAAGGAAAGGCCTTGGCCTTTCGCTATGGAGGGGAGGAGCTGGTCTTGGTATTGACTAACACCAGTCCTGTGGAGGCAGAACAAGTGGCGGAAACGGCTCGGGTTTACATCCAGAAGCTGAAACTGGACATGGCCCCTGACCATCCCATTAGTGCCAGTGTCGGCTGCTGCACGCTGCAATTTTCTGAGACGTTGGCCCAGATGGCGTTGACCTCTGCCGATTTGTTGGCTAAGGCCGATGAATTGATGTATCAGGCCAAGCAAACCGGCAAAAACCGGGTAGTGACCAATACATTCGGTTAGTTAAAACATTGCTGGGGTCACTGGGGCCGAATCATTAGCCCCGTACTATTAAATATGGCTGAGTGATTCGCTGAGCAGTTTTTTCAGGGCGTTGACCAAGGCGGCCACATCGTCCGGTTGGGTGTAGTAGCCAATGCTGGCCCGCACCGTTCCACCCCGATGAATACTGCCAATGGCCTCATGCGCCATAGGGGCACAGTGGTAACCCGCTCGCAGGGCGATGCCGTACTGTTCAAACAGGCGCTCACCCACCACTTTGGGATCTTGGCCCAGCACATTGAAGGAGACCACGGGCGTTTTGTGGGTCACATCCGTATGGCCGTACAGGGTCACTTCCGGGATTTCCTGCAAGCCACTCAGTAGTTGAGAAAGCAGGGTCATTTCGTGCCGGTGAATATTACTCAGGCCCGTTTCCTGCACCCAGCGCGCCCCTTCGGCCAAGGCCAGGATTTGGGGCAGCGGAATGGTGCCCACTTCAATGCCATCCGGCGGGGAGGCGTGCATGGCGTGTTTCCCGGAATCGTTGCCGGTGCCGCCTTCCATAAAAGTGTTCAGTTGCACCGCTTCAGAGACGTACAAAGCGCCCACGCCCGGTGGGCCGTACAAGGACTTGTGACCGGGAACGGCCAGCATATCAATATGCAGGGCTTGTACATCCACGGGCAGCACCCCGGCGGACTGAGCGGCGTCTACCAGATACAGTTTGCCGTACTGGTGGGCCAGACGGCCAATGTCCGCCACCGGGAGAATGGAGCCAATGACGTTGCTGGCGTGGGTGGTGGCCACCATCTTGATTTCCGGATGACTTGTCAGCAGCGCTTCATAGGCGGCCAGGTCAAAGGGAACGGCGTCGGTGTAAGGCACCACAAAGAACTGGATGCCTTTTTCCCGGGCTATTTTGCGCACCGGGCGGGACAGGGCGTGGTGTTCAACGGCACTGATGATGACGCCATCCCCCGCTTGCCACGGGTAGGCCTGAATGGCCAAATTCAGGGCGTGAGTGGCCCCGCTGGTAAAACTGATGCGCTCCGGGTTGGCCACGTTGAACAGGGTGGCCAGCGTTTGCCGGGCCTCCTGCAGTTGATTGGCCCCCAGTCGGGCCGCCTTGGCCGTGCCTCGCTTGGGGCTGAACAGGCTGCGGAAGGATTGATCCATGACGGTGTAAACGGTTTCCGGTTTGGGCCAGGAGGTGGCGGCATTGTCCAGGTAATGCATCAGGTAAAATCCTTTGGGTTGGTTCTACAGGCCGGGATCGAGCAGGGCTTGGGGCACTTTTTCGCAAGCGGCCCCCAGAAAATAGCGGATCACATCGTTGGGCAGGGTCACTTCTTTGGGAATGACATCATTGTGATAGCCCATATCGGCCCCTTGCAATTCCCGATCCAGCGGGGGGGCGTAAATGTGCAGGCTAACCACATCCTGCTCGGAGGTGTTTTTGACCTCGTGCCG
>DAIDMR010000342.1 GCA_027448865.1 Vampirovibrio sp.
CAGTGAAATCCCGGAGCCCGCCTTAGCGTGTCGGTTTGCGAGTGTCCCCCGATAACAATGGATCGAAGTTGGGACAGGCGAACGCATCGTGGTTGACAGGCACTTGATGCAGCACACACAGACCGTTCCCAGTGGTTGAGGCTTCCTGAAAATGCAAACAGTGTTGGCAACGGTTGCGCCGACGATCGTATTTGCCCTGCCGTTCGGCGGAACGTCGATCCTGTTCCTTGCGCCGCTCTCCCTCAATGGGTGGCAGCTGGCAAAACGGGGCGATCAATTGACTGGGATCCGCTGGGTCCTGTTCCCACATGGCTCTATTCGGGTTGCTCCTTCGGGTAATTCTATTATATCAATGGGCCGAGAGCAGGCTGGGTGTCAAGCCCATCAAAGCCATACGCTGCTGGTAAAAGTCCTCGAAGGTGCCTGCCACAATGTGCGCTCGGGCCTCTTTGGCCAATTGCACCAGGGTGTAAATATTGTGGATACTGAGCAAAGTGGCCGCCGTGGTTTCCCCCATGCGGAAGATATGGCGCAGGTAGGCCCGGGTATGATTCTGGCAAGCGTAGCAGGCACAGCCTTCCACCAGAGGACTAAAGGCCTCTTGATGCTCGGCGTTGCGAATAATTTTTTTACCGGTGGGCGTAAAATAAGACCCGTGCCGGGCCACTCGGGTGGGCATGACACAGTCAAACATATCAATGCCATGGCGAATGCCCTCCAGCAAGTCCTCTGGCGTGCCCACCCCCATCAGGTACCGGGGTTTGTCGGCCGGCATTTTGGGCGCGGTGAAGGAAACCACCTGATTCATCTGCATTTTAGTTTCGCCCACGCTGACCCCGCCAATGGCATAGCCCACCGCATTGAATTGAGAGACAAATTCCAGGCTTTGAATCCGTAAATCCTCGTAAACGGAGCCTTGCACGATGGGGAAAAGCGCCTGATCGGGCCGGGCGTGATGCTCAAAACAGATTTCCAGCCAGCGATTGGTCATCTCCAAGGACTTCTTGGCGTAGTCGTAATCCGCAGCCCCGGGTGGACACTCGTCAAAGGCCATAATAATATCAGCCCCCAGTGCGTTTTGAATCCGCATGGACTCCTTGGGGCCCATAAAGTGCTTCTTGCCGTCCACCACGTCCTTAAAATAGACGCCCTCCGGGGTAATATCGCGGTGCTTGGCCAGACTGAACACCTGAAAGCCACCGGAATCGGTCAAGATGGGTTTGTGCCAGTTCATCCAGTGGTGCAGGCCGCCTGCTTTTTCCACCAGCTCGTGCCCCGGACGCAGGTACAAATGGTAGGAATTAGACAGCACAATCTCCGCCCCGGTATCGGCCACCTGCGGCCAGGTTAAGGTGCGCACGGCGGAATGGGTACCCACCGGCATAAACACGGGGGTATGCACCGGCCCATGAGGAGTTTGCAAAAGGCCTGCCCGGGCGTTATTTTGGGTCGCCTGGACTTGATAAGAAAAAAACGTACTCATTCGACAATCTTAGCAAAAAGACGGCGACAACTACGGATTGGGAGAATGCGGCCCGATTTATTACAATTTCATTACAAACTAGCGCCAAGCGGTACGCCGAGCCCCTTTATATAAACACTGATACTTTTGCGAAACGGAGGGGGGCTGCGACCGCCATGAGCGAATCACCTGAACATCTCACCGAAAAAATGGCATTGCCCAGTGACCGACGCTATCGCACCAGTCGGTACTTTTTGCAGGATCAACTCCGATGCTCGGAAGCGGCAGCAGATTTTCGCAGCGTGAAAGAGCTGGTTTCCAGGGCGGCAGGCTTTAACCTGCAACAGGCCTTTCAGTTTCAGACGGTGCCCGTCCCGGTTCAATCCTCTGAACAGGCTTTCTAATTAAAATCAAACCACAGGCTGCTTAACGGAACTGCACGGGTAATTGCTGACTGAGCAAGTCCTTGAGCTGCTTCAGGCGCTGATCAATCTCGGCGTCGGTCATGGTGGCTTCGTTGGACTGGAAGGTCAGTCGATAGGCCAAACTGCGATTCTCCGCCCCCAGTTGCTCGGAGCGGTACTCGTCAAATAACTCCACCTGACGCAGCAACGGCTCTTGCGCCCCGCGTAATACCGATAGAATCTGCTGATGGCTCAGCGTATTGGGAGCCAGGAAGGCCATGTCCCGCCGCATGGCCGGGAAATGAGAGATTTCGGTGGCTTTGGTCACTTGCCGGGTTTGCTTGAGAACCTTGTAAATGGCTTCTACATTCAGCTCAAATACATACACCGGGTGGCGGAACTTCAGGGTCTTGCGTACTTCAGGGTGCAGTTCCCCAATCAGGCCGATTTCCTTGGGCTTTTCACCCAGTAAAATACTGGCCGACTTACCGGGATGCAGATAGCGCACCTTCTGCGCAGGGGCAAAACTGAGCAAGGGGCTCAAATTCAAATTGTCGAACAGGTTTTCCAAAACGCCTTTCAGCAAGTAGAAATCGGCGGGCTCCTTGCGGTGCCATTCACCCACCGCTGCGGAACCAGTCACCAGACCGCCCAGACACAAGCGCTCCGAAACCCGGGCGTTTTTCTGGTTGGCTTTGCCCAGCTTAAAGTAGGTGCGGCCCAACTCGTAAATCCACACATCCTCATTGCCTTGGGCCTGATTGAACTTGGCCACTTCCAAAATGTTGGGCAGCAGGGACTGCCGCATCATGGTGTGATCGGACGAGTGCGAATTCAGCACCGACACCAGTTGATCGGCATTCATGCTAAAACCGGTTTTATCCAGCAGGCTTTGACCAATCAGAGAGGTGGTCATGACCTCCTGCAAGCCCTGTCCCCGCAGGGAATCGGCGATCTGCTTGAGCGTACGAGCCCTTAAAGTAGGGGTGGCTGTGCCCGTTTTTTGAGGCAAGGTGTAGGGCACCTTGTCGTAACCGTAAATCCGCACGATTTCCTCAATCAGGTCAATTTCACGGGTCACATCCGCCTGACGGAACGAAGGCACCCGAACCTGCACACTAACAGACGATTCGCCGGGCTCCAGGCCAAAGCCCAGTTTTTCCAAAATGGTATGCACGACATCAACGGGAATCGTCAGCCCCAGGATCGTTTCAATGCGCGCGTAATGCAGCGTAATCTTTTGCGCTTGCGGCACAGGCAAAGGCGATTCCGTGAGGCCGACCCATTCGGCCCCGGCATGCTGCTGGAGTAACTCAATGGCACGCAACATGGCGTTTCGGCAGTTTTCAATATCCACGCCCCGTTCAAAACGGGCGGAAGCCTCCGAGCGCAAGCCCACCGATTTGGCGCTTTTGCGCACCGCGGCAGGCTCAAACCAGGCAGACTCCAGAAACAGGCTGGTGGACTGATCATCCATTTCCGTGCTGGCTCCACCCATTAGGCCCGCCATGGCCACCGACTGATCGTTCAGGACAATCACCAGAGACTCCGCAGTCAACGTGCGAGAGACGTCATCCAACGTGGTCAGGGTTTCCCCCGCCTTGGCCCGACGCACATCCACAACGCCCTGCGCGCCCAGTTTCTGCTGATCAAAGGCGTGCAAGGGCTGGCCCATTTCCAGCATAACATAGTTGGTAATATCCACCACGTTGCTAATGGAACGGACGCCAGCAGCCAGCAGACGACGGGCCATCCAGTCGGGGGCAGGCCCCACTTTGACGTTGGCCAGTAAAGCCCCAGCGTAATACCGACAAACCGCCGGATCGCTCAACTGCACCGAGAGTTCGGTTTGCCCGCTGGGTTTTAGCCCGGACACCGAGGGGAAGCACAAGGCCCGATCAAACAAGGCAGCCACTTCACGGGCCACCCCCAGCATGGACAGTTGATCGCCCCGGTTAGCCGTGGGGGCAATCTCCAGAATCACATCGCCTTGCAGGCCCAGGACCTGCTTTAAATCCTGACCCAACTGGGCCTCAGTGGCAATGCCGTCCAGCGGCCAAATGCCGTCTTCGGTTTTGGGATACTGGGTTTCCAAACCCAACTCATCCAGAGAACAGACCATCCCGGCGGATTCCACGCCCCGAATTTTAGCCCGCCCCAGCGTAAACAGGGTGTTATCCTTGCGGCTGAGGACAGTAGCCCCTTCCTGGGCAAAGGCAATCAAAATGCCTTCCCGCACATTGGGCGCCCCGCAGACCACCTGAGTTTGAGAAACTCCCAAATCCACAGTCACCAGGCGCAATTTATCCGCGTTGGGGTGAGGCGCCAGGGCCAGCACTTTGCCCACCACCACCCCGTTGAACTTGGGGCCGCTGTATTCAATGCCTTCCACTTCCAGCCCGGAATTGGTCAGGGCGCTGGCGATTGCTTCCGGGGCCAGCCCACTGATATCCACATAATCTTTCAACCATTCCAGAGAAATACGCATGATTAAAGCCCTTTAAACTGGTTCAGAAACCGCAGGTCGTTGTTGAAGAACAAGCGGATATCGTTGATGGAATACTTGAGCATGGCCAGCCGCTCGATGCCCATGCCAAAGGCAAAGCCGTTGTATTTTTCAGGATCGATATTCACGTTGCGCAGCACGTTGGGGTCCACCATGCCCGCCCCCAGAATTTCCAGCCAACCCGCCTGACTGCAAACGTGGCAGCCATGGCCTTCGCAGAAAATACACTGCACGTCCACCTCGGCGCTGGGCTCGGTAAAGGGGAAAAAGCTGGCCCGAAAGCGCGTGGGACGCTCCGCCCCGAAAAACTGGCGGGTAAATTCGTGCAAAATGCCTTTCAGATCAGAAAAGCGCACGTTGTCATCCACCAATAAGCCTTCCAACTGGTGGAACAGCACGAATTTTCGGCTGTTGACCTCTTCATTCCGGTACACCCGCCCCGGAGAGACCACCCGAATCGGCAAGGGATGGTTTTCCATATAACGAATCTGGGCATTGGAGGTTTGGGAACGCAACAGCACGTGACCCGCCACATCGGTGTAATAGGTGTCCTGCATATCCCGGGCCGGGTGGTTTTCCGGGAAGTTCAGGGCGTCAAAGTTATAGAAATCGGTCTCGATCTCCGGGCAAAAGTCATCGTCGATGGTCTCAAAGCCCATACCCGCAAAGATCTGGCAGATCTCCTCAATGGTGCGGGTCAGGGGGTGCTGACTGCCGGAAGGGCGATAAGTCCCCGGCATGGTCACATCAATGGTTTCAGCCTTCAGCTTCTCGGCGATTTCCGCTTGCAGGTAGGTATTCAGCTTGGCATCCAGCGCCTGCCCCAGCACTTCCTGAATTTCATTGGCCAAAGCACCCACCAAGGGGCGCTCTTCGGGGGAAACATCCTTCAGGCCCCGCATCATCCCGGTGATGCGACCCTTCCGCCCCAAGTACTCCACCCGAACGGCCTCCAGGGCATCCTTGGTGTTGGCGGCTTCCAAAGCAGCCTGGGCCTCTTGACGAACCGTTTCCAGTTCTTGCCGGAGATGACTCTGAGTGGTTTCCACGTCTAAAATCCTTGCGTTGGGGATGGGTCTTAATCTTATATAAGTCGAGAAATACTGGCTGTGAGAGACCTACATTCGGCTAGGCCAGTAACTGTTTGGCGATAATGGTGCGCTGAATCTCGCTGGTGCCTTCAAACAGCGACATCACCCGGGCGTCCCGGAAATAGCGCTCCACCGGAAAATCCTTGGTGTAACCGTACCCGCCGAAAATCTGAACCGCTTCGCTGGCGCACTGGTTACAAATCTCCGAAGCGTACAGCTTGGCCATGGAGGCTTCCAAGGCAAAATCCTTGCCAGCCTCCTTCAGTCGTGCCGCATTGTACACCAGATTTCGGGCCGCTTCAATCTTGAGGGCCATGTCGGCCAGCTTGAACTGGATGGCCTGAAAATCGGCAATGGGCTTGCCAAACTGCTGGCGCTCCTTGGCGTATTGCAAGGAGGCATCCAGACAGGCCTGGGCCAGCCCCAAGGAGATAGCCCCAATACTGATACGCCCGATGTTCAGGCTGCGCATAAACAGCTTGAAGCCTTGCCCCTCATCGGACAACCGTTGCGAGGCCGCCACCCGGCAGTTATCAAAGTGCAGTTCGCCCCAATCGCCGCCCAACAGGCCCATTTTTTCATCGCCTTTGGTAATGGTGAGCCCGGGGGTGTCCCGATCGATAATAAAGGCGGACAAGCCCTTGGGGCCGGGGGTCTTGGCATCGGTGCGGGCCGTGGCAATAAACACATGCCCAATGAGTGCGTTGGTGATAAACAACTTGGAACCATTGAGGATATAAGCATCCCCGTCCTTGTCCGCCCTAGTGAGGTCAGCCCTAGTAAGGCCCGCCCCGGCATCGCTGCCCGCGTTGGGTTCGGTCAGGGCAAAGGCCCCGATTTTCTGCCCACTGACCAAATCCGGCAAATACTGCTCTTTTTGAGCTTCGGTGCCGTAATACTGAATGGGCAGCCCGGCCAAAGAGACATGCACCGATAACGACGTGGCCAGCGCCGCTGAGACCTTGGCGATTTCTTCCAGCACCAAAAAGTAAGAGAGGCTATCTACGGCCGCTCCACCGAATTCCTCGGCAAAGGGCAGACTGGTCAGGCCAGTTTCGGCCATTTTGGCCCATAGGTTTTTTAAAATTTGCAGATCGCCGGTTTCCAGCTGCTTGACCACCGGTTTTAATTCCCGTTCCACAAAATCCCGGGCCAAGTCCCGAATGCTGAGTTGCTCATCCGACAGAAACATAAACACTTCCACTCCCCAACAGATTGTCTGGTAAAACAAACGACTTCTCTATGATAATGGAAAGATGCCTAAAACTGGACATCCCCCCAAGGACTTGGGGCAATGCGAGATCATCGCCATCTCCGGAAAGCAATATTCCGGCAAGGACACTTTGGCCCGGCTGCTGCTGGCCCGCCTGCCGGTATTTCAGCAAATTCCCATCGCTCAGGCCATTAAAATGGCCTTTGCCCAACAACACGGCTTAACGGTGGAAGAAGTCGAGGCCCACAAGGCTCAGTACCGGCCGGGCCTAATTGAACTGGGCAACTGGGGCCGGGCTCAGGACCCCGATTACTGGCTGAAACAGGTCTTGAGCCAGCCGGGTAAAAAGTTGATTTCCGATGTTCGCTTGAAGCGAGAGTACGACTTACTGAAAGCCCACGGGGCCTTTTTGATTCGGTTAGAGGCCAGCCGGGAGATTCGGGCCCAGCGGGGGCAGATTGTGAGTGAAAGCGATCCGACGGAGAACGAATTAGATGCCATTACGGACTGGGACTGGGTGCTGGTCAACAATGGCTCGGTAGCCGATTTGGAACAAGCGATACAAGAGCGGCTAAGGCTTTAAACAAGGCATCAGGAAGACAGGCAAAACAAAAGCCCGGCGGCGATGATCCACCGGGCTTTGAACAAAGGGTTTGACGGTTGTTTATCGACCTGAGAGGCCAAAAGCACCCAGTCCGCCCGCTGCAGTAAGCGGGAAAGCACCACGAGCGACATCAGAAACGATACCGGGAGCGGCGGGCGCTTCAACAGCAGCCGGAGATGCAGCTTCGGCAGCAACAGCAGCAGGTGCTGAGGCTACGCCCGTGGAAGCAACAGGCGGAGGCGGAACGGGTCGTCCGGGCATCAAGCCCGCTAGACCGTGAGGAGCGGCAACAGCTTCAACAGCAGCAGGTGCGGCAGGTTCAGCGACGGGAGCAGCGGGAGGCGCAGCTTCAACGACGGCGGGAGTCGCTACATTCGTGCTTGCGGCGGCAGGTTCAGCAACGGGAGCAGCAGCGCGAGCGGCGGTGGCTTCGGCTTCACGAGTGGCGGTGGCAGCATCACTAAACTGACGCGCATCATTCTTACTCAAAGCCTGAGCCTGCTTGAAGGCTCTATTCACAAACACTTCTCTCTCTTCACAGGCATTTTTAGTGACCGTCAATCGATAGTGTGTGCGACCTGGCTGCAAAGCGGGCAAGTCAAATTGAATGGACTTCTGTCCGGTTGAGGAACGCTTTAACTGATACTTTGCCCCTTCCGGAAGCGTTACACGCTCTTTGGTTCTGCCCATTAATTCGTGGTAAGTACCAATGGTTTCATTTCTACTGTTCTTGACGCTCTTGTGAAGCAGGGAGCCATCCGTACCAGCCAACCCCTGTGCGCCAGGACGGGCGTCCAGGTAGGCTTTTCTCCTGTTGGCTTTGGCAAGCTCCTCTTTAGCCGCCTCAATCGCCTGCCCCAAATAGTCCTTAATGCCCTCGTCTTTTTTCCGACGACGAAATTGCACTTTTTCAAATTGATTCTGAAGCTGAATGGCAATTTGTGCGTATTCGCGCTTCACGCCCGCTTTTAGCTTGATTTCCACGCCCTCAAGGCCTAGCAACTTACCTGAATCGGTTAATTCCTGGGCGGCCTGAGTGTAGCGCTCGTATTTATCCAAACGCAAGGTCCGAGCTGACGAACCGGTCAAATGAATATGACCCAGCGCTCTTTTTGAAACTTTCTCCACCGCCTGAGTTGCGTGAGAGGCTGCTGCAGCGACGTTCTCTCGGCTGGCAGGTGTGTTTAAATTGCGAAATAAATTACCAGGTCTCAAAAATCTAAGAATGGACATATTGCGTAAAACTCCTAAAAAAGGTGGGTGGGAAGGGTTGAGGGGTATCAAAAGTCGAAAACGGTTTATTGGAGACTATTTTTTGCGCTTATCTTCTAATGTCTAATGGCCTGAACCCGCAAAATTGCCAGTCAAAACCCGAATATTCAGAAGTGTTAACAAGATTGTTTTAAAAATAAGGCAACAGCCTTGCCAAAAATAAAAAATATGGGGGTGGAATCGTTCAATGGCTTTGGGATTCCAAAACAACTCGATCACTGGGTATAGCCGATTAGAACTATCGAAAGATTCCACGCCCCAAACATCAAAGCCCAATCGTCAAAGCTGGCCTGCGGAGTCACACTGTCGCATCGCTCGTGTTTGCCCTATGATTAGGGGGCCAAGCCCTATTAACCCACAAGGTGCAAGAGCCCATGAAAATTCTCCTCATCGGCAACGGCGGACGAGAGCACGCCATCGCCTGGACCCTGTCCCAAAGCAAGCACCAACCCCAACTGTATTTTGCCCAGGGGAATCCCGGCATGCAGGAATTGGGCCAACGCCTGGACATTGAACCCACCGATATTCAGGGTTTGCTGATTTTCGCCGAACGGGAAGGCATCGATCTCACCATTGTGGGCCCGGAATTGCCGCTCTCATTGGGTATTGTGGATCGCTTTCAGGAAAAAGGACTGGCCATTTTTGGCCCCACTCAAGCCGGTGCCCAACTGGAATCCAGCAAAGCCTTTGCCAAAGCCCTGATGGCTAAAGCCAAAATTCCCACCGCCGGTTATCGCTTTTGCCAGACCCAGCCCGAAGCGCTGCAAGCCCTACAAGACTTTACCGCCCCGTATGTCATTAAAGAAGACGGCTTGGCCGCAGGTAAAGGGGTAACCATCGCCCAAACCCTGGCCGAGGCCGAGCAGGCCATTGCCAGCGCTTTCCAGAAGGAAATGCCCGTGGTGATTGAGGAGTTCATGCAAGGGCAGGAACTCTCGATTCTGGCGTTTTGCGATGGGCAAACCATTTTGCCCTGCGTGGCCGCACAGGATTACAAAAAAGTGGGCGAAAACAACACCGGCCCCAACACCGGGGGCATGGGCGCTTATGCCCCCGTACCGCTGGCCACCCCGGCACTGATTGCCACGGTTCAGCAAACCGTGCTAGAACCGGCCCTAAAGGCCCTGCAAGCGGAAGGTATCAATTATCAGGGCATTTTATACGCCGGACTCATGATTACCCCGGACGGAGAAGCCAAGGTCGTTGAATTCAACGCCCGCTTTGGCGATCCAGAGACTCAGGTGGTGCTTCCCCTGCTGGAGGATGACCTGGTGGATCTGATGCTGGCCACCGTGCAAGGCGAACTCCACCGCTACGCGGCTACCGGCATTCGTTTTAAGCCCAATCAGTGCGCCATGACAGTGGTTCTCACCGCAAGCGGATACCCCGGCCACTACCCTACCGGCACTCCCATTTTCTTTCCCCAGTACCTGAGCAACGATGTGCATATTTTCCATGCCGGTACCAAGGTTCTACCGGATCAAAGCAAGGTCACCGCAGGGGGACGGGTGCTGAACGTGACCGGAGTCGCTGAAAATTTAACAGAAGCCCGCCGCAAAGCCTACGAAACTGCCGGACAAATTCGTTTTGAAGGCAAATACTACCGCCGGGACATTGCCGCAGAGCCCGCCATGGCACTAAGCCGGTAAACAGTACGCTCTCAGCGCTGAGACCAGCCGAGCCACCACCTGCTTCTGAAAGGCCGGATCGATTAAGCGTTCAAATTCGGTGGGGTTGGTAAAAAAGCCCACTTCAATCAGCACAGCCAAAGCCTGATGGATGCGGGTCATGTACAGACTGTCGTCAAACAACCCGTAATTGGGAATGACCTGATAACCGGTCACCGGCTGGGTCAAGCCCTGTAGCAATTTTTCCGCCAAGGGCTTGGAAAAAGCATGGTAGTAGAAGCAGCAAGCCCCTTCCGCCTTTAACGGATCACGCCCATCAGGCAGGGCATTGTGATGCACACTCAACACCATATGCGGCTGCGTGTGGATCACTTGATCTCCACGATCTTGCAAAGAAAGGGCCTCATCGCTGTTACGGGTCAGCGAAGCCTGAAAGCCTGCCTGCAACAAGACGTCTCGCAACAAGCGACTCACGGTCAGGTTCAACTGTTTCTCCGGTAGACCATTGAGTCCGGTGGAGCCCCATTCCGCCCCGCCATGGCCGGGATCTATCAGGATCTTCACATCCGCAATGTTACGGGGCAGCGTACGCACCTGAATGCGCCATTCCCCATCCTGCCAAACGTAATCGTAGCCTGCCAAGGGTCGCTTCAGGTCAATCCACAACTCCAACACGGTGTCGGCCACCGAACGCCAGTGAATTTGCCGCACCACCGCATCATCGGGCGGCGACTGAATAAAATCGCACGGCCCACACACCCCATACAGCCTTACTTGCAAGCGATCCATGCGCTCAGAAGGGATACTTTCCAGCTGAATGGGACAGGCCTGAGCCGGATGGTTCTGGAACTGCAAGCGCACCCGGGAATCAGTGGGACTCAAAGCTTCAGATTGAATACTGGCCAAGGCCATCGGAGTCAGCTTAGTGGTTGTGGGTACAAAAGTTAAGGACTCCAACGGTACATAACAGTGCTCTTCCCGGCTCAAGGCCACTCGAGCCCACTCCGATTGCAAGCCATCCACCCACACGGCCGTGTTGGCTCGCTGGGGGGTCAAGCGATCTCCGTTGGGCGGGGCCTTGCGGGTGACCACCCGATCCGTTTTCAACACAGCGGCTTTCGCAGCGTCTAAGACGGTGAGGCGGCCCGGCACTGTCTTTTTCAGAGTCTGCTGCCCAGAGCGAACCTGAAGCACCATGGCCGCCTGTTGCGGCAAGCTACCGGGACTAGCCTGCAAGAGAGTCTCCACAGGCACTTGGGCCTGATAATAGCCACGGGTGGGAACGCGGGGGGCCGTCCAATGCTTTTGGGAAAAAATGACTTCGCGGGTATCTAAATACGCCTGCTCACCAGAATGAGACGAATAAGGCGGCACGGGAATGGGGGTGTCCACCCAGCCGGGGATGGTAAAGCTGACTTGGGCCCCTTCGCTGGCCAGACAAGTCACCGTGAGGGTGTCCGTGGGCATCAGCCAAAGATCATTGGCCGGTTGCAGGGTCTCTTCATTCACAGCCAACGGCGACTTGGGCAAAACCGGCAGCGACGGCTCTCCCCTTAAGGCAAAGAGGGTCTGAGCCACCGGCGGGGTGGCGGTGTTGGTGCGCACTTCCAGCTGAATGGGATTCATCCCGGCGTGAATGGGGATTTTCCAGGCGAAAAACCCCTTGGGGAAAAGTGGCACCGGCTGCCCGTTAAAGTACAGTTTAGCCCCAGCAGGCGCTTGACGCACCGACCCCATCAAGAAGGTGCTGTCCTCGTAAACCACATGCTCCGGGTGGGGGTAGACCACCTGAATCTGGGTTGCAGCGCCGGGTTTGGGAGTCACGCCAAGGCCTCACGCATTTCATTCAGAATGGACTGGGTGGCAGCGACCGGATCGCTGGCCCCGGTAATGGGACGACCAATGACCAGATAATCCGAGCCGTTTTGAAGGGCCTGAGCCGGGGTAATGACCCGGGCCTGATCCTGCTCGCCCGCACCGGCCGGACGAATGCCGGGGGTCACCAGCAAAAAGTCGGGGCCGCAAGCCGCCCGAATCAAGGGCGCCTCTTGGGCAGAACAAACCACCCCATCCAGCCCGGCCTTTTTGGCCTGCATGGCCAGATGTTGAACATACTCGCCCACGGACACCCCTTCCACAAACAGGAATTCATTCAAGGCCTGCTCGGATAAACTGGTCAGCAGGGTCACTCCAATCAGCTTGGGGGATGGTTGACCTAATCGGCTGGCCGCTTGCTGGGCGGAAGCCACCGCCGCCCGCATCATCTCCGGGCCGCCCTGGGTGTGCAGGTTTAAAAAGTCCACCCCCTGGCTCACCAGAGAATCTACCGCCCCGGCCACTGTATTAGGGATATCGTGCAGCTTGAGATCCACAAACACCGTTTTGCCAAACTGCCGCAATTGATGCACCACGGACATCCCTTCGGCATAAAACAGTTGCAGGCCAATTTTGTAGCTGACACCCAGAGGGGCTAGCTGTTCGGCCAAGGCCAAGGCACTGACCGCATCCGGATAATCGAGGGCCACAAACAGCCGTTCTTCCACGGTCAAAGCGGCCTTGGCCCTTTTAGACTCTATTTCTGGCAAACTGGACATACATAAGCCCTCCGATTGAACGCCTGCAACAACCCGCCCCAGCCATTCGCCGGCCCAAAACACCAAACAGTCGCTGGGCCATCGCTGGATAATAATAAGTCACATTCTATTTTACCCCGTCCAATGGTGCAGGCATATTCCGCACGCATTGCCAAGCAGATTGCCCACCAGAAACAGGCGCAACAAAATCGGCGCAGCGGGTTTTCTCCCATAGTTCGGTATTATTTAATGCCGTATTGTTTAATCCCATGGTCTTGGCCTACTTTTACTACGCCTTCAAACTTGAACGCTGCTTGTCATTATGAGTATTGCAACGCACAACCCAGCCCGCACCCCAAGCACCGGCTCGCGCGTCCGCTTGGGCACTAACGCTCGGACAACTGAACTCCGGCGCTCCCAGTCAACTAGCGACGCCATTCGACATACCATGACAGCAGCACAGAAAACATCTGGGGCCAAGCCCTCCCCCGAAGCGGGCTTTTTCAGCAAGGAGCGCTTTACCGGAGCCTGGCGATCCATGAAACACGATTTGACCAGCAAGGACTGGTGGCTCAAAAATGGGGCCATTGCCACTGCCGTCACGCTGGCCACCTGTTGGCTACCGGGCTCTCAATTGTTTACCATTCCCCTGTGGTTGGGCATTGATGTTCTATTCTCCGCCATGCGCGGGCACCAACATTATCAGGACTTTCCGGAAAAACCGACTGCCAACGTCCCTCAAAACCCTGCCACTCAAACATCCCCTGGCACTCAAACACCCAAACAAAAGCAATGGAGCGGTAAAGAAAAGCGCAGTGCCGCCTGGAAGGGACTCAAACAAGGAATCAAAGACGGGTTTTGCAAAGATTTTGGCAAAAAAGCGCTCATCAGCGGGGCCATCTGTCTGGCCACCTGCTGGCTGCCCGGCTCTCAACTATTACTCATCCCCAGCCTGTTTTGCACCTTTGCTGCCTGGGGAGGAATAATGCAAGCCATTGAAGGCTACGAAAATCCGGGAAAGGATCTCACCCCCGCAAAGACACCCTCACAACAAACCGGGAAAGCAAAGGCACAGTAGAGATACGGTCTTGGCATCCACGATTTCCCGAGTGCGTATTTTCTGAATGGCCTCCTCGGGGGTCAGCAGAATTACATCCAGCCACTCATGCTCGCTGGGCTGATGGGCCTTGTGCCCGTTGTACAAGCCGGTGGCCTTGAACAGCCACAGTTTTTCATCGCAAAAACCGGGGGCGGTAAACAAATAGGTTAGTTCTTCCCATTGGTGAGCCTGATAACCCGTCTCTTCCCATAATTCCCGCTTAATGGCCTCCGCCGGATCTTCAGGCACCCCATCGTGCCAGTCCAGCTTACCGGCGGGCAATTCCAGCAAGGTGCGCCTCAAGGGGTAGCGCCACTGCTCCACGAACACAATGCGCCCATCGTCCAGAATGGGGCAAACCACCACCCCCCCGGGATGCTCCACCACTTCCCGCTCCACGGTGGCCCCGCTGGGGTGCAAAGCCTGATCGATCCGCAACTTGGCCACCCGACCGGTGTGGATGACCCGAGAACTGAGGGTTTTTTCCTCAAAGTGAGAACCGTTTGGGGCAGATTCAGGACTGTCGACAGATTCAGAAAGGCTCATGGGCAAAGGTTTCCAATATGTTTTGTAAAAACTGGCAACACAGGGTCATTTCACTCAGCCGCACCCGCTCCTTCAGGGAATGCGGCTCGATATAGCCTGCGCTCAGCACCACGCCGGGCAAGCCCCGCTTGACGAAGATATTGTTATCGCTGCCCCCGTTGGCACGAATAAACTGCGGCTCCAGGCCGGTTTTGTGGGCCGCGCTGAGCAGGTGTTGCACCCCGGGATGCCGCTCATCTAAATGATACCCTTCAAACTGGGTGAAGTGGGTAAACGCATAGCTGGTACCGGGCATAGCCGCCGAAACCTCGACCAGGGTTTGCTCAATGTAGGCCAACGCTGCCTGCAAGGTCTGGGGGTTATGGCCCCGCAGCTCTCCTTTGATGGTCGCCAAATCCGGCACAATGTTGGTGGCCTTGCCGCCGGTCAAAAAGCCGATGTTGCAAGTGGTCTGCTCATCCACCCGCCCCAGAGGCAGGCGCTCAATGACTTTGCTGGCAAACACAATGGCGTTCACCCCTTGCTCGGGCATAATCCCAGCATGCACGCTCTTGCCCCCGCAAGTTATCTCAAACTCAATATAGG
>DAIDMR010000343.1 GCA_027448865.1 Vampirovibrio sp.
CCCCGCTTTTGGCAGCCATTCAGCGGCCCACCATGCGGGCGGAATACCTGAAACTGTTTGCCGAGCAAATCGGGCTGGATGAAGAGTCCCTGGCTCTAGAAGTAAAACGCTACGAGTCGGCCAGAAATCCGCAGGCCAACCGAAACTTTGCCGGTTTTCAAAAATCCGACCGAAAAAAAGCAATTTCCAAAGGGGGTTCGACTTCATTCAGGAGAAGCGAGGTTGCTCCCACCGAAAACGTCACCGTCCTTCGTGCCCAACTGTCCTCCCGGCAAGTCGCCGTGGAAAAAAACCTGCTCAAACTTGCCCTCTACTCGACTGAAAGTTTCTCCACCATGATGCGTCTCCTCCATGCGCAAGCGGCTTTGACTTTTGATGACCCTGTTCATCAGGAGATTTTGACCGGCTTGCAAAACCTGGATACCGCCCAGTTTGAAACAAAGACTGATCCATCGGATAATGGATTCGTGGGAACTTTGATCGACAGAATGAATCACTTATATTTTGACAAACCGGACGTGATTCATACATTCGCCGAACTGGCCTTTACGGCAGAGTCCTTTTGCGAGTCTCTCGGCTTGGGTGACATCAAGGGTTCATTATTTAAGGACAAAGTGACGAATCTGGCGCAAGAACAGCTCGCTTTGCTTGCCAACTGTCAACGACTCAGGCATCTTCAAGCCCTGAAAGCAGACGCTTTACGCAACGACGGCAACCAGGTGGAGCTTACCTACCAGTTTCAGGACCGGCTGCTGACCAATACAGGGCCTCCGGGGCACCAAGCACCCGGTTAGGCAACTCACCTGTAGTCAGCGCCCACATCAACTGTAATATCAACACAATAAGGGATGGATACCAACCATGACCAAACGCAGATCCTCAAAAAAGAGTGAAGACTCCTTGTTGGCCATGATCAACAAGAGCGAACGCGGACGTGATGAGCGCAGCGGCGTCGATGAAATCCTGTCCGTGGACGATGGGGATTCCGATCAAATTGGTTCTCTGTTTAACGACGGTGCCAGTAGCGGCAGTGTGGCCCTGCTGACCAACGATGACGAGCAGGAAGAAGTCACCTATAACGTGGAAACCCGGGGTCTGACCCTGGATGATCCGGTGCGCATGTACTTGCGGGAAATTGGCCGTATTCCCCTGTTGACCGGGGATGAGGAAATCGAGCTGGCCCGTCAGATTGTGGCTGGCGGCGAGTCCGGGGCCCGGGCCAAGCAAAAGCTGGTACAGGCCAACCTGCGTTTGGTGGTCAGCATCGCTAAAAAATATGTGGGCCGTGGCATGTTGTTCCTGGATCTCATTCAGGAAGGGAACCTGGGATTGATTCGGGCCGCTGAAAAGTTCGATCACGAGCGTGGCTACAAATTCTCCACCTATGCCACCTGGTGGATCCGTCAGGCCATCACCCGGGCCATCGCCGATCAGGCCCGCACCATCCGTATTCCGGTACACATGGTGGAAACCATCAACAAGCTGAAGAAGATCACCCGTAAGTTGGCTCAGGAACTCAGCCGTAAACCCACTGAAGAAGAACTGGCCGCCGCCATGATGATCACCGTGCCCAAGCTGCGCGACATCATCAAAGTGGCTCAGGAGCCCCTGTCTCTGGAAACCCCTATCGGGAAAGAAGAAGATTCCCGTCTGGGTGATTTTATTGAAGACCGGGAAGCCAAAGCCCCAGCCACCACGGTTGCACATGAATTACTCCGGGAAGATCTCACCGAAGTGCTCAGCAGTTTGTCCCCTCGGGAGCGGGATGTGTTGCGGCTCCGCTTCGGTCTGGATGATGGTCGTCAGCGCACCCTGGAAGAGGTGGGTCAGCTGTTCGGGGTGACCCGGGAGCGTATCCGGCAGATTGAAGCCAAGGCCCTTCGCAAGTTGCGTCACCCCAACCGCAGCCGTCGCCTGAAAGAATATATTGAATAGGACACATTCCTAATCAGGACTCATTCCAAATTAAAAGCCTTCTGACACTGTTCAGAGGGCTTTTAAGTTTGGTAAGTATCCCCTCACCACACGTTTGTAACTGTTTGAGTACAGCGAGTTCAATATTGATGCTAAGGGAGGGACAACTTCGCCAAAGCAACTCCACGGCTTGTCTGAGCTGCACGCAGTTTTTACAAACGTGTGGTGAGGGGATACTTACCTTAAATTTTTGCAGATTTAGCCTGTGCTTTAACCCAAGCCGTCGTAAATACTGAACAACGGCAAATAAATGGACAAGGCCACAAAGCCAACCACGCCACCAATCACCAGCAGCATCGCCGGTTCCATCATGGTGGTTAAAATGCCCACCCGGTGGTTCACTTCCTCTTCCAGATAATCGTAGGAGGCCTCCAGCATTTTTTCCAGATCCCCGGACTCTTCGCCCGTTGAAATCATCAGCATGACAATATCGGGTACATACCCCGTATTGGCCAAGGCCAGGGCCAGCCGCTGACCGCTTTGGATCTGAAAATTCACCTGCCGAAACGCCGCTTTAATTTGGGTATGGGTCAAGGTTTCGGTGGACAAGGCCAGGGCGTCGGTAATGGGTAAACCGGCCCCAAAGGCAATAAACAGCGTGGAGACAAAGTGAGAGCTTTGAATATGCTTGACCAAATCGCCCAAAACGGGAACCTTGAGTACCAGGCGATCGACCAGTTCCTTACCCACCGGGCTGACCAAAAATTTATAAATCCCGAACAGAACACTGCCCAGCAACGGAAACGAAACAAACCAGTAACTCCGCAAGGCAAAGCTGATCCCCATCATAACCTGGGTAATCATCGGCAATGGGATGTTCATTTGCTTGTAAATATCGGCAAAGGTGGGCAATACCAGCAAGAACATCACCAGTAAAACCAGGGACAAAATGACCACCACAATAATGGGGTAGATGGAGGCGGAGATGATTTTCATTTTGAGTTGCTCCGCCTTGGTCAACATCTCGGTTAACCGGGTCATGGTCTGATCCAGCTCCCCGCTGCGCTCCCCGGCTTTGGTCACGCTGACATAAACCTCGTCAAACACCTTTTTATGCTTGGCCAATGCCTGACTTAAGGTGTAGCCCGCCAAAATATCCTGACGCACCCGACCCACCATTTTGCGAAACTTGGGGTTGGCAGCAAAGTTCTCATAGTACATCAGGGCTTCCGTCACCGGAATCCCGGCGCGAACCATCATGCCCATATTGCGGGTAAAAGCGATCTTGTCCTTGGCGCTCACCCCAAAAATATTCTGGATAAACGCCGCCAGGGAATTTTTTTTGTTGCCGCTTCCCTTACCCTCGCTGGAAATAATGGAAATTTTAGTCGGAATTAAATTCTGTTCCCGTAATAACTCTCGCGCCTCTTTCTCACTAGCCGCGGAAATAACCCCGTTCGCTCGGCTGCGATCACTAATTTTCATTGCCTCATACTGAAAAGACGCCATGGTTTACTGCCCCCCCAGATTGACACCCAGGACACGGGTGACTTCCTCGACGGTGGTGGTGCCATTTAAAACTTTGGCCCGACCACTCATCCCCAAATTCTTCATGCCTGCGGCAATCGCAGCGTCTTCAATTTCCAGATCCGAGTGACTATCATTGATTAATTGTCGAATTTCCCGATCCACCAGCAGAATTTCATAGACGGCACTCCGGCCAGAGTATCCGGAATTCATACACAGTTCGCAGCCCTTGCCCTTGTACAGGATCAGTTTGTCCAGCCGCTTAGCCTCAGCGTGAGGGAAAAGCAACACCTTCTCCTCCTCGCTAGCCTCATAAGGCACCTTGCAATACGAACAGATATTACGTACCAGACGTTGGGCCAACACCCCGACCAAAGCGGAACCAATCAGGTTGGAGGCCGCCCCCATTTCAATCATCCGGGTAATAGTGGCGGCGGTGGTATTACTGTGAATGGTACTAAACACCAGGTGACCCGTTAAAGCCGCATGTACAGCGGCCTCCAAAGTTTCATAATCCCGAATCTCACCGACCATGATCACATCTGGATCCTGACGCAACAGGGCCCGCATGCTGCTGGCAAAGGTATAATCAGCCTTGGGATTAACCTGAGACTGGTTTAAACCTTCAATCTGCAATTCCACCGGATCTTCTACGGTGCAAATGTTGCGGATATCATCATTAATCCGCTGCAGCACCGTGTAAAGCGTGGTTGTTTTCCCCGAACCAGTGGGGCCGCATACCAGAATAATGCCATAGGGCGACTTGTACAGATACTCCAGTTTGCGGATATCCTCATCGTCAAAGCCCAGCGCCTGAAAATCACTGATATTTTTAGAGGGTCGCAGAATACGAATTACAATTTTTTCCCGATTATCACTGACCGGCAGCGTGTTAACCCGCAAGTTATAATCCGTTCCCTTGTATTTAATGGTAATACGACCATCCTGAGGGCGCCGGTGCTCGGCAATATCCATTTTGGCCATAACTTTAATCCGGGTGACAAAGCTGGACTCCATATTCTGGGGCACATCCAGAATCGTGCGCAGAATGCCGTCCACCCGGAACCGAACCAGATATTTTTTAGGACGCGGTTCAATGTGAATATCGCTGGCATTGCGCTCAATGCCCTCTTCAATAATGGAATTGACCAGCTTAACCAGAGGGTTCGTGGGATCCGAGACTTCAGCGTCGTTTTTCTGCCGAAAATCCAGCTCTTGCGCCTGCTCCAGCAACTGGCCCGAGAAGGTGGAAATTTCCTGCTTCAAAAATGTGGTGGCCGATTCGGTCAGATTTTTATTGCAGAACTCAATAAATTCAATACTGGTACAAACCGTCACCAGGGGACGCATACCTGTAATAAACGTAATCTCGTCCACCACTTCCCGGTTGGACGGATTGACCATGGCCACCACCAGGCGGCCCCGCTCCTTGGCCAGGGGAATGACCTGCTTATCCCGGATAAACTCATCCGGAAGCAGGGCCATCAGTTCGGGATTCAGGGCCACTTTGGAAATACTGACGTATTTCAGGCCATATTGGACTGCCAGGGCTTGTCCGAGCTGCTCTATGGTAATTTTGCCCGATTTGACCAAAACCAGACCGATAAATTGCCCGGTCTTTTTGGATTCGGTCAGCGCGTTCTCCAGGTCCTCGTCATTAATCAGACCCGCTTCCTGCAGAATTTCGCCAATGCGCTTGCGCGCCGGACGGTTCACCGGCACGGGTGTCAGGCTATTCAGATTTTTCTCTTCAAGGCTCATCGGAACAAATTTACCAACACTGTGCTCATCCAATTTATCCGCAAAAAACACTTCCCGGATGCTAGTTTTTCAGAATCTCATCCAGACTACTGGGCGTTTCTGCGCCGGATGGCAATTTTTCGTAGACCCGATCCGCCTTCTGCTTCCGAGAGGGTCTGTGCGGTTTTGATACGGGACTGCCATCGGACTTCAAGGCCTCTACACTCGTTTCTGCTTTTGGGGGCTCGGCAAATACTTTTTGGGGATTTTGCAGCACCTGCCCGACTTTGGGTAAAGACTGCGCCCCAGCAGTAGCAGGCGGCGTGTTTGTCGACTGGGAACCTGAGCGGGCCTCAGGGGCAGACGGCAATGGCTGGCCATCATTTGGACTGGCAGGCGTATTCAAGGCCGGGGTAGCGCCCGTAAATTTAGGCAGTGAGACTGGCTGCAAACCACCGTGTCCATGATTCAAACTCGTGGGTTTGGGCGTACCCGCCCGAGGTTGCGTGAAATAGCTGACCGCATCTTCCTTTAAAATGTGCGGTGTCACCATCAGCACCAATTCGGTTTTTTCCTTGTTGTTGCTGTTGGTCGCCCGGAACATGGCGCTCACAATGGGCAGCTTATCCAGACCGGGCACCCGGTTGATATCGGTTTGTGCCGTTTCTCTCAACAGGCCACCAATCACCAGGGTTTCTCCGTCCTGAACCCTGACGCCCGAAATATCCATACTGCGCGTGGCCAACAATACGGTCGAGGTGGTGGTAGCCGAGGCCCCAGTACCACTGGTTGCGGTCACCGTTCTCACCGGTTGCGAAACTTCCGGCTGCAAGCTCAGCAACACCGAACCGTCGTTAAAGATCTGCGGCGTCAGCTCCACCGTCACACCGGCCTCCTGGGTGGTAATGGTGCTGGTAATGGTTTGAGAGCCATTCACAATGGTATTGGATTGGCTAATGGTGGGTACCTGATCCGTAATGCTAATGCTGGCCGACGTATTGTCCATGGTCACAATGGTTGGGTTGGCCAGGATTTTACCCCTTAAATTCTGGTTGGTGTACCTCAGCGAAACTGTATTGGTAAACGATTCCGGT
>DAIDMR010000344.1 GCA_027448865.1 Vampirovibrio sp.
GGGGATGTCAATGGGGATGGTTATGCGGACCTCATCTTTGGGGCATTCGGCGGAGCGGGATACAGAGGCGAAACCTATTTGGTGATGGGCCGTAGCCAAACGGATTGGGATAGCCTCTCCGATGCCAATGGTGATTTCAACTTACTCAACACCAGTAAGGCCAACAAGACTGTCCGCTTCACTGGCAGGGCGGTAACGGATGGCTGTAGCGAGATCAGAAGCGCCGGGGATGTCAATGGGGATGGCTATACAGATCTCATCATTGGCGCGTATATGGCCGATGCCGGTGGGTTTGATAAAGGCGAAGCTTATCTGGTCATGGGGCGCAGTCAAACGGCTTGGGACAGCTTCTCCGATGTCAACGGTGATTTCAGCCTGCTGAACACCAGCAAGGCCAACAAAACTATCCGCTTCACTGGCCGGTTGAACAGTGATCGTGTAGGAAATTCTGTTAGCAGCGCTGGAGATGTGAACGGGGATGGCTACGCAGATCTCGTCTTGGGAGCTTATCAGGCGGATGGCGGAGGAACTGATAGAGGGGAGGCTTATCTGGTGATGGGACGCAGCCAAACGGATTGGGATAGCTTTTCCAACGTCAACGGTGACTTCTTCTTGACTAACACGAGTAAAGCCAATAAAACGGTGCGTTTTTTGGGTCGGGCTAATGGTGATGCTGCCGGAGCTAAGGTCGGTAGTGCGGGGGACGTGAACGGGGATGGCTATGCAGATCTCATTATTGGAGCTACCGCAGCCGATGGCGGAGGAACGGACAGTGGCGAAGTCTACCTGGTGATGGGACGCAGTCAGACCAATTGGGACAGCCTATCCGATGCCAGTGGGAATTTCAACTTACTCAATACCAGTAAGGCCAACAAGACCGTCCGCTTCATTGGTAGGGCAGCAAGTGACTATGCTGGCAATTCTGTCGGCAGCGCCGGAGATGTGAACGATGATGGCTATGCCGATTTGCTGATTGGGGCTTACTATGCCGATGGCGGAGGAAATGCCAGCGGCGAAACTTATCTGGTGATGGGTCGCAGCCAGACGGCTTGGGACAGCTTCTCCGACGCCAGTGGGAATTTCAACTTACTCAATACCAGTAAGGCCAACAAGACCGTCCGCTTCATTGGCAGGGCACTTGGTGATTATTCTGGAATTTCCGCCAACAGCGCCGGGGATATCAATAACGATGGCTATGCCGATTTGCTGATTGGGGCTTACTATGCCGATGGCGGAGGAAATGCCAGCGGCGAAAGTTACCTGGTGATGGGACGCAGCCAGTCTGCCTGGGATATCCTGTCCGATGCCAGCGGCAATGTATCCCTGCTGACCATTTCCCTGTATTAAAGGACTGGCTGGGGCAGGGCGTTATTCGCCCATCCTGGAAAAGACCCGCCTGCGACTGAGGGTGACCGGACCCCTTTTTTAATACCAGGTTTTCAAGATGTTGCACTGCCGCCTGGGAGAACGAGGTGGTTTTCATGAGTGAGGCTCCTCCGGTTAGCTTGACCATGCCATCGTGGCGGATCAGAGGATTTTTCTGAGCGAATCCCGAACGAATCCTTTCAAATCCTTGCATACTATAACCGCAGCGGATACAAAGACCGCCCATCAAAAAACCCGCCACATCGGTAGCGGGTTAATTCTGGTTTCTGCTCAAAACTTAAACAGAAAAATGGTGCCACCTCGCAGAATTGTCTACAGCCGTTGGCTGCAAGCCTTACGGATGTGGATGCTTGAATGAGTGAACTGCGGACACGCGGATTTTCAGGTTTCCAGTGGTGATATGTCGATTTACTCTCCGAAATCAAGGGGGAAACCCCGTTCCTGAGTGGAGTCTTATAATAATAAATCGGCATTATAAAAAACAGGGTAAGTATTGTAATGGGTTGGATCGATGGTATAATGGCCATAGGTTGGTGACTATGGGTTATTAAAAATGACCAATCAGGATGGATTCATTCCAGCCGCCCAGTTTAAGGCGAAGTGTCTTCAGATTATGGATGAGGTCAATCGGCTTCATACTGAGGTGGTGATCACCAAGCACGGCGAACCGGTTGCCAAACTGGTACCCTATGAAAAGAGTCAGACGAAGCTGTTTGGCAAGCTGAAGGGGTCGCTTCACATCTGTGAGGATGTCCTGGCTCCGATTGACGAGGTTTGGGATGCCTGAAGCGGTTGTACTGGATACACACGTGTGGATCTGGTTAATGATCGGTGAAGCGTTAAGTGAGCCAGCGAAACTACAGATAGAACAATCCTCTTCACAGGGACAATTGTACCTGTCTGCTATATCTGTTTGGGAACTGGGCATGCTCAGCCAAAAGGGTCGAATTACGTTCCGGCAAGACATTCAGAGCTGGATCACCGAGGCATTGGCAGGTATTCAATGTGTCCCGCTCACTCCTGAAATTGCATTGGCCAGCACCCAATTGCCGGGAGAAATTCATGGTGATCCAGCCGATCGTATGATTGTTGCCACTGCCAGAGCTAAGAATGCCCTCCTGCTGACACGCGATGATAAAATACTAGGCTACGGTGACAAAGGTTATCTAAAAACGCTTGCAGTCTGAACAGTTTGACTAATGTGGACTTGCAAGGCTTGACCTTCAACGACTTGATGAGTCCTGTTCTTTAGAGCCATATCGCTGTAAAATCAAGGGTGGAAGGTTACTCATGATGGCCCAGCAGACTGTACTGATTGTGGATGATGATCCCCATATTCGGGAGGTTCTTCGCTATGCACTCGAAAAGGAGGGCATTGCGGTGATCGAAGCGGGTGATGGAGAAAGTGGCCTGCACAAAGCCCTCAGTCAGGCACCCAGTATGATTGTACTGGATGTGATGATGCCGGAGCTGAGTGGGCTGGAGCTTTGCCGAGAGTTACGGAAAAGCAAAAATATCCCAATTCTCTTTCTCTCCTCCCGGGATAGCGAACTGGATCGGATTTTGGGGCTTGAATTGGGAGGGGATGATTATGTGGTTAAACCATTTAGTCCGCGGGAACTGATGGCTCGCGTAAAAGCCATGCTCCGGCGGGTGAGTATGCAGGCACAGGCTGATCAGTCGAGTCCCGATTCTTTGGCCTTTGGGCAATTGACCTTGAACTTGCAGAACTACAGTGCTTTCTGGCAAGAAACAGTGATTACACTGACAGCTACCGAATTCAACCTGCTTCATACCTTAATGCTCTGGCCGCATAAGGTATTTACCCGGAATGATCTGCTTGATGGGGGCATTTTTAAAGATATTATTACGGATCGCACCATTGATAGTCATATCCGCCGATTAAGGCAGAAGTTCAGTGCGGTTGGTTGCCAGAGTCTGATCGAAACGGTGCACGGGTTTGGGTATAAACTGGGTTCTTGCCAGTGAAATTGCAGCGCCATCTTTCGATTCGCCGTATTTTAGTGCTGGTCAGTCTGCTGTTCTTGCTGTTGCCCGTTGGGGGCATTTACTTTTTGCGAATTTATGAGAGCGCATTGGTTCGTCAGACGGAATCTGAGCTCATTTCACAAGGGGCATTTGTGGCCGCATTGTATCAGCAAGAAGTGAAACAATTACTTGCGGAAAAACGTGTCGATCCGAAACAATATGGAATATCGCTTCCTCGGGAGGGTAGAGTAAGCACTGGTATCAATCCCATCCTGCCGCATCTGGATCTGGCGCAAGATCGGGTTTATCCAGTCAGGCCAGTCCCATTATTTACCAGAGATACGTTGGATTCTGTTGCCAGCAAGGCGGGTAAAAAAATTATCCCGGTTCTGAAAGAGGGTCAACGGGTCACATTATCGGGCATTAAGATACTGGATCACCAAGGATTGGTGGTGGCTGGGGAAGAGGAGCGAGGACTCTCATTCAGTCACGCCCAGGAATTTCAGCAGGCGAGAATGGGTCGCCCAGTCAGCTTGCTTCGTATGCGGCGAATGCCGGCAAGCTCCGCTTCGCCAGCTTCTGTGAGTCGGAATTCAAGCATCAATGTCTTTGTGGCACTACCGGTCATCTTAAATGAACGATTGATTGGGGTGGTTTGGTTGAATCGCACGCCAATCGAGCTTTCTCAGGCCTTGTATAGTAAGCGAACGGAACTCTTCTGGACTGCAATGATTCTGCTCTTAACAACGATGCTGCTTATATTACTGACTTCTCTGACTATTACCCGTCCGATCCGGGCCCTGGTTCATAAAACAAGATTGATCGCGCAAGGCGATCCGGAAGGCCTCAGGCCATTGGAGTATCCCATTACTCGTGAAATTGCTGAACTCTCAGACAACATTGCGGGTATGGCCCAAACCATTCAGCATCGGAGTGAATACATCCAGACCTTCACAACCCATGTCTCTCATGAGTTTAAAACGCCGTTGACAGCCATTCGTGGCAGTGTAGAACTATTACAGGATCATCTGGATGAAATGCCCAAAGAGCAACAACAGCGATTTCTGAGTAATATCGCAGAAGATACGACACGGTTGAGCCGTTTGGTATCACGCTTGTTGGAGCTGGCACGAGCGGATATGATAGATGCTCAGGCTGATAAAACCGACCTTCTGCCCACGCTGCATGCTCTGAGCCAAAGCTATCCCATTGTGTTGAAGCTACCAGAGGCCCTGAAAACGCTAGTGGTGAAAATTTCCGGTGAAAGCCTGCAAGCGGTTTTGAGTAATTTAATGGAAAATAGCAAACAGGCTGGGGCGGACTGTATCAATATTTCCGTGTCAGTTTCTGGCCGTCAGGTTTTGTTGAATATTCACGATAATGGGCCCGGTATTTCCAAGGCCAATCAGCACCAGATTTTTACACCCTTTTTTACCACACGAAGAGACAAAGGTGGTACCGGACTGGGTTTAAGCATTACGCAGTCTCTGCTTGCGCCTTATGGGGGGCAGATTGTTTACCAACCCAGCGAGGTTGGTGCTCATTTCCGCATTGAACTGACGCTCCTCTAAATTGCACAAAAATTGCACATTCTTGCACGGAGAATTGCACGTCTGTTTGTCACAATCCTGTTAGCAGCCAAGCGCTGAGTTTAGTGAACAGGAGCATTCTAGATGACAGACGATATTTCTCCATTTCTGCCCAGTCCTCCCAAAAAATCAAATGCCATACTCTGGAAAGTGTTGATGATGGCTGGATTGATTTTAGGGCTTTTAATTCCGTTGCATATGATCAGCGGGATTATTTCTGAGCGTCAGGGTAACAAGCAACAAGTCGAGGAGGAAATTGCCCAAACCTGGGCTTCCGAGCAAGTGATATTGGGCCCCGTTTTGGCCATTCCTTATAAAAATACTTATAACGTAACGGATGAGGCCGGTAAAAAACAGGTTCGCTCTACCCGAAATATTGCTTATTTGCTGCCAGAGCAGTATCAAGTAAAGACCCATATTAATCCCGAACCCCGCTACCGTGGCATTTATCAGGCCATTGTATACACCAGCAAGTTGACAGCACAGGGTAATTTTAGTTTGAAAACACTGGAGGAACTGCACATTGCCAAGGAAAGTATTCTTTGGAAAGAGGCCTTTGTGGTGGTGGGGATTCCCAGCATGAAAGGAGTCAATAAAAAGCCAGACCTGACACTGTTGGGCAAATCATCGGAATTGCTGCCTGGCATGAATGGCGCTTCTCTGAGCTGCTCCGGTCTTTATAGCCCGCTCTCACTCTCTGGCAATGAGACCAGTCTTCCTTTCAAGTTGGCGTTATCATTAAAAGGGAGTCAGACGCTTTCTGTTATTCCCATCGGCAAACAGAATACGATTACCATGGACTCTGGCTGGCAATCGCCAAGTTTTATCGGCAGCACATTGCCAACCAGTCGACAAATTGGGGAACAAGGTTTTACAGCCACTTGGGATGTTCCCTACTTTGCGCGTAGCTATGGTCAGGCTTTGCTGGATGCCTCCGACCTTCAACTATCAATGACTGTATCAGCAGTTGGGGTTCAGTTGCTGACACCGGTGGATTCGTACCGGCAATCCGAACGCGCTGTGAAATACGGTGTGCTTTTTCTGGTACTGACTTTTGCGACCTACTTCCTCTTTGAAGTCATTAGTCGATACCGTTTACACCCTTTTCAATATCTTTTGGTGGGATGTGCGATCAGTTTGTTCTACCTGTTATTGATAGCGATTTCGGAAGTGACCCAGTTTGGGTTGGCTTATGGCATTGCCAGCGTGGGCACAATCTCGGTGATTACTTTGTATTCTAAGGCCATTTTGGGCAAGATTCGCCGACATGCCCAGTGGATTATCACGGCCTTACTGGCTATTCTCTATATTTATCTGTATGTTCTGCTTCAATTGGAAGACATGTCTTTATTGTTTGGCGCGATTGGCTTGTTTATCGTGCTGGCCGTCATTATGTATGTTACCCGAAATATTGATTGGTATAGCGAACAGACCAATGCTTAATTAAAGATTTTTGGGGCGCTTCTCGGTATCGGGAGCGCCCCATTATTCATCAGAGAGCTGTATCTCTTCTTTTTTGGAGTTTTACAGTGCAAAGTGTTTTCTATCTTTACCAACCGATATGCAACAAGCACCTTCATAAATTTAGATCTCTGTCATTCTAAAAATAAATAGTCTATGGTGGTTTTACGCTTAAATCGCTTTGGCCTACGGCTAGCCTCCCCTACCTAGGCTTCTTTTAATGGCTTCTTTTAATTTACCCATAATCCAAGGAATGACTTATGTTTCAAAGAAATAACGCCAATGCTATCGTGCCATCTTATCCGGGCAGACCCTGGTATGAAATGAATGCCAACGATCCACCCGATAATACTTGTTACTTTGACCCTAAAACTGGACAAATTATCTGTGATGCTACAGAGGAGGAGCCACCGCCACCAGAAGAGCCAGATGATCCGGGTGAAGACTCACCTCCTGAGCTTGATCCAATGCCACCCACACCGGAAGAGACCATCGGCAAGTTTATTGCCGGCCTCATTCAAGTGGTTGCGACTCTGTTTAATTCAGGCCCTCCCTTGACCCTTCCTCCTCTTGAGCCAGTGAAACTGTCTGAGCGTCGGAGCGTGCGAATTCCGCAAGACGAACCGACGCCGCTGCGGCCTTTGCCACAAGCTGGGCCTCCCCTGGGTCAGACGGTTCAGGGAAGCCCTTATTATCAGGCATTGAGTCGGATTCGGGAGATTCAGAGGCAGCAAACGGAACGCTTGATTGAACGCAGTGAACCCCGTGATAGAGGCTATCTGGCAAGAGGAATCGCCGAAGCCTATGGCTCTAACCAACTTGCTGCGCTCGATCCACAATGGTCCAATCAATCCAGCTCCTACAATATTGATCAGCCGCTGGTAGATCCCCTCACCCAGGCAGCATATCGCAACCTGCTGAATCCGCCCAGTGGCGCCGACGCCCCTTTTCTTCAGGAAGATCCTCGCTGGATTGAGCAGAACCTTGCTCAGGCCAGCAAGCCTCGTTCCTGGCAGGAGCAAGCCCGTCTGCAACAATTCCGGCAACAGGCAAATACTCAGCAGCAAATGCAGCAGGCGCAACTGGATGCGGCCAGGGCCCAGCGAGAACTTTATGAAGCACAAACTCAGGCGATTCGCTGGCAACATTACCGGGAGAATGAGCGAAAAGCCCCCTCCGCATTCAAGGCAACTGCTTATAAGAGTCGTCCTGATGTCATCCGGGACAAGCTCTTTAACGAGCCCAACCAGGCAAAAAGCTTGCTCGATCAATTGGAAAACTTCGAGCAAATGGATGAGTCCCGGTTTGAGCAAATGGAGCTTAACCTGGAAAACATGGCCAACCGAGGGGAGATTACCGCCCAGGAAAAAACCATGCTCAAAGCCGGTATACGATCCATAATGACCCGCCACTGGCTTACCCATGAGGTTGCCTATACGGATCAAGAAACTGCCGTTTACCGGGATGTAGAGATGCCGGTTGATGTGGCGCCTTACGCCGTGTATGCCGATGCCAAGCACTATTTGGACACTTATCAGCACTTAAGTAAACAAAAGCTCGAACAGGTCTCTAAAGACTTTGCCAACGCACTGGCCAACGGCACTAAAAGGGCTTTACAGATTGCCTATGACCTGTGGATTGGTGATGATATCAAAACATTGACCGATCCGAAAGCGAACCTATTCTGGCGAGCGGTTGCCGGGGCCTCCTTGCTGTCCAACTTTGTCCCTGCCGGGCTGGTAGGCAAGGTGGGCGGTAAAATTTTAGGCAAAGTGACCGGCAAGGTTTCATCCAAGGTGTTGAATCGCATCGGGGAAATGCTGGAAAAGAAAGGTGTTCAGCATTTGGGAGATATCCCTCAAAACACAGGCGATTGGGTGAATGACACCAAAAAGCTGGAACTGGTGCGAGAACGCCTCAAAAAAGAATTGAATTTAATCGACTTGCCAGATGATCACCAGATCATGCAGGAATTCAAGCGTACGCACGGCAAGCAGCAGGCTTGGTCGGGGAGGGCTGCTTCGACCGAGGTGTTTACCACCAAGGACAAGCAAACGGTTATCTTCAGAACCCGTGTCAACAAGAATAAAACAATTCAAGAAGCCGAGTTTGACAAGGAGTTTTCTATTTGGACTTCTGCCATCCACACGGAAGGCAAAGGCACTGTGGTACTTCAAGGCCATGAAAACTACCGTAAAATTGGCAACTTGCCAGATGGGCGAATTAAGTCTAAATTTACCGGTTATGAGGAGTATATTCCAGGCCCTAAAGCCATCCTTGGTGAGAAAACACGGATTAGCCGTAGTAGCACCAGGGAACAAGTTGCCATTGATATGGTTGAAGACGGTGTACCCACTGAGCAGATTATGGAAAAATTAGAAAAACGTTGGGATACCTTTGTATTGAATCATGGAGGACAATCATTATGACGGAATCAACCGCTTCTATTGCCGAGATCCAGGAGATCATTCAAAATTATATTAACACCGGCTCTTTTAGAGGCGATGGTAGTGAGCAACATCGCATTCCTGTGCCAGGCTATCGAGGTGAACCTTTGGCTGTGGTCACTCGGCAAGACGTACTACGCATTTTGCAACGCTTCCTGAAAGGGGAATGGGACAACCAAAGCATTGGTAGCTGGGGAGGAGGATTGTTTGCCTCATATAGAGCATATATCACCTATGAAGCAGGTTACGGCGGCGTGATTGACGATGTACTTGGCAGGTTGGCCAGCTTTTGGACCAGTTTGACCCGGGAGGATGTCCAACAGTATATAGCCATGCTTCAAAACGCCCAATACGATCCCAATGACCTGACGACGTAAATAAGGGACAAAAAAGCCGGTAGCACCACCGGCTTTTTTATTGTTTAACACCAACACTAGGCAATAACCGAACATCAATCAAGCACCCACTGAGCCCGTTATGTAAAAATTAGAAACACGTTGGGATACGTTTATATTGAATCGTGGAGGACAATGATTATGACGGAATTTACCGCTTCTATTTCTGAAATTCAAGAGATCATTCAAAATTTTATTACCACCGGTTCTTTTAGGGGGGATGGTAGTGAGCAACGTCGTATTCACATGCAAGGTTATCGAGGTGAACCTTTGGCGGTGGTCACTCGCCAAGACGTATTGCGCATTTTGCAACGCTTTCTCAGCAATGAATGGGACGCTCAGGGCATTGGCAGTTGGGGTGGTGCTTTGTTTGCCTCATATAGAGCATATATCACTTATGAAGCAGGTTACGGCGGCGTGATTGATGATGTTTTGTCAGAACTTGCCAGCTTTTGGAACGATATAACCCTGGAAGAGGTTCAGCAACTGTATGACCAACTCAAAAACGCCCAATACGATCCCAATGACCTGACGACGTAAATACGAAACAAAGAGCCGGTAGCACCACCGGCTTTTTTCTGGTTTAGCACCAACACTAGGCAATAACCGAACATCAATCAAGCACCCACTGAGCCCGTTATGTAAAAATTAGAAAAACGCTGGGATATTGATCTGAACCCAGTACAGGGCACCATCCAAAACCCGAGCTTTTTATTTCAAAGTCAAAAAGCGACATTAGGAATGAAGCTATCCAGATTGACGGAGGAACAGATAATCCCGGCAATTCGTAGCCAGGTATCTGGCCACAAGGCGGTAGAATTGGTTTGCTGGGAACCAGGAATCTCTCAAGAGACTGCCTGAACCGAACAAGACGGTAGCCCTAGGGGGCACTGACTTTATAAAGGTCGTCAACTAGCTTACTTTTTTCTTTGAACGGAATTTAAACCTGATTTTCTTATTATCCCTGGTATGACTTTCGGGGAGCAGACCATCTTGATGTTAATAATATATCTTGAGCCTATAAAAAGCTGGGGATCGATAAGCCTAGGGATGTTTTAGGATAATCCAGGCAGGAGGTTTTGTATGAGTAGAGAAGTTCAATGTATGTATGATTACCTTAAAAATGAAGCCAATCTCGCTATTGAGGAGGTTGTAGAAAGTGCTTTCTCAGGAGCAATGGGTTTTTCAGGTTTACCGGCTTGTGTGTCAGATGCGGCTACCTTGCGCTTGCGGCTTATCATGCAGGGAAACCTGAATCCGGATATTGATATTCTACTAAAGACCGCCTTGACCCGTCATCTGGTCACAGGGATTGAGCATGCAAGGCACTGGAGCCACCCTGATCCTGATCCGGTAGCACTTGCTGATGCCTGGGACCAACAAGCCCAGGCTATGGAGCGCTGGGTCATTTTCATGAAAATGATTGAAGATTCGGGTTTTTCGATTGAACAGGCCTACCGCTTTGCTTTTGAAACCTATAAATCCCGGAAACTCTCGTTCAATACGGCTGAAAAACCCGGGTCTGGACATTAAAGCTTAAAAATGAGCAACAGGGCGACCTGCTATTGTCTGAGCTACAATCCTCGGGACAAAAGACCCCTGAATTCAGGTTGGATGAAGACACCCTTTACTATCAGGGGCAAATGCTCAAGCTTTCCAGCCTTCTGGGGCGGATTATCACTATGCTCTGGGATGAATTACCGCACGAGGCATCCAGGATTATTTATCATGCCTATGGCACGAAGGCATACAAAGATCAGGCTGAAAAGCTGAGCAAGCGAATCAGTGAATTGAATGGCAAGCTGAACGAGATATGGGAAAAAGCCCCACAAGGAAAATGGATTCGGCGTATTAAAGGGCCGAACGGTTCAGCGTACCAGCTTTTAAAGCCTTCCGTGAAATAACGGAAGTCGGCAAGGAAAACAACGGAAGCCAAAAGCCTTAAGGTTAAGCCGTAAGCAAATTACGGAGACCCATTATGAAGCTTTAGGTAGTCCAACTCGATTTATCAAAGATCGTTCTCCCGAAGCGCCTGGTAAAAGAACATCCGCAACGGCAGATCCGGCAGATTGCGGAAAGCATAACCGCTTTCGGCTTTAACGACCCTGTGGCGGTTGATGAAAAAGGGGAGATCGTCGAAGGGGCTGGCCGGGTTCTTCCCGCTCGTAAGCTTGGGATGGAAACGATTCCCGCAATCCGGCTTAGTCATCTGAGTGAAGTCCAAAAACGGGCTTACCGGATTCCCCACAACAAGATTACCCTGAACAGCGGCTTTGATCTGGATGCCTTAAGGGAGGAGTTTGTAGCCCTGAGCAAGCTAGACGATGCGATTTTGCTTTTTACGGGGTTTGAAACCGCTGAAATCAGCGATTTGCTGACATTGCCTGAACTGCCAGAACTGCCCCCGGAATTAACCGAACTCTAAGTGAGAATAAAACGGTCACTTGTCCGCATTGTGGAGGGTAAGTTCATGTTTAAGGTTGTGAGCCTGTTTGCGGGCTGTGGTGGTTCTAGTCTGGGATACAAGATGGCAGGTTGTGATGTTTTGGCGGCTGTTGAGCGAGACCCTCATGCCGTTGCGACCTACCGGGCCAATCATGATGGGACCACGCTTCTGTATGCTGATATTACCCAGCTTGACCCATTAGCAATCCTGAAGCAGGTCGGTCTGACACCCGGGAACCTGGACATTCTGGATGGTTCTCCACCTTGTCAGGGGTTTTCACTGGCTGGAAAACGCCAGCTCAATGATCCCAGAAACCGCTTGTTTGAAGAATATGTTCGCTTTTTGCAATCCATACAGCCCAAAGCCTTTGTAATGGAAAATGTACCGGGACTGGTCAGTGGGCCAATGCAGGGTATCTTTCGGGAAATGACAGGAATGCTCAGGCAAGCTGGGTATGTGGTCAAAGCCCGTATTTTGAATGCCGCGCATTACGGGGTTCCACAATCCCGGCGCCGTGTGATTGTACTGGGGATTCGTGCAGATCTGGGAGTGCCTCCGACTCATCCGGCTCCTTTGACTAGACCTTTGACGTTTCGGGAAGCTATCACGGGACTCTCTGAAACCGGGCTGATTAGTGTGCCTACCGGGAAAGCCCTAACAATTGCCAAAGCACTAAAGGCCGGAGAATCCGGGGCCGGTTTACACCGGCGTTACGGACAAAAGTGTCATGACTTTTCACTTGAGCGCTTGAGTTGGTATAAACCCAGCCCAACGGTATGCAAGACCTTGCGGCCTGGTCAATGTGGACTTTTGCATCCGGAAGAATAGCGTTTTCTGAGCATTGGAGAACTCAAACGGGTGTGTTCGTTTCCCGATGACTTTGTCTTGTCCGGTTCATTTGAGCAGCAGTGGGGCCGATTGGGGAATGCGGTTCCTCCGTTGCTGATGAAAGCTATTGCAGACCAGTTATGTGAACAACTTGGAGGGTTTCAAGATGCCCAGGCCCGCTAAAAAACTGAACCGCAAGGATTTACAGGAGATTGAGGCGCTGGCGGGTCTGGGATTGACCCAGCAGCAGATTGCGGATGTTAAAGACATGGGGGTGGATACTTTGCGAAAGTATAGCCATACCCAGCTGAAGCGAGGTCGATCGCGTGGGGTGGCCCGCTTGGCAGATACTGCTTTTAAAAAGGCGCTCTCGGGAGACACCACCATGCTGATTTTTCTATTAAAAGTACTGGGCGGGTTTCAGGAGAAACAGCCCATCCCGGATGTCTTACTCAAGGTGCTGGGTCGGCTCAATGAAGGGGATGAAGGAGACGAGGAGGAAGAGACGTGAAGCTAACGCCCCAAAAAATTCAGTATTCAAGTAAACATGGGGTTTCCATAGAATGGGGCTGTCCGGATGAAGTCGTGATCGGTGCCGATGATCTCTTGATGCTTTTGTTGTGTCTGCAGGGGTATCTGACGCAGCCAGAAATGGATGAACATTTTAGTGCCCCGGAACAGGAGGTGATTCAGAAATATTGCCTGAAACTGGGGCGCAAGCAAACAGAGATTATGGAGCGGTATGCTCGAAAAGCTTCCATCCGAAAAATGAAGGCTGAATTCCGGCACTTGCTGGACTGGTGGAAGTGTTGTTCTGAAGAGGGTTTTAAATCGGTTATGACCCGCCTGTGGGGATGGCACTTACGGCCAAAGAGACACTGCCTCTAGTTGACCGGTTGATTCTTGGCGCTCTGGAAGCGGATGTGCACCACGATTTGGCCCGTATCAAATACTTGATTTGCTGCCATATCGGGGACCCCAAAATGACAGCGCCTTTAGAGAGTACCAAAGCCAAGGTGGAGTCAAAATTTGGTCCGCTGGACTGGGAGATGCTCAAGCAGGAAGGGGTTCGCGGTTATGAACAATCCAATCCGTCTGGGCAGGGTTAATATTCTTCCGCCAACATGACCGTTAATACTCGGGATGTCTTTTGGGGATCGGCTGGATTATCACTTCCCTCGGTGAGACTCCGGTTATAATAATCGATTTTCCAAAAGATGCGCTGATTTTGATAATTAAAACACCCAAAGTCGTGTTCCTCATAGGGATCATTATCGGGTGTGAAGTTGTTAAACGATTGAACCTGGGCTAGGATAGCGCGTTGATGGTATTCACTCAATGCCCCGATGCCAGCTGACATCTGGATTCGTCCACCGAGAAAGGTTTGTCTGAAACAATCATTGAGTTGGGCAATTTGCCGACTGCTCTTAAGCGTTTCATTCATGAAGGTTGTTCCTTTGTTCGGGTTTTGAGTCTGGATTCCATTTGCTCTAAAGCCCAATGCAGGTGATCTTTGGATTGGTGAGAATAACGAAAGACCATTTGAATGCTTCGGTGCCCTGAGAAGCGCTGCACGGTTGGTAAATCCACTCCTGCCTGAACCAGGTGCGTAATGGCGGTATGTCTTAAGGTATGACGGCAGATCTGGTATCGATCCAGCCCAGCGGCGGTGACCACCCGGTAAAAGGGTTTCTCAATTTCTTCTCGATGTCCGCTGATAGAGCGATTGGCCGGAAAAAGATAGGTCTGTCCCGGCTTGGTTTGATACTGGAGATAGCGGGTGAGATACGTGGTTAATCCGGCGGTCATGGGTTGCATGCGGGCGCCGCATTTGGCTTTGGGGATAAATATTTCCTGTCGGGCGCAATTAATATCTTCAATTTTGATGGATAAGATCTCACTCCGGCGCATGGCAGTTCCCAAAGCAATGCGGATGAATGGTTCAATAACCGGACACTCATCTTGACTGGCGGCATCCAGCAGCGCGTCAATTTCATGGGCTTCCAGATACCGGGTGCGGACATTCTCTTCCCGATATTTCACGACTTTACAGGGTACTTTCACAAGCCAGTCCCATTCCACCGCTTTGTGAAAGAGCTGGGATAAGACTGCTAAATATCGGTTTACGGTGGCTTCGGAACGGCCTTTGCTTAACAGATGCCGTTTGAACCGTTCTACGTCGAAACGGGTGATATCCGCAAGTGCCATTGCTCCAAAATAAGGGATAAGTTCCTGATAAATCTGCTGGGTTTTACCTGCAATATTCCTCCCGTTCTCCAGTTCCAGGTTTTCCAGATACTGGCGGGCCGCTTCCGTAAAAGTAGTAGGATACATTTGAGACTCCTCCGTGGCTGTCACCGATTTATCATCTCGGAGCGGAGAATTTTTGTAAGCAGATCCGGGGTGAATTCTTGCAAAAGCTTGCATTTATATTTACTGCCTGCACAGCGGCTTTAGAAATTGGCATGAGTTTTAACAATACGACTCCTGGGACAAATAAAGTAATGAAGATAGGCGGGTTGTCCAAGTGATATCCTTGGTTTACGATATGCTTTGCACAACCTGTAGTAAAAGGGATAAGGTTCTATGACTTCTGAGCAACCGACCTTTTTTGTAGGCTGGGATGTTGGTGGGTGGAATTGTGAGAAGAACGGGAGCAGCCGGGATGCGGTTGTCATACTGGATGAGACTTTAGATATCGTCGGCAGGCCGTGGAGGGGGAATCTGCGTGAAAAAATCAACCAAGCTTCCTCTACTCGAGAATGGCTGTCCTGTTTATTTGCCTTTTGCGAGGCTGACATAGCTCTTGCACCCGTGGTTTTAGCTATGGATACCCCTTTGGGATTTCCTCAGGCCTTTACGCGCCTTATCACGACTGGGCAATGGGAGACTTCCATTGATACATCCGCCTCCAACCCTTATCTCTTTCGAGAGACGGAGCGTTTTCTTCACGGGAAAGGCTTCACCCCGCTTTCAGCCATCAAGGATATGATTGGTAGCCAAGCCACTAAAGGCATCCATGTTCTCTCCAGGTTCGCCCCTCGGGCAAAGGGGTGTGGCGTCTGGACGGATGATGAATGGCTTACTGCCATAGAGACCTATCCTTCCCCTTGCAAACGCTCGGTACTCATTCAGCAGTTATGGCAGGTTCATGGCAGCCGTTGGAATGACCGGCTCGACCATCAAGACAAACAAGACGCGCTAACTTGCGCCTTGATTGCTCATACCTTTACCACTCAGCCAGAATTGCTGGCCCAACCGCCAACCGACATTCCCATGGCGGAAGGTTGGATCTGGGTACCAAAAGACACCCTGCAACATGACAGCCTGACAGGGTATTGATTGACTAGATTATCGGGACTTGCTTTCGCATCTGCAACTATAGCGATGGGTGGTATCAATAGCCAGGATAGTAACAAGAACTTGAACCATTATTACAGGACTCTCAACTATGAGAGCCAGCACTTCCCAGAGAATATTAACTCAGATGACTTCCACTCTGCGCATGTCTACTGTGTGCGTAGCGGACTTGGAATCATTCTTTAAGTCGGGCAAAGCTTCCTCAGAGCGTTTTGACCCTACCGCATTAATGGACTTGGTATAATCCGCTATTGCTGGAGAATGCGCGCCAACTCGTTTTGACCCTACCGCATTAATGGACTTGGTATAATGCAAGCCCTGTGTAACCCGTCTTGCGCCGTGTTTTGACCCTACCGCATTAATGGACTTGGTATAATATCGTGCTGCTGCATGATACGGCAGAACGGGTTTTGACCCTACCGCATTAATGGACTTGGTATAATCCACTTATCGTGACTCAAGTAGTGCGGGCCGTTTTGACCCTACCGCATTAATGGACTTGGTATAATTCGCAGTGCTGAGGTTCGTACGGTTGACACGTTTTGACCCTACCGCATTAATGGACTTGGTATAATTAATGGTTCCGGGTTATTACTTTTCCGGGCGTTTTGACCCTACCGCATTAATGGACTTGGTATAATAACCTCATCCCCATCGAAACAAACCAGCTTGTTTTGACCCTACCGCATTAATGGACTTGGTATAATTTTTTACCCGATCACTGTTTTTCAACTCTGTTTTGACCCTACCGCATTAATGGACTTGGTATAATTTACAAAGCATCAGGCATCGTTTCCCGGGTGTTTTGACCCTACCGCATTAATGGACTTGGTATAATGTTTTTAAGAGCATCCACACTAGACTGCATGTTTTGACCCTACCGCATTAATGGACTTGGTATAATCGCAAAAAAGATATCAATACCGACAATTTTGTTTTGACCCTACCGCATTAATGGACTTGGTATAATCATATTCCGAGGCTGGACGCTCCCTGCCAAGTTTTGACCCTACCGCATTAATGGACTTGGTATAATCCAAGCATTCACCGTACAGGTTCCACCCTCGTTTTGACCCTACCGCATTAATGGACTTGGTATAATTGCCCAAAAGAACTGGACGCGGGATAAAGCGTTTTGACCCTACCGCATTAATGGACTTGGTATAATAAGTAATAACCGGATAAGTCTTTGAGGGCTGTTTTGACCCTACCGCATTAATGGACTTGGTATAATATCCGGTGGATGTGGCCCCTCTAATCCCCCGTTTTGACCCTACCGCATTAATGGACTTGGTATAATAGGATATACTGTGTTATAATTGCCCAATATCAAGTTCATTAATGCGGTACTGGTCTTAACTGACAAGAGAATACCCAAACCCTCTGCGTTGCACGGTTAGGAATCATTCTCACCATTTTACCAAAAAGTCATTTGTTGCGGGGCTTCGGCTCCTGCTTCTAAAGCGTACTTTTTGCGTTTTGGCTTGGTAAGCGTCATGCTTACTGATGTTAGCCATTGTTTGTCTGTAATGAAAAAGGCGTTGATTAGCCCCTTTTGTGGCGCAATGCTTCGGACATCGGACAGATATTGACGGTATTTTTCTTGGCTGACACAGTTCCGTACATAGACGGATTCCTGCATCATGAAATAGCCAAGATCCATTAGCTCTGTGCGGAATCTGCTCGCCTGGCGACGCTCTTCCTTCTCTACTACCGGCAGGTCAAACATTACCAGGATCCAGCCCATTCTGAATTTGCTCTTCATTGTTCTTAAAAGATAGTTCTAAACAGCAATGGTATTCTCCTCATCCTCATCATCCGACTCGCCGTTTTCGGCTTTGAGCCAATAATGTTCTTCCAGGCGAGGAAGCCACAATCGATCCGTATTCCCACTTTGAAAGTGTTTTGATTCAAAGCAGGTTGCCACACTCCGTACTAGACTATCCACTGCATCCATCAACTTGTAGGAATGTTTGTCCTCCGGGTGTTTGATACGGCATTCTCTGAGACTGTTCATTAGATAGCGAACCCAGTCTTTGAACTGCTCTTCCTCGTCTTCTGGCTTCGGCTCCTGCACCCACTCATAAAACAGTAAATCTACAAAACTGCGAAAAGGCTCCATCAGGTCATAAACCAATGGGTGGCTCCGATAGCGGGTCTCGTGATGTATTCCCAATGAGGGAAGAAGGCCATGAATCAGAATGGCTCGAAGCGTTAAAGTAGATATTACAGCGTAACCATAGTTCAACGATTTATTCTCAAAACTCTCAGCGCCTTTTCGTTCGCGTTTCTGGCGTTTTCCTAACGCCTGAAAATAACTACCCCAGAACTGCCGGGACACATTCGCTTCATTAGCCAAAGGCTTTTCAACCAGGTTGTGAAGATTATGATCCACGTTGAGATAATCCAGAAGTGCCGCTTGATTCCGCATCTTGCGTAAAACAATGCTTTTCCACAGCAATCGGCTGAAATCCTGACTCTGGGTAAGCTGATTTAGAAACACCTCCCGGCGGATGACCCTATCTAATGGCGTGGTCCAGCCAATCGGTTTGAATTGGCGATCACAATGCAGTACCACGGAGTCCTGGGCTATTAGACGAGCCAGGCATTCATTGGTAAAACTGACGGCGGGATTCGCAATAACAATGCTCCGCACATCAGCCAGAGCAATACGATTCTCATCACCGTCAGGGTACCGGCACACCAGAAAACCCCGCTCACAAGAAAGACGACTACCGGTATTGAAAACTGTAATAATATGAAAGGTCATTCACTGGAGGTCGACAAAACTTTAACAGTCTTGTCATGGTACTCCGCCAATTCAACGCCAGCTTCCACTAGATATTTGATATTTGTATGAAACTCTTCTCCATTGTTATTCTCTAAAAGAACAATTCCATCCGCTCTGACTGTTCGGGATTTATACAACCCTCCCGGTAGTTCTTTTTTACCTGCTTTAAATGCAAAAGGTATAAATATCTGACATCCAGGATAAAACAGCAAGCCATCTCTATAAAGTTTATATCCAGAATCTAACAGGCTTTGTTTTATATTGTCTGTCTTTTCGTGGACATAAACTTGTTGAACTTTCCAGCCCTTGCCTGAGTGGTAAATAATTTGCCCTTTGTTTGCTTTGGAATGTTTAAACTGGTGCCTGGTAATGCCTTTTCGTCCTTCCTTTGTATCTAGATTGCCGAAATCCTTGAATTCACCAAAAATCATACGTCCGGCCTTGTCCACCTGAGGTGGATTATCTGAACGTGATTCGATGATCAGCACGGCTTTTACTCTGCCATTACGCTTGGGGTGCTTGTAGGCCACTAAAAAGTTTTGCCAGTCCTTGTTGTCTTTTATCTCTTCCGAGCGTTTCTCCAAATCCTGCCGGATTTCCAGGTCAAAAATATCCCTAATCTTCTTACGGTCTTTCCCCAGAAGCTCGAACAGGTTTTTTCTAACGGTCAAGTAATGGACTTCCTTACCGTTCTCTATCCGCTTTCTATAGCCATAAATCGTTTCCAGGGGATAAAGTTCTTTGGTGTTCCGACGAACTGGCTTTGGAAACAAATCGATCAGTTTTCTCTCAAGCTGGGCTTTCGACTCTTCGAGTCCAGGCACATGCCAATGAATGCGACCCTGCTCGTCAACTCGGCTGATCTTTAAATCCTGGCTGTAGCTGATGCAATATGCGTCCAGCGCATGATGCTTATGGTTCTCTCGGTTCTTTTTCCAGATAGTCCGCTGTTGACTTGCGTCTTTGGCGTCCGATAATTTGGACTGTTCTTCCCCGGTCAACAATAATTCGTTCAACGAATATATTTTTCGAATTTTAGCAGTCATTTTGCCATCATTGACAAATATTCGTCTATTGTCACCTTTGGTCTGTAGTCCCCAACCGAATTCTAAAGCCACAATTTGCTGAGCCAGACGGGCGATGTAAGCGGTCTCAGCTAATCCGTTATAACTGTCCACCAAGTCTCTGGCGTCATTGCGAATCAGTAATTCTTTCTTTTTTTTGCTGTAACTGCTGTTTTTATCGGTAACCCGGGCTAGAAAGTCCTGCCACTCATCCGTTGCGGATAGCCATTCATACGGAGTCCGATTCCCTTTATCCTGGTTGGCCTGGCTGGTACACAACACTTTGTTGTAAAAGGCATCCGTGGCGATATCACTAGAGACCGGAACGATATGATCCACTTGGTAATACTCCAGATTGCCCGCATGTAAGCGCTCACCCGTATAGGGGCAATGCCATTGTTGTTCCTCCGCCAATTTAAACCGTTTAATATTCCATTTGTGAGATTTTAGACCTTGCTCTTCAAGTTGTTCCCGGATTCGATCGTTCCGCTTTTCACTCTCTTTAATTGCCCTTTCCCAGTCATTTGCCGTTTTTTGCCCGTCCAGTCCTTCCCCACCCCGTGCAAATTCCAGGATCACTTTATCCGGCGTACCGTACTGATGATCCATCTTTTTCAGTTCATTCCAGAAAAAAGTTAACCGATGCCTTACGACCGGATTATTAACCGAGCCAATGAGTTTGAGGATGCTTTTTTCTTTATCATCTGGGGTACTTTCCAAGTCGATATACCGCTTGTCTCCAATGTGAAACCCTTCCCATGTTTGTCCCAAACGAGAAATCAGCGATTCCAATTCCTCTTGGGTAATGGCATTGTTGTTTCCCTGCTGCACGTGAGGCATAACGTCAAAATCGGATGGATTGGTTCCTTCCAGCAGAATTTTATTCATAATGGTCAATGCTGGACGGCAAAACCGGGATCGGCCAGTCGCGTTCAGTTTGATTTTTTCCCCCTTTGCCAGGTTAATATCCATAACCCTTGTTTTTACAGTCTTTTCGATGAATTTCACCAAATTGCCGAAGGTAATTTCTTGGGTTTTCTTCTCGGATAAATTTTCCTGGCAAAGCGTATAGACAGTTTTGAGTTCCTCGCTGGACAGAAAACGGCCAACCTCACCGTTTTCATCTGTAAAACGAATATTTTTCAACTTCATGAGCAAGTTGAATTGTAGGCTTAGCGGATCGTTGGCCTTGCAAACATTTCGCTTTGGCAACATTTGGCATTTATTCAAAATTCGGTTATCAAACCGCGGTACTTTCTGAGAGAGAACCCCTTGAGTATCCCATTCCGAGCCCCGGTATTGAGCGAACTCAGGGGATAAAGAGGCATACGCTTTACCGCTTGGGCCATACAAGAACTCGTTGACATTCACCTTTGCCAAGGCGGGGAGTTGTCTTTGAGCGTTTTCAAACAATTGCCGAATCTCTTTTTCCACAAGTTGGCGAGGAGTAACCATTCCTTTTTGCCGGACTTTGGTTGCGTTACTATCGATTCTGATATTTAGCTTGTCGGGTTGCTCCCAATGCCACAAGCCCATTAAGGTTGCCTCTAAATAACAAGGAAATAAATACTCTGCCTGAGAGTTCATGTGGTAGTAAAGTGCTTCCTGATATTTCCCAACCGATTCCAGATTTTCTTTTGAATCTTCGCTTAAGGCCTCTTCTTCGTTACGAAAGTTCCAATCACAATCCTTATCATATCCGCGTCTCTGGATCGCGGCCCAGAGGGCCTTAAAAATTTGCCATTCTTCAAGCGGCCTCTCTTGCAATAAAGCAATCCTCAATAGGGCTGAATTATAAATTTTTTCTTCGCCCCGTTTGGGAAATTCGCTTTTAAGTCGTTTATCATCATGATTCAGTGGCGTTAATCCGGCCTCAATCCACACCCGGCAAAGCCACTCTTCCCGCTTTTTGTGGGCCTGTCGAGTTCGATAGGCCCGCCGACGACTTCTAAAATCTGCTGTTGCACCATATTCCGCCGGTATTAGAAGCGATTGGAGGCCCAATATATGATTACCTTCTCTACAGCAAATACCAAGACTGGCCTTACCCACATCGAACGCGAAAACTTTTTCTTGCTTTGCCATAATGCTTCCCACACTTGAGTTAAATACTTGAAATCATAAAGGAAGTAGAGTTTAACGGAAAGTGCTAAATATTCGGTTTTTATAATTGAGAATGATTCCTTATCGTGAAAGCAGAGGATAGGGCTATTCTCTTTTCAGTTAAGACCAGTACCACATTTGCGGGTAGGCTCAAAACAAACGTCCAATTCTTTATTTTTAATTTCGAAATAAAGAATTTCTTGTTTAATAGAGAATATATATTAACCTCTGTAAAAATCTATAATTAAAATTAAATTTTCATTGTCAGAATAATTGCATCTAATAGTTGCATGTTTCCTCCTCTATTTCTCAAATATCCAATTCTTTTTAGAACTTATCGCCTCTCAAGTTCACTATAAGCAGGAATTTAAGTCAATCTATTGATATAACCAATTTAGTATATTTTATAGATATGCATAAAATTCATGCCGTTTAATGAACTATACCTGCGGATAAACCTCATTCATAACAATGACTGGTAATCATAGGCATCCAGACATCGTTTTTTCTCCAGTATTTGACTGCCCGGCAGGGGACTTTCACCAGCCAATCCCATTCTACGACTTTGTGGAAGAGTTGCGAGATAACAGCCAAGTAACGATTGACGGTCGATTCCATCATGCGGTGCGACAGCAGAGTGCGGCAATTTCAAAGCGGTTGATGGCCTCCAGCGACATATCGCCGAAATACGGGACGATGTGGAGCTCCAGTTTCCTTTTTTGGTCGGGGATATTCCGTCCGTTTTTCAGTTCCTGGTTCTCAAGATATTGTTCTGCCGCCTCGGCGAACATAGATGGCTTCATGATGAGCTTCCTCCGGTTAACTTGCCCATGCCATCCTGGCAGATCGGAGGATTTGTCTGAGCGGATCCCGAACGAATCCTTGCAAAACTTTGCGCACTATAAGCACAGCGGATAGAAAGTTGAACAAAAACCAGGCAGTAAAAAACCCGCCACATTGGTAACGGGTTAATTCTGGTTTGTTCTGGAATCTCGAACAAAAAAGTGGTGCCACCTCGCAGAATTGAACTGCGGACACGCGGATTTTCAGTCCGCTGCTCTACCAACTGAGCTAAGGTGGCTTGCAATCGAGAATAAAGCTATTAACCCCCAAAGACGGAGAGCTGTCAAGACGTCACCCCTGAGTTTCGGCCCGATAGACATCCCCAGACTCGTCTTTGCTTGAAAAACCTTGAAGCATGGGGGCCAGCAAACACGCTGCTCAAAGGATAACCCGCTGTATGCTATGGTACGATTGTGATGGGTAAAAATGGGGGGGATAATGGAAGTGATGATTCTGCTGGGATTGCCGCTGATTTTTTTGTATTTCTTGCCAACTTGGGTGGCCCTGCGTTTCAGGCATGGGCAGTTATCGGGCATTTTTACATTGAACCTTTGGGCTGGATGGAGCTTGGCAGGCTGGTTGATTGCGCTAGTTTGGGCGCTCTTCCTATGGGGACGCCGTAAATACCAACTATCCCCCGCATAAGACACATGCAAGCAGCAACAGGCACAAGAGGATAATGGAACGCTGATTGGAGGCTGGATCAAGTCTGGTTTTCGGGTGTAAAGGCTGCCAAGCCCCTTTTACAGGCCAAAGCACAGAGCCATCAGGCATCTTTTCTGGCCTAGCCCTGCAGTTTATAAAAGTAGTTAATAAAAGAGGTTTATGAAGAAGGATCGGAGTGGTTCTGGCTTTGGGGGGTGGGTAATGGAAAAAGTTTTCGTACCAGCAAGATCAACAAGAAAGCCAGCAGGAACATCACCCCCAACGAAGCGATATAAATGGGCAGGTAGTTTACATACCACACGGAAATCAATCCACCCACCACGCACAAACTATAAAGGTAAGTCACTGTCCGAATCTGACCCATGCCTGCCTTTAAAAACTGATGATGAATGTGATCGGCATCCGGCAAAAAGGGGTTTTTACCCCGCAGAAGCCGGCGAAACACCGAATAGGTAATGTCTAAAATGGGAACGCTCAACACGAAAATGGGCAGTAACATGACGGCCACCTTGGTTTTTAAAACCCCGGTTACGGCGATGCAAGCCAATAAAAAACCACAGAATAGCGCCCCACTGTCCCCCATAAATATGCGGGCGGGATGAAAATTATAAACCAGAAAACCCAGACTGGAGCCGGCCAGTAGCGCAGCCAACAACGCCGAGGAAGGCTGGTTGGTAAACAATGCGACGATGGTGAGGGTCAGCGCCGATAAGGTGGTCACCCCCGCGGCCAGTCCATCAATCCCATCAATGAAATTCATGGCGTTCATCAGGCCGACCAACCAAATGACGGTCACCGGCAGACTGAGCGCGTTGAGAACCAGCAGTTGGGCCCCCGGTAAATCCAGATTGTTGATTTGAATCCCCAGAAAGAAAGCGGTCAGGGCGGCAATGAACTGGATACTCAGCTTGAGGTAAGGCGACAGGTTGAACAGATCATCCAGCAAGCCCAGTAAAAAAACGATGGTGCCCCCCGCCAGAATACCGGGTAGCGCGTTGTGCAGCTCCGGTCGCCAGCCCAGAAACACAATGACCCCCAGTGACAACATAAAAGCCAGCCAGATGGCAATGCCGCCCAGCCGCGGGATGGGGTACTTGTGGATCTTTCTGGCCCCGGGCGCATCGTAATAACCAGCGGCAATGGCTTGCTTCCGGACTATCGGAACCAGAATGAAACTGACCATTAAGGCCACGATAAAACCAATCGCATCGATCAGGAATGGCGAGTGGGCATCTTCCAGCTTAATGATGGCTGAGCGCCTCCCGTTTCAGGCTGGTTTCCAGTTCCGGATACAAGGGGAACTGTTGACTCAACCCCTGTACTTCTTTTACCAAAGTTTCCTTATTTTCACCTTTTTTCAGCGCTTCGGCAATAATGTGTCCCAATTTTCGCATGGCCGCTTCGTCAAAACCCCGGCTGGTCAGGGCTGGGGTGCCCAAACGAATGCCGCTGGTAATGAAGGGAGACTGGGGATCGTTGGGGATGGTGTTTTTATTGGCGGTAATATGAATCTCTTCCAGCAGGTTTTGGGCCGCCTTACCGGTCAGATTGACGTTGCGCAGGTCCAGCATCATCAAGTGGTTATCAGTGCCACCGCTGACGATATTGATGCCGTTCTCCATCAGGGACTGGGCTAAGGCCTTGGCATTGGCAATCACTTGCCTGGAGTAGTCCTTAAACTCAGGAGACAGCGCCTCTTTAAAGGCCACCGCCTTGGCCGCAATCACGTGCATGAGCGGGCCGCCCTGAATGCCGGGGAATACAGCCTTGTCTACAGCCTTGGCGTAATCGGCCTGGCATAAAATGAGTCCGCCACGGGGGCCACGCAGTGTTTTGTGAGTGGTGGTGGTCACAAACTGGCAGTGTGGAATCGGGCTGGGGTGCAAGCCACTGACCACCAAACCGGCGATATGGGCAATGTCCGCCAGAAGCAAGGCGCCCACTTCATCGGCGATGGCCCGGAATTTGGCAAAATCAATGACGCGGGAGTAGGCGCTGGCCCCGCAGATGATCAGCTTGGGCTTTTCCCGCAGGGCGATTTCCCGGACGTTGTCGTAATCAATCACCCCGGTGTCGGGATTAACGCCATAAGCCACCACCCGGAAAAACAGACCTGAGAAGTTGACGGGCGAACCGTGGGTCAAGTGCCCACCGTGGGACAAGTCCATGCCCATAATTGTGTCGCCAGACTTTAATCCTGCGGCCAGAAACACGGCCATGTTGGCCTGAGCGCCACTGTGGGGCTGGACGTTGGCGTGATCGGCCCCGAACAACACTTTGGCCCGGGCGATGGCGATTTCCTCGGCGGTATCTACATGCTCGCAGCCGCCATAGTAGCGTTTACCGGGTAAGCCTTCCGCGTATTTATTGGTTAGCACGCTGCCCATGGCCTGCATGACCGCCAGACTGGTAAAATTCTCGCTGGCAATCATCTCCAGGGTGTTCTGCTCCCGGTGCAGCTCGTCCACAACGGTTTGGTAAATCTCGGGGTCGGTCTGTTGCAGCAGATCGAGGTTCAGCATGAGGGCATCTCCTTTGGAGCGCTGATAGAAGCGCTCATTCTCTTGTTATCAACCTGTAGGTCACTCATCATGTCCACCCGCTTTTGGTGACGGCCGCCGTCAAAAGGCGTTTCCAGCCATTCGTCGATGAGTGTAAAAGCCAATTCCGGGGCCAGAACCCGTCCGCCCAGACAAAGCACGTTGCTGTCATTGTGGCGGCGGCTGAGAATGGCCGTATTGTGATCGTGGGCCTCAATGGCCCGAATCCAGGGGTAGCGATTGGCGGCAATGCAAACCCCGATGCCGCTGCCGCAGCATAAAATTCCGTAATGCGTTTGTTCAGGAGCCTCTTGCTGGATGCCTTGCACGGCCTGGGCCAACTGGGCGGAAATGCTCGGGTAGTCGACAGAATCTCCGTTGTGGCAACCGATGTCAATAATCTCAAACCCCTTTTGGCGCAAATGTTCAGCGATTTTTTGCTTGAGGGGAAAGCCAGCGTGATCGGAGCCTAGAACCAGTTTTTTCATCGAAATCCAGCGACCTTTTTGTGCAATCTTTTGTTGTCAATCTTTTATATTTTTTATTCTTGCAGGCAAGTTGCGTGCGACTCGCCTGCAACCGACATCCATAGGTGGGGGAAACCTGAAACGCCGTTAGTCTAACACAATGGCTCCACTTCTTAAAAGTTGTATCTCATCATTGGGCTTGACCCGAACCACGGTAGGGGCCACACTTTCCAGAACCTCCGTGTCCCCATGCACCACATAATCCACGTCATCTCCAAAAGTGTTGTAAACGGCGGCGGCTTCCCGCACCGGAGGATCGGCTCCACGGGCTGCTCCCAGGGTCAGCAGCAATCCGGTGGGGTTGAGGGACAACAAATCCAGCAGCATGGCGCTGTTGGGCTGCAGGATTTTCAGTTGCCCCAACGAGCTAAAGGTCTCGGGCAGTTGCCTGCACTTATCCAGCAAAATAATCAGCGGGCCCGGCCAGTGGCGCTTGATGAGCGTTTCAGCTGCCAGAGGCAGCTCTCCAATAAAGGGGGCAAAGGCGGGCAAATCCCAGCCCAAAAGCAGCAATGGTTCTGATTGTCCCTTGAGGCGGTAAAGACGCTCCAGAGCAGCCGGGCGATCCGGCCTGACTGCCAGAATATAGCCCTCCGGGCCGGGCAGCGCAATCAGTCCGTCAGGCTTTTCCAAATAAGACAAGGCATTCAGCAACGTCAGATCCATACTCTTATTTTACCCTGATTGCGCCAGGCCAAACCGGCGGGGCTTAACAAAATGCCGATTTTTCCGTAGCATAGAGCTATTGATTGTGATTGTTACGCCTTGCGCAGAGAGTTCCCGATGTCTGAGAAAACCAGGTTATTGATTACCGGCGGCTGTGGCTTTATCGGCAGCTGGTTGATTCGTCATTTGCTGCAACAGCATGCCGATATCCACATTACCAACCTCGATTTACTCACCTATGCGGGCAACCCGGAGAACCTGAAGTCGGTGGAATCCGACGAGCGGTATCGCTTTGTGCAGGGGGATATTGGCGATGAAGCGCTAGTATCCCGCCTGATGGCAGAGATCGACGTTTGCGTGAACGTGGCGGCCCAAACCCACGTGGACCGAAGTATTAGCGGCCCCAGCGAGTTTATTCGAACCAATGTGTGGGGCACACAAGTTCTCCTGGAAGCGGCCAGACAGCGGGGCGTGCGAAAGTTTGTGCAGGTTTCCACCGATGAGGTCTATGGCAGTATCGAAGGAACGGCCAAGTTTACCGAAGCATCGCCGCTGGAGCCCAGCAGCCCATACTCATCCAGCAAAGCCGCCGCCGATCTCATTGCCCTCAGCTATTGGAAAACTTTCGGGATGCCGGTCTGCGTGACCCGTTGCACCAATAACTACGGCCCCAACCAGTATCCGGAAAAGCTGATTCCCCTGTTCATCCTGAACGCCTCGGAAGACAAGCCTGTGCCTGTTTATGGGGATGGCCTGAACGTGCGGGACTGGATTCACGTCCGGGATCACAGCGCCGGGGTGGCCCGGGTGATTTGGGACGGTCGCCCCGGGGAGGTGTACAACATCGGCTCCGGGAATGAGCTGAACAACCTGCAAATTACCCGCCTCATCCTCAGCGCGCTGGGCAAGGATGAGAGCCTGATTCGTTTTGTCACCGACCGGCCCGGACACGATCGCCGTTACGCGCTGGATTCCACAAAAATCGAACGAGAACTGGGCTGGAAAGCGCAAATTTCCTTTGAGCAAGGCATGGCCGAAACGGTGCGATGGTATCTGGATAATCCGCAGTGGGTGGCCAATGTGCGTCAGCGGGAAGCGCAAAGTCCCCTTGCCAGTGCTGCCGCTCAGTAATCGATGACCATTCTGTGAAGGAACCGATGCGTTATGGGTTTTAAGAATATTGTGGTGGTGGGGGCAAGCGGGATGCTGGGCCAAGAGCTGGTCACCCACTTGCGTGGGAAAGGGTACTCGGTGTTTCCCACCACCAGTGAGACCCTGAATCTATTGATCACCGAAGATGAGATGAAGGAAAAGCTGGAGCCTTTTCAGCCGGAGGTGGTCATTCAGTGTGCCGCCTTCACCAATGTGGACGCTTGCGAGCGAGATCCGGACATGGCGATGGCCATTAACAAGGATGGAACCAATAAATTGGGGCTGGCCAGCCAGAAACTGGGTGCTATTTTTGCTTACATCAGCACCGATTACGTGTTTGACGGGCTGAAGGCAGAGCCCTACCTGCCCGATGATCGCCCCAACCCCATTAACACTTACGGCCTGTCCAAGTACTATGGCGAGTTACTGACCGCAGAGCATCTGGAGGCGTATTACATCATCCGCACCAGTTGGCTGTTTGGCGTTCATCGCAATAACTTTGTGCAATGGGTGCTGGATCAGGCCCGACAGGGAAAAGAGGTGAAGGCGGCTGAAGACTGGGTGGGAACCCCCACCTGGACGGGGAACCTGGCCGTAGCCATTGAAACCATCATCAATTCCGGGCAATTCGGGGTTCATCATGCCGCTGATGCCGGTGCCATCTCCCGGTACGAGCAGGCCATGCGAATTTGCCAGATGGCGGGCTTATCCTCCGAGGGTATTCGCCGGGTTCACAGCAGTGAACTTGGATTGCCTGCCAATCGGCCCCAGTACACCCCGCTGGCCTGTCCCGATCTGGCTGTTCCCTCCTGGGAAACCGGATTTCAGGCTTACTTAACCCAGTATCAGCAACAAACCAGTGTATTGTGAATTCTGCCATGAAAAAACGCTCCTCCGATTCATCCAAACCATCCGGCAAATCCGTCGGTAAATCCGTCAAGGCCTCCTCTAAGAAGAAAAAAAGCGCGGGTAAACCGGCCACAGCGGTGTCGCCTAAAGTATCGAGCAAAGGAAAATCCGGGAAGTACCCGAAAAATAATTCAGACTTAACACCCAGCGTCCTGATTTCGGGTTATTACGGCTTTGACAATCTGGGGGACGAGCTGATCCTGAAGGTGCTGGTGGACGAACTGAAGGATCGGGGCGTCAAAATCACCGTCCTCTCCCAAAACCCCAAAAAAACCGCCGCCCAATACGGGGTGGCCGCCATCAAGCGCACCAGTTTTATTGATATTGTGGACGCCCTGGCCTCGGCCAACTTATTTATCAGTGGCGGGGGGGGCTTGTTTCAGGATGCCACCGGCCCCATGAGTGCGTTGTACTATGGCGGACTGATTCATTTGGCCCGTTTTTTCGATGTGCCGGTGGTGTTTTGGGCGCAGGGGGTTGGCCCGTTGCGAAAGGCGCTCTCCCGAAAAATGACCGCCGCCGCGTTGCGCAAGTGCGAGAAAATCATGGTGCGCGATGAAAAAAGCGCTTTGCTGGTGGAGGAACTCACCGGAGAAAAGCCGGAGATTACCGCTGATCCGGTGTGGTTGCTGAGAAACCCCGTTGCCCAAAAGGTTTCAGGTAAGGCAAAAACGGCATCGGCCGAACCTTCTAAAGCGTCCCGATCCTGCGATGTCGCCCCATCCGAGGGATGGACAGTGGGTGTTTCGCTGCGCCCCTGGCATGAGCTAAGCGCTGAGCGATTAAGCGCTTTGTCCGACTGTCTAAACGCCCTGGCCCAGCAGCATGAAGGGTCGGTTTGCTTCAGGCTGCTGCCCTTCCAGAAGAAAGAAGATACGGAACTATTAGAGGGTTTTGCCAAGCAGTTAAAAGCCACCAGCCGAATTTCCGTGTCTGTTGTGCCGCCAGAGGACGTGCTGGACAGTCTGGCCGGGTGTGATGTCATTTTGGGCATGCGTTTCCACAGCCTGATTTTGGGCTTGCTCTTTAACATTCCGGTTTACGGGCTGGTTTATGATCCCAAGGTGGCTTCCCTGCTGAGTATGTTTAACCTGCAGGGCACCCCCATTGCCGGGCTGAAAGCCATCAGCCCCGACGCTATCAAGACGGCCCTGGAGATCTACCCCAAGGTTGACCTGAAACCCTTTCAGCAAAAATCCAGAAAAAACCTAACCAT
>DAIDMR010000345.1 GCA_027448865.1 Vampirovibrio sp.
TCTCCGCCGGTTGTTCCGGGCTAGCCGCTGCGGACTCCGTCTGGGAACTTCCTGCGCTATTGGCTAACTTGGCCTCTTCCGTTTTTAGCGTTTCCGTCAGCTGCTCAGCGCTGGCTTGCTTGCCTTGAACGTAAATCTGGCCGTCGCTGGCAATTTCCACCGTGAGTTTATTTTGCTCTACCGGTGCCCCACTTTGCAGGGTGGGCGGCTTGATGTCCTTGCGAGCCTGCTGCATCATGGGGGCCACCACCATCATGATGATCAGCAGCACCAGGAAGATGTCCGTCAGTGGGGTAATGTTGATTTCGTTAAAAACCTGTTTGGAACCGGTTTTCATTCGTTCAGAATCCTAACTTGGCTTATTAGTAACCGGGTTGAGCCGGACGACGCTCTTGGGCACCCGCCACAGCCATTGGGTCACGCTCATCGGCAAAGCTCAGGAACAACAACTTCAGTAACTGGAAGTCATCTTCGTATCGGTTCACAATGCTTTGGAAGTAGTTGTTCAGGGCTACCGCCAGAATGGCCACGCCCAAACCGAAGGCGGTGGCGATCAGCGCGGAACCAATTCCGAACATGATTTCCGGGGCGCCACTTTGTCCGCCCGCTTTGGACAAATCGCCAAAGGTAATCAGAATCCGCACAACGGTTCCAAACAAACCGAGGTAAGGGCAGATGGTGGCAATGGTTCCCAGAATGGGCAGGTTTTTTTCCAGCTTACGGGTGGCCAAAGACGCGGTAATGTCGTAGGAGCGCTCAAAGCTCTCCGGCTGCTCGGCCAGAACCCGAATGCCCTCTTCCGACACTTCCCCGATGATGCCGCCCAACTGGGCGCTGAGTAACTGGGAATTTTCCAGGCTGCCACGCTGTAACTCCCGTTGCAGGCGGTGGATAAACTGCACCACGTCCCGAGAGTTCTTTTTGTAAAAGTAATGACGCTCAATGGTCACGGCCACGGTCAGAACGGAGCATACCAGGATTGGCAGCAAAACCATCCAGTCATTAGCAATGGCGAACCACAATAATTGAAAATCCATTAATCGGTATCTCCTCTTACCATTTCAAAGCCTGCTTCGGGTTCTTGGGATTAAGAACATTATAATCAAACGCGAATTCTACCGGTAGTATGTCCTCCTTGAACTGCGGAGGAAGGGCTAGAAAAGGCAGGGAAGCCACCACTGCCTGTTTGGCCGACTCATCCGCCTCAGTATCCCCGGAAGACTTTTTCACATCGATTCTAATCACATTACCATCCCGAGCGATAAAAAGCATTAGGACGACCTTCCGACTTTCCGATCCACGGGGGGGTACCCAGTTGCGCTTGATGCGACGCTCCAGGTCGGCCATAAAAGGGCCAAAGTCGATATCCTGCGCCACATCCACACCCGGATTGGGAGAGTTGCCCGCCTGGGGATTACCCATGGATGAGCCGCTGGCAGCGCTGCCGGTAAATTGATTGCCCTGAGAGGCGGCCTGGGAACTGGTACCTGTGGCGGCAGAGGCAGCAGGGGTGGCTGTGTTGGGGTTGGCCGTGGCCCCTGGAGCAGGATTCTCCTTGGAAGGCGTTTTTATGGTGGGGGCAATGGCGGGTTTTTCAGCCGTTTTCTGAGGGGCAGGAGTCTTCTGGGCCACGGGCTTTGGCTGAACCGCCGGTTGAATCTGCTGAGTCGGTTGCGGCTTGACCGCTGGTGGCTGCGGCTTGGGCGGCTCCGATTTTTTGCTAGCCGCCTGTGGGGGCTCCTCAATGGCTTTCAGCGGCTGGCTTTTTTTGGGAGTGCCGCCAGCCCGCTGGTTGAAATTTCCCTTGAATTTGGGATTGTCCGGTCGGGTGGCATGGGTGTCCTGCACCAGCGTAAATTCCAGATCCGGCTTTTGATGGGACTGAAACAAATCCCAGAAGTTGAAATGCAAAATCCAGGACAGCAACCACAGCAGGGCCAACGTCAGCACCGTTAAAACCACCGGCCCAACCACGTGCAACAACGCGGAAAAGCTGGTGGCCCGGCTCAGGGGCAGGCTATCCAGTTCTGTGTGTAGGGTTCCCACCCGACTGACGCCCTTTTGATAGCGGGCCTGAAGGTCTTCTACCGTGATGTTGGGGCTGGGGCGTTTTGCCCAGCCCGCCTTTTTGCCAGCACCCCCGGGTGCTTCCCGCTGTGTGGAAAGGTTGGGGGCTGGTTTTTCAGACTGAGACATAGTTTGGCCGGCCTCTTCATGGCGCTTGAGTTGAGGGAAACAGACACCCGCTAACGGGATGTTTAATTCAATAGATCATAAGAAACCAGACCACCTCCAAAATTGCGGATTACAGGTCTTTGTGCCTGGATTAACTGAATTTAGGCAGTTTAGTACCCGTAATTCTGGTAAGGTTGGGGATTTTGGGGTGAGCTGTTATTGGGCCCGTAATACTGAAAGCCCGAATCCGGCTGAGACTGGGGTTGCCCGTAGCCGGGCGCGGTCATGGAGCCCGGCGAGGTGGTTAAGGGTTGATCCAGCACGATGTTGAGGGGCTGGCCGGATTCCAGAACGGCGGGTCTGCCCTTTTGAACGGCAGAGCCCAAAGCTCCCATTCCGGCACCCAGCGCGGTTCCGTATATTGCGCCCCGACCAACGCCACCGCCGGATAATGGCCCCATGGCCGTTCCCAAAGCGGCGCCTAAGCCAGCACCCACACCGGTGGTCACCGCAGCGCGGCCCAAGCGGCCTGCGGTAGAGCCGCCTTTAATAATGCCGGTGCCATCTTCGGTCTGAATACGGGCGGACAAAGGGACTCGTTGCCCGTTGGGCAAAATGGCTGAGGTGAACCGAATGTCCAGCTCTCCGTTTTTACCGGCCCGCCCAGCAGGTTTGACCATCACCACTTGCCCTTCCATCTGGCTTCCGGCGGGCAGGATGATGTTGGAGCCCGAAGCGATGGGAGAGCCTAATGTGGCGTTAAAGCGATCGCCCACCCGGGCAAAGTCACTGGAAACAGGGCTGCTGAGCGTGGCAGAAACCACGGTGCCGGGAGGGGCGGTCACCACATAGCCTTGCAAGGGTGGTTGCTGATAAGATTGCCCGCCATACGGGGCGGTTGAATACTGGGACTGATTTTGTCCGTAAGTCTGGTATCCGCCATTGGGGGTGTTATAGGTATTGTTGTAAGAAGGATAGCTGCCCGGCTGGTAGCCCCCGCCTTGCAGGGGCGGTAAACTCTGGCTGATTTGGGCCACTGGTTGCGGGTAGGCTGGAGAATAATCGACGGGTGACGCGGCCATGACCAGGCCGGGCATCATGATACCCAACGCTATGGACGCCGCAATCTGACAAGATGCTTTCACCGAATAATCTCCTTTTTACTTAGCCACAGATGGGGAATGGCGCTTGTATGCTATTGGCCCAAACTAATTTATTCATGACTTGAAGCAGTGCAAGAATGTTCCAATTATACAACTCCTAAAGTAGGCACATCCGCAAGAATTTTGGCATAATGCTATCAGGAGCATCCGGAGTATTTTATAGAGTGACAGGACCCGTTGGCCAATGACCGCACTGCCACCCACAGCGTTTGACAATCTGATGCAACAGCTCAGTGGATTGCCTTTGTGGGTTAAGCAGGTTATCTACACCCAGCTTCGTCATGAGCTGGAAGCCACCCTTTCCAAGCCTACCCTGGAAGCCTTTGGCCCTGAGCATACCTTGCAACTGTGGATTCCTGAAATCACCCGGCAAGGTTTGGGAGAGCTGGAGAAGCCCAGTGGCCATGTCCCTCAGAGCATCCTGAAGATCCTGCACCTGTCCCGGTTTAAAAAGAACGTGCTGAGCATTACCATTCTCAACAACTGGACGCTGGAGCAAACCGCCATTTTCTTACTGGAAGCCATTGCCAAGGAATTGCTTTCCCCGCCACGCTCCATGGTCATCTCCGGCACGATTGATTATCTGGCCGGCCGTACCCGACTGGGAGAATATCTGGTCAAAATCAACCGCCTCAACATTCAACAGCTGGATCAGGCCCTGCGTACCCAGCAAGCCATAGCGGAAGCCATGGGCGAACGAACCGGGATTGCCAATGTATTGATCAATCTGGGCTACATCAAAAAGGAAGACAGTGAAGCCATTTTGTTTTTGAAGGAAGAGAGCAAAAAGCCGTTTACGGGCCTGCCCAATGTGCTGCCCGGTGGGGGGAACGAAGCCGTGGCCCGGCTTCAGGGGCAGTTGACCCAGGCCATGCAGCGCATCAAGGATTTGGAAACCCTGAACTATCAGCTGCAAAAAAAGGGCTGAACAACAGGGTTTGTGTTCTTTTTCGCTGATTACAGGATGGCGATAGCACAAAAAGCATCGTCCTTGTTTTTATGCTGATACGGGATGTGTTTAGGGACTCAGTAGGGATATATTGCCAATTACGGGACATTAGGGAAGTTCATAGTCTAACCATTTCACGAATGGGACACACTTAGGGGGATTATTAGTTATGGGACTTGGGGCAAGCCAGGCGCGGCTATTAATGCTGACCGCGCGAAAATCCGATACGGAATTGCAGTTGCAAATGGTCAATCAGGCCAGAATGCAGATTTCCAATATGGTGTCCGCCTTGTTCGGTCGCCAGGTAAACCTGGAGCCGGATAGTGCTGACTCCAAGCGTTTGCAATCCACGATTTCTGCCATTCAGGAGCGGGATAAAGCATTGGAACTGGAGTCCAAGCGATTGGATACGCAACACCAGGCGGTTCAAACCGAGATTGACTCTGTTCAGAAAGTCATCTCCAAAAACATTGACAGCAGCTTTAAATTAATGGGCTAAGGTCGGCTATATCAGGCTGGTATTTTTCCTTTCCTGTTCAAGGTCAGGATGACTCGGGCTGTTTTGGGCTCGCAGCGTGACTTGCCCGGCTAGTTGTCTCTTTCTTACTCGGTGCATGGTCATGCGCCATATTGGCGTTTCTTCAAAATCCAGCGCGATTAGCCGTTTAAAACAAGTGCAATTCAGTGGCAACTTAAAGAGACAGCCCCAACTGCTTCAAGATGGTATCTATTTTGGCCCAGTTTTCCTGCCCCTGTTGCTCAAACCCGCAGCCGGGATGATAAATGGTATTTTTATGGGGAAATGGGTACATACGGCACCCAACCGGTCGATCCTCATGCACCCCGCAGCGACCGTCTTCTAAAACATACTTGCACTTGAAAAAAGACACCTGATCCGGATCCTGCCCTTTGGATTGCGCGGCGGCACGAACCTTGTCCACAAATTCAGCCGCAATTTCCCTGACCTGGGCCTGACTCTCATAAGGCAAAAAGACCGAGGCAAAATCCCGGGCCGATTCATGCCCGTCGGCCTCCGGGGTGGTCGCCAGCGCCAGAATCTCCTCATAGGACAAGGAGCCCTTGAACGTGGCCACCCGACAACATTGCCCCCGCTGCTTGCACAAATGCTGGGGCAGTTTCATCAACTGCTCCACCTGGCGGGCCAACCCCAACGGAGAGGGCAAAGCGGAGGATGGTGGGGGCGGGCTCTGTTCACTCATTGTCATTTACCAATAATGCGAGCCGAACATTTTCCAGGGTTTGATTTTCTCTAGCACCAGCGCGTTGAGATCGGCCAAGGTGGTTTCCGGGCGAACCGGATGATGCACCCCATCCGGGGAAAGTTGCTCCATAATGTAGGCGCTGGTTTTCAAATCCCGAATCATGCGCTTCTGCTTTTCCCGCTGTTCAAATTGCCAGCCCTCAAAGCCGCAGCCCGGGGGCATCACCGACCAGCCATGACCCGGTGCCTCCCGACAGCAACGGGGACGGCGCTCATAAATAGTACACAAACCCTCTGGGCTAACATAACGGCAATGGTAAAAGGTAACTTCATTGACGTCCATGTCCTCCCGGTCGGCCACCGCCTTGAGTACCTGCTCCACCTGATCCGGTTCCACCTGACGGGCATCCTCAATGGAATCATAAGGCTCAAACACTTCCAGAAAGTCGATGGCCTCTTTATCACCGGCTTCCACCAGCTCCTTCAATTTTTTGTAAGAATGAAAGGTGGTGGCAGAGCGGCAACAACGACCACATTTATGGCATAAGTCGGGCAAACTGGGCGTTTCCGCTTTCAGTTCGTCTTCAGTGCCATAGTAATTCAGGTCAAACATGGAATCAGCCTCGACTCACATTCGATTCACCGGGCTCAAAATGAACCGTATTCCATAATCGGCAGATCCCGGGGAATCTTTAAAAATCGGGAGTGGAATCTTTCGATGGTTCAAATCTGCTGTACCCAGAGATCGAGTTGTTTCGTAATTCCAAAACTATCGAAAGATTCCACTCCCTAAAAATCATAGCGCACAATTTCCTCCCTGAGCGATCGGGCATGCCCAAGAGAAAAACCGAAGCCCCACCCATCGGTCAGACTTCGGTTTTGCAGATGACAAAAGAACGAGGGTGAAGGCCGCTTCACCCAGAATTAGAAAGCGCTGCTAGACGGTGCCAAAAGTCCGATCGCCCGCGTCACCCAGGCCGGGGACAATGTAGGCCTTGTCGTTTAAACGCTCGTCCACCGCGCCGGTGAAAATCTGGATGCCCGGATGTTGCTCGGTCAGATGCTGAATGCCTTCCGGGGCGGCAATGATGCTGACAAAGCGAATGTTCGAGGCCTTGGTGCCCAGTTTCTTGATAATATCGACAGCGGCCACCGCCGATCCGCCAGTTGCCAGCATGGGGTCCAGCACGAAAATCTGGGCCACGCTGTAGTCAATGGTGGAAGGCAGCTTGTTGTAGTAAGTCACCGGCTTGAAGGTCTCTTCATCCCGGTACAGGCCGATGTGATAAACGCTGGCCGAGGGCAAAATATCAATGGCCAACTCGGATAAGATCAGGCCCGCCCGCAGAATGGGGGCAATTAAAATGGGCACATCGGGGGACAGAATTTTGCATTCGGCCTTGGTAATGGGCGTTTCCACAATGGTTTTGGCCGTGGGCAGACTGGCCGTGGCATCCATGAAAATCAGTTTGCCCAAACGGGTCATGGTGGCCCTGAATTGTTCGGTGGAGGTGTTTTTATCCCGCAGGATGCTGAGGTTATGTTGCACCAGCGGGTGATTGGAAACATTGACAGCGGGGTGGACGGTGGCGGACATGGAAAGCTCCTGATGGCGACTGCTTGGACAAGGTATTGTCTCATAGTAGCAAAAAGCTTGCCGCCACGGAACGGAAAGTTCTCAAAACCAGTGTTCTCGCAAAAAAAATGGCAACACCCCGGCTTGAGCGGATTTAATACAACCACGCACACCAAAGGCAGACCGTAGACCCATGGGCAGCATTCCCGGAATCTCTATCAATCGCTACACACCGCCCCTCCCCCCAAGGGGCAATCCTTTTGTAACGGGCGGACTGGCTACCGGTGCCGCTCCGCTGAGCGCTTACAATCAGGCAGGGTCTGTCGTCCAGACCTCGCAGGATCAGGCCATTTTGCAGCAAGCCCTGACCCTGCTGGGGCAGGTGCGTCACTTACCGGGTGATGATGAGTACCTGAAGCGCATGGGCGTGTACCCGGTTTTTCAAAATGGCCAACAGGCCTTGCAACTTATCCAGCAAAAAGGGATTCGGGTGGAATTTGGAGACATGGGAGACAGCCCGGCCCACGCCCAATGGATAGCCGAGCAAAACCGGATCATGATTAACCAGCGCTATCGGGGCGATAGCAGTCCCGCTACCCTGTATGCCATCTCCGAAGCCTTATACCACGAGGCTGGACATGCTGCCGGAAACGGGGATGACCAGTCCTCCATTCAGGAAGAACTGAATTGTCTGGCCCTGAATACGCTGGCCCACCGTTTCCACCGGGTCATCAACCCCTATTACGGGCAAAGCGTGGCCCACAGTCCCCTGCTTTCCGATGGGGTGACCCTGTACGCCCAACTGTTTTTTGACCCGGATCCGCAAAAGCGGGCCCTCATCCGGCGGGTGGTTCAAAAATACGGCGATCTGCCCTTGGAAAGTCCGGGTCATCCGGTGCCAAGGTTGCTGTCAGTGCCCCGTTCAACAGGCCCCATAAACGCCCCTGCCCCGTTGGCTCAGCAAATTAAAACCGCTTACTGGCTTCAACAGGTATCACGACCCATCAATCCCATCTCGCAGGCTTTACAGCCAGCCACCTTCCCCGCATCATAGTCGGGTTCCCTAAAAAGTAGTCGGACTCAGGAGGGAGACTTTATGGCTGAAAACTGCCTGTTTTGTAATATCGTGGCTGGGGCCATTCCCTGCCAAAAAGCGGGAGAGAATGATCAGGTGCTGGCCTTTCACGATATCCACCCACAAGCGCCTACCCATTTACTGGTAATTCACAAAACCCACACCCCCAGCCTCTCGGGAACCGAAGACGCCTCCCTGCTGGGAGAATTAATGGCCGGTGTTCGGCAAGTGGCCAGTGAACAAGGCCTGACGGACTATCGGCTGGTGATTAACAATGGCCCCCAAGCCGGGCAAACCGTCTTTCACCTGCACGCCCACATATTGGCAGGCCGCCCCCTGCATTGGCCCCCCGGTTAGCCACGACTGCCCGAGATGACATTCCAGGGACGCCGGGATCTTCTTCCCTAGCTCAACTGATTGTAATGACTTTTTTTCTATGCTACCCTCACAAAACATTAAAAATTTAACGCCTATTTGAAAGCGGGGTGAAATCCGAAATGGCAGAAGTCCAGGTACAACCTGGTGAAAGTATTGAAAGCGCACTGAAACGGTTCAAAAAGAAAATTCAGAAAGCGGGCATCCTGTCCGAAATCAAACGGCGGGAGCATTACTTGAAACCCAGTGTTAAAAAGAAAAGAAAAGCCGAGTCCGCCCGTAAGCGCAAAAGCTAGTTTTTTCTCACTTTAAAACTTTAAAAAGCCCCTCTAGTCTTGGTTAGAGGGGCTTTTTTAATACTGTCTTGACGCCTAACGCCAAATCCAGCGGGCTAAGCCGTATCCGGGCTAAGCTGCATTAAGGTTTAAAACAACAGTTTGAACAGGGTAAAGTGCCCGTTGAACTTCTTGGTCAAGACTTTCAGGTTCCGGGCGGCTTCCCGGGTATCATTCAAAATGGCGTCCACCTGCTTATCCTCATCATCCGTCAAGGCGTCCACATTGCTCAGCACAGTGTTCAACCGGGTCAGGGAGCTATCCAGCTTGGCCGTAATGCTATCCACCCGATTTTGTAAATCGGCGTCCTGAGCGGTTTTGCGCAAGGTCATCATCAACTGGTTGGCGTTTTTGGAGGTGTCTCGCGTGGCGTACAGTGCCTCTTTCAAGGCCGGATCGTTCAGCAGTTGCTTCATGGCGTTGGACGATTCCCGGAGGGATGCAATGGTAGAACCCAGCTCACTTTTTAATTTCGGATCGCCAATAATGTGGTTAATGTTGGTACTGACATCCGACACATTCTGGGCTAATTGCTCACTGACCCCCACCAGTCGATCCAGATCCACCCGAGTGGTTTGGAACAGGGCGTTGGCCGTGTTCATTACTTCATGCGCCTGAGCGGTCAGGACTTCCGTGTTTTTAACGGTGCTGTGCAGGCTTTCAATGGTTTCATCGGACAGCAGCTCGTTAATTTTCTCGTTGGTCAAACGCAGGGCTTCAGCGGAATCCATCTGGATTTCCAGGAAACGCTTCAGGCGAAGGGGCTCTTCCACCGTGAACTGCAGGTTTTTATCCGGCACCTGGGCCAAATAGGGCTCCTTGGGTAAAATACGCAGGTAGTACTTTCCGTTTTTGTCCAGTGTCAGCTCAAACAGGGGATCTTCCGGCATGACAGCCCCGGGTAGGGTCACCCGGTAAAACAAGCGATGTCGAACCAGATTGCCATCCCGGGTCTGCTCAACGTTTTCTACCGTGCCCACCCGGATGTAGCCTTTTTCATACAGGAACTTGACCGGAATACCCGCGGTTATGGCCTTGGCTGGCTCCTTGAACGTGGTCAGGGTCACTTCCCGCAGTCGAGGCGGGGTAATCTCCAGGAATTGCTCACCAATCAAGCCGGATTGCTCGATAGAGAGCATGGAGCCTTTGGGAATTTGCACACCCAGGTTTTTATTCAGCCTGAAAGCAACCTGCACACCATATTCACCGTCACGCTTGGCCGCCTTGACCGATTCCACAAAGCCTACCCGAATGCCCATCATCTGCACCGGGGCGCCTTCCTTCATGCCATTCACATCCTGAAACCACTCCGTGCGAAGCTCGCCGCTATCCAGGCCCCGACCACGCAGCCAAATCAAAGAAATCACCAGTAATGTAATGCTGATTAAGGTTAATAAGCCCACTTTGACTGTGGATGTTCTTTGTCGGTTTGCCGTATTCATTGCAAGCTGTGTCGCTCTATCTTCAACGTTGAATGGAAATGCGTGGAAAAGCCACACTTCAGCATATTATACTGCAGCCAAGGTAAACCGTCAGATGCTTCTTGACTGGCAGCCGCATTACTCCTGGTCGGTCATGGGGCCTTCCAGGCTGGCCTGAGAGAACTGGCGGGCATAGGGATCCCGGGAGCGGAACAACTCCTGGGGGGTGCCTTCCCAGCAAATTTCGCCATCATGCAGCAAAATAAGGCGATCGGTGCGATGAATGGTTGAAAACTGGTGGGTGACCACCACACTGGCCGCGTTCAATTCATCCCGCAGCTTGCGAATATAGTCTTCAATCACGGTGGAGGCAATGGGGTCCAGTCCCGCCGTGGGTTCATCGTACAAAATAATGCGTGGACTACTGACAATAGCCCGGGCAAAGCTGACCCGCTTCTGCATACCGCCCGACAATTCATTGGGGTATCGGTTTTCAATCCCTTCCAGCCCCACCATTTGCAGTTTTTCAGCCACAATGGCCTTGATTTCCTGATGCGAATACTTTCGATGCGCTCGATTGCTTTGGAGGAGGGCTTTTTCATAATCCCGATCGGGGCGTTCCAGCAGTGAAAAGGCCACGTTCTCAAAAACGTTCAGGGAGTCAAACAGGGCCGAGTACTGGAACACCAGACTGTAGTTCGGATCGGATAGCTCCACGGAGCCGCTGTCGGGCGTTTCCAGATTGCTGATGATCTTGAGCAGCGTACTTTTTCCGCAGCCACTAATCCCGATAATGCCCAGGGTTTCGTGGGCCCTGACCTCAAAGCTGATATCCTTCAGCACCACTTTGTTGCCGTAGGACTTGCGCACGTTACTGACCCGGATTAACACATCATCCGAGGAGTCTGTTAATTGTGGCTTCCGGGTTACAGCTTCATCCGACATGCTTACTTGGTTCCATAAATCAAAAAGGTCAGGACATAATCGAAAATGGCCATTAATACAAACGACCATACCACAGCTCGGGTGGTGGCCACTCCCACCTCGCGGGAGCCGCCCGTGGTATTGATGCCAATGGTGGTGGCCATGGAGAAAACAATAAAGCCAAAAACAGACGATTTGAGCATCATGGCGATAATATCCCGCAACTCAATCTGATGCCAGACCGAATCCAGATACTTGCCGTAACTCAAATCGGCCACCAGACTGGCAATGACCATACCGCCCATAATTCCTGCCACCGCAGTGATCACGGTCATCAAGGGCAAGGCCACAATGCCCGCCAGTACCCGGGGCATCACCAGATAGCGGATGGGATTGACGTGCAACACCCTCAGCGCACTGACCTGATTGGTAATCTGCATGGTGCTTAACTCCGCCGCATAAGCGGAACCGGCCATGGCGATAACCGAAAAGGCGGTCATAATGGGGGCCAGTTCCCGAATCATTGCCAGAGAAACCAACGCGCCCACATAGTCCGCCGCGCCCTGGCGAACCATTTCCCTGGAAATTTGCAGGGAAATCACCATGCCGGAGAAAACCACCATGATCAGGGAAATCCCAATGGTATCGATGCCCACAAAGGCAAGCTGCTGCACAAACTGCTTGAATCCGAAACGACCGGTAAGGAAGAACCCGGCAATTTCCCGGGCGTTGTAGACGGCAGTACCCAGGGTATCCAGAAACACACTCCATTCTCGACCCATCGCCGTTAAGGCACGACGGGTAAAAGGAAACAATCGGAGTTTTTCTCGGAGTTTTTCTGGCTGAGGTTTGGTCATCATTCTATTTTAGCGTGTTTCCCCGTCGAATCAGCAAAGTGACCCGGCCTACCCTTCCATTTTACTGTCCTGGCAGCCCGGACATCCACTTATCCAGTAATACCAGCAGAAAAACCGCCATGCTGATCCGTCCGTTGATGGTAAAAAAGGCCTCATTGACCTTCTCTAGCCGAATCGGGTTTTGGGAGTCCCCGCGAATCAGGCTATGTTCGTAAATCAGCATACCGGCAGTCAAGGCAATGGCCACCCAGAACAGCGGGCCCACGGCATAGCCCAGGGCAAAACCAACCAGCAAGGCCACAGTTAAACCGTGGAAAATCCGGCTCAAACGCAAGGCCCCGGTCAAGCCCAAGGCCACTGGGATGCTTTTCAGGCCGGCCTCTTTATCAAATTCGTAATCCTGACAGGCGTAAATCACATCAAAGCCAGCCACCCAAAAAACCACCGCAAAGCCAAACACCACAGGCTGCCAGGTAAGGGCCCCGGTCACCGCCAGCCAGCCGCCTACGGCTGAAGAGCCCAAGGCCACCCCCAGCACCAAATGGGCCAGAGGCGAAAACAGCTTCATATACGAGTAAATGGTTAAAATGGCGAAAGCCACCGGCAGCAACAGGCGACAAATTAGCGGCAGTTGCCAGGCGGCCCCAATAAATAACAAAGCGGAGGCCAAAACCAACAGCCACGCTTCCCGCGCTTTTACCCGCCCGGCAGGAATGGAGCGATTCTGGGTACGTGGGTTCTTACCATCGATGGGGGCGTCAATCAGCCGATTCAGGCCCATGGCGTAGGTTCGGCCACCCACCATGCACAGTATCACCCATAAAACAGTCCAGCCGGAAGGCCATTGGGAACCGGGCACCGCCAAGAGCATGGCGGACAAGGCAAAGGGCAAGGCAAATACGCTATGCTCGAACTTGACCAGTTCGGCGTATTCCGCCAAACGAGACCCAAATGTGGACTTTGAAAGACCGCTTGCCATAAGCAGCACCATTTCCTGATTGCTTGATGTAAAATGCTGACTGGTCACTATTGACGCATAAATGTGGCCTGCTTGAAAAGAAAGCCATTAGTAAAGAATGAAGCCAAAAGAAAGAAAGTTTAAAAAATAGCAGCGTTAAAAGAGAGTATAGCCCATGCGCCATCCTGAAAAGCCCGCCCCTTCCAATGCCTTTGAGTCTCAGGTCTCTTCGGAACGGGCCAATCATTTTAAGCACGTTGGTTGGCAATTCAATCTGGTCAAGCTGGGGAAGCTGGTGGCTTTTTCTTTTGGCGTTACCATACTCAGCACCCTGATGAGTTGTGTCTGGCAATGGCCGTGGGGGGATCATGCCAGTGTTCCCACAGGCGCCGCTCCGGTTCTGGCCGCTCCGGATGCCGCTTCATTAACCCCTGATGAAAAAATCAACATCAACATTTACCGTACCACCAGCCCCGCGGTGGTCAACATCAGCAGTACCGTTTTATCCCTGGACATGTTCTCCAACATCATCCCGGAGAAAGGGTCGGGGTCCGGGATTATCATCACCCCGGATGGCTACATCCTCACCAACGGGCACGTGGTGGAAGACGCCCAGCAACTGGAGGTCACCCTGCTGGACGGCAAGGTTTTCAAAGCCAAGCTGATGGGCGGTGATTTGAGTAAGGATGTGGCACTGATCAAGATTGACCCGGGCGCCTTAAAGCTGCCCACCATTCAAATGGGCAATTCCGACCATCTGGAGGTGGGGCAGAACGTGTACGCCATTGGCAACCCCTTTGGCCTGAACAGCACCCTGACCACCGGGGTCATCAGCAGTCTGGGACGAACCCTGAAGGCGCCCAACGGCCGCCTGATTGAAGGCATCATCCAGACTGACGCAGCCATTAACCCCGGTAATTCAGGGGGGCCGTTGCTCAATAGTTCCGGACAGCTGATTGGCATTAATACGGCTATTTTTAGTCCCTCTGGCAGCAATGCGGGTATTGGCTTTGCCGTTCCAGCCAATACCGCCCGGCGCATTGCCGAAGACCTGATTGCCTATGGTCGTGTCATTCGTCCTTTTCTGGGCGTGGAAGTCGGTATGGAAATCAACCCTTATATGGCGCAAGCGCTGCAACTGCCAGTTTCCAAGGGATTGCTGGTCACCCGGCTGGTGCCCAACGGGCCAGCGGCGCAAGCGGGCCTGAAAGCAGCCAATCAGGTGCTGGTTGTCGGGAACCGCCAAATTCCGGTGGGCGGAGACATCATTGTGGCTTACGATGGCAAGCCCGCTGAAAGCGCCGATCGCTTCATGAACTACGTGGAGTCCAAGCGGCCCGGCGATACGCTAAGCCTGAAAATCAACCGCAATGGAACACTGGTCAGTTTAAGCGTCAAACTGGCAGAACGACCCCGCTGATTCTCACGTTTAACAAGGAACGCCTATGGCTAAAATTATTGTGGTGGATGACGATTTGGCCATCCAGACTCTCATCAAAGTCAACCTGGAGCTGCAAAAGCATCGGGTTTTAACCGCCAACGACGGCGTCGAGGGCTACGCCCTGATTCAGCAGGAGTTGCCAGACCTGATTATCCTGGATGTGATGATGCCCAATGCCGATGGCTACACCGTGTGCCAGCGAGTGCGCAAAAACCCGGCCACCGAGCATATCCCGGTACTGATGCTGACCGCGTTGGGCGTGGTGGAGGACAAGGTCAAAGGCTTTGACGTGGGAGCGGATGACTATCTGGTCAAGCCATTTGAGCTGCCCGAATTGCAAGTGCGGGTGCGGGCCCTGTTGCGTCGCAGCGGACAATTGCCCAAGTCGGCCACCAGCACTGAAATCCTGTCTGTGGGTGATATCACCCTGATTCCGGAAAACCTGGAAGTTAAAATACAGCACAGTATTGCCAAACTGACCCCTACCGAGTTTGAAATCCTGAACTGTCTGGTACAGAACCACCATCAGGCCATTTCCCTCAGCAAGTTGCTGCAAGATGTTTGGGGCTATGCTCCCGATGATGATGTGGAGACCATTCGGGTGCATGTTCGGCACCTGCGCAGCAAGCTGGACAAGGTTTCAGGCGGTAAAAGCTATGTGGAGACCATCTATGGGGGAGGCTATCGTCTTATTCCGGAAGGATTGGCCAAAAACAAAAGCAAATAAGCGCTTATTTCGTCTAGAAGGCATTGTCCAAGACGCTTTCAGTAGCCTCGGTCGGGGTAGAATGCCGCCCCACCGGCGCTCTCTCCTCTACCGCTCGTAGCTTCGATCTTCCTTGGCTTCCGTCGCACAAGTTGACATTGATTTTTGCTTTGGCTACAGTGATCATCCACGAAAGTGCCAGTCCCATGGTTTGATTTTAAATCGTTTGATTTATAGTCAAAAAGAAGTAGTGGTCACTCTGGTCAACCTCACGAAGCGCCCCAGCATATTGCGGCATCGCCAATGCCTTTCCGCAAATGTCTTCCAAGGATTCGGCAATCGCTTTCGGAGCAAAAGCGTATACCCAGTGCAGATTTAGTCATTCAATAAACCATTTCAGGAGGTCATCCCTTGCCCACAATCGCACAGCTCGTTCGGAAAGAACGGATCAAGTTCAAACGCAAAACCAAGTCCCCCGCTTTGGCGGCCAACCCCCAAAAGCGTGGCGTTTGCACCCGTGTTTACACCACCACTCCCAAAAAACCGAACTCTGCTTTGCGCAAGGTCGCTCGTGTGCGTCTGACCAACGGGTTTGAGGTAACGACCGAC
>DAIDMR010000346.1 GCA_027448865.1 Vampirovibrio sp.
GCATCGGTCTGGCCGTAGTATAGCCATAGCAGCAGGCTGGGAATCACCAGCAGGCTATAGAGGCTCAGGCTTTTTTGCTGGAGCCGCTTCAAGGGTTCCAGAACGTTGGGCTTCAGCATTGGGATTCTCTCTTATAGCGCCACTGCCCGTCAATCATGACCGCCTGTGCCGGGGTGGTGGGGGCTAGCACCTGCTTTTCCGGTGCGGCGTGAGAGGTACTCGAATCGGCTTGCCAGAGAACCCAGTCCGCTCGCTTCCCGGGGGTCAGAGAGCCCAGTTGATGGGCTTGCCCCAATACTTTTGCGCCGTCCAGCGTTAAAGCGCTCAAGGTGCGCGCATCACTCCAGCCGTGCAGGGACTGGGCCACACGGGCCTCTTCCCGCAGATCCAGTGTGGGTGTGCTGAGACGCCCATCGGTACCCAGTCCTATCGGAATATGAGAGTTCTCCCAGTCGGCCCAACACAGGGTTTTTCCGTGCAAGGCCAAATTACTGCGGGGACAATGGGCAATCCCCACCGGGGATTGGCTCAGTGCCTTTCGATCCGCCGGTCTGGTGTAGATGGCGTGGGCTAAAATGGTGGGCTGGTTCAGCAAATGATTTTCCAGCAGCCCTTGCACGGGGGAGGGCAGGGGCTTTGCCACCGTGAATGCTTGCCCCAGTACCTGTTGGTGTAAGTGATCAATGGCGCTGGGCTTTTGGGCCAGATAGTTCAGCTCAGCCTCAAATTCGGCCAGATGGGTATGGATGAAGGCGGGTTGCAGGGCTTGTTGTAGCGCTTTCCACGCTGCGATAGATACGTTGTAGAGGGAGTGCGGGGAAAGCCCCAGGGTGATTAACGGCGCCAGTGCGCTGGCCTGTTGTAGTTTTTGGTAGGCCTCCAGCCAATGGGCGATCTGAATCGGCTGATGGCCCGGATGAAAAACTTCCAGGGCAACCAGTGCCCGGAGTCCGGCCTCCTGAAGGGCCTGAATACTTTCCGGGCCGGAGGCGATATCATTGACGCAGGTGACACCACTGTGCAGGCATTCCTGTATGCCCAACCGGCAGCGTTCCAGCTTGTCCGTGGCAGATGATCGGCTCCGGTTACTCTCGATGACTGCCAGCAACCAGTCGACAAACGACTGCTGGGGTCCTTTGGGGATGGTCTGTGAGAAACTTTGTTCCAGGTGAATGTGGGTGTTGATCAGGCCTGGCGTGATAATGCTGCCGGGGCTCGGTGCCGGGCATTTCGCGCTGGGTGGGCAATCGGCATACTGCCCCACCGCGTGGATTTGAGGGCCCTCGATAGCCAAAAAGCCCCATTCAATGGGAGGCCCGTCAATGGGGATGACCCACTGGGCGCTGTGGTATTGAAGTCGGGAGAGCTGGCTGGTGGACATGGGCGGTTATTCGTATGGCCTGAAGCCATCTGGGGAGGGCACTCATAGAGCATAGACCGAGCAGGTGAGTCCGTAAAGCCAGAGATGGAAGACCTGGCTGGGGGAATGGCTCTGGGGCTTTGTCCTTGTTATAATACAGGCAAGTCAGGCTGGTTTATTTATAATTACAGTCTACCCCCCATATTCCTAAAGAAAGGTAAACGACCCCGCCATGAGCGATAAAGCCAAGTCCTCCTTTTTGTGCGCCAACCCGGAAAAAGCCATGATCCTCATGTTCCCGCTGATTTCCTTTGCCCTGTTTGCGGGTGGAGCGGTTTTGTGGTGGCTGGTGCAGTTTATTTTATCGCTCTAGTTTAAGTGATTGGTCTGTTTTTTCTATTGGATAGCGATCAGGACCAGGTGTTTCTCTTGCCTGCTTTATTTTTAACAGGGCAGGAGTGACTCGAGTTTCAGGAGCGGGGACGGGAATGACCACCAGCAGAACCTTTATGTCGCCAATTATTAATCCGTTGGTTGTGGCTGGCGTACGGTTTATGCTGCCTTTTTTGTTTCGGCATTTGTCGGGTCGGCTCTCGATTCATATTTCCCAGCAGGATCTGGCCAGGCTGAAAGCCTACCAGAACCAGCGCATGCTCCTGTTGCCCAACCATCCCACCGGGGAAGAGCCATTGGTGCTGTTTGAAATTGCCCGGCGATTGAATGAAGTGTTTCACTTTGTGGCCGCCCGGGAGGTGTTTGACTGGGAACACGGCTTTCGGGGCTGGTTGCTGCGCCGGGTTGGGGCTTATTCGGTCATTCGGGGGGCCGCTGATCGGGAGTCCTTTATGACCTCCAAAAAAATCCTGATGGAGGGCCTGCATCGGTTGGTGATTTTTATTGAAGGGGAAATCTCGCGCGGCAATGAGACACTCATTCCCTTTGAGTCCGGCGTGATCCAGCTGGCCTTTTGGGCCCAGGAAGGGTTGGTGAAAGAAGCGGTCAAGCAGGCTCGCTCCGGCTCGGAACCCGCTGCTGTGGCTGCGCCGCCGATTTATATCGCTCCTGTGGGCATCAAGTATTTTTTCGCCCCCGGTTTTGAACCGACTGTCGAACAGGCCCTGCAGCGTCTGGAAGTGGCGGTGGGCTTAAAGCGGAATGCGCGACAGGATTGGTATGAGCGCATCGGGGCTGTGGGTGAAGTGGTCTTGAGGGTACAGGAAGCATTGCATCACGTGACACCACATCCAGAGGCCAGTTTTACCGAGCGTGTGGAGACCATACGCGGTCGTATGTTGCAAAAAATGGAGCTCTTCCTGGATATAACACCGCCTTCTGGCGCTAGCACGTTGAATCGCTTGCGGGAAATTCGGAACACCATGGATCACCTGATTCACACCTATGAAGATCCCACGGATTTGACGGATTACCAGCGCCGTATGGTAGAGCATTTGCGCATTGCCCTCAGCGAGTTTTATACCGACCTGGATCGGGTGGTCTATTTCCTGACCTACGACGAGGCTTATCTGCGTGAGAGTCGCTCTCCCGAGCGGTTTATTGAGATGGTCTGCCGCCTGGAGCGGGAAGTTTACGGAGAAGTTCGTCTCCGGCATCCTCGGGTTGCCGTGTTGAAAGTCGGGGAAGTGCGGAATCTGCAAGCCTGTTACCCGGATTACGAGCGGGACAAGAAGGGGTACGTCCGGCATTTGGCTGCCGAGCTGGAAGAAGATATGCGGGCCATGATTTTGGGCATGCCAAATCCCTTTCACCACCTTCAGTAGCACATGGACGAGCCGTCAAATATTTCAGGCATAAAAAAGCCTCTGGTTGGTTGCCAGAGGCTTTTTTGACTTGAGTTGGAAACCGAATTAACGCTTGGAGAACTGAGACGCTTTCCGGGCTTTTTTCAAGCCGTACTTCTTACGCTCTTTCACGCGGGCGTCACGGGTGAGGAAACCCTCTTTCCGCATGACGACTTCGTATTCCTTGTTGATTGCTTTTAAAGCGCGGGCTACACCCATGCGGATGGCGATAGACTGACCAACAACGCCGCCACCGGTGGCGTTCACAAGCACGTTGTAGCGATCTTCGACTCCTGCGGCTACCAACGGTTGCTTGACAGGAATGTGCAAGGCTTTGCGGTTACCCAGGTATTGCTCCATGGATTTACCGTTAATGATGACCTGGCCGTTACCGGGAACCAGACGGACGCGTACAATTGCTTCCTTCCGACGGCCGGTGCCACGGGTGCCTACTTTAGGATATGCGGCTGCCATTAGTTAGCGCCCTCCTTTGCGAACTGGTAAGAAACAGGTTTTTGAGCGGCATGCGGATGCTCTGCGCCAGCGTACACAAACATTTTATGAAATTGCTGACGTCCCAAGGTGTTGTGGGGCAGCATGCCTTTTACAGCGATTTCAATAATCTTGTGCGGGCGGTTCGCTTGCATATCGCAGAATTTAACGGTTTTCAATCCACCGGGATAGTGGGAGTGACGGCGATACAGCTTGGTGGTGAACTTGCTACCGGAAACCTTCACTTTCTCGGCGTTAATCACGATCACGAAATCACCGGTATCGATGTTGGGGGTGAATTGTGGTTTGTGCTTGCCACGGAGCAGGTTTGCGATTTGGGAAGCCAAACGCCCCAAGGTCAGGCCTTCGGCATCGATTACCCACCAGGTACGCTCAAGCTCAAGAGGCTTTGCGGAATAGGTTTTCATTGTGTGGAGACTCCATTTGGGTTGATTTGAGTAGTTGTGTTAGCTGTCGGACACGGGAATCCGACTCGAAGTAGTTGAACGGGGAGGGATAAACAACTGCCATCAGGCTTAAACCTTCAGGGCGAGCGGGTGAGGCTGCCTTGGTTCGGTCGCGCCCAGCTAGCACTTGTAAAATACTTTCTGGTGACAGGGAATTTTCAGTATTCCCGATGAGCAGAAGCTGACCAGCGATATTCCTTACCATTTTATAAAGAAAACGGTTGGCGGCAACGTCAAAATTAATAAAATCGCCATCCTGCTGCGCCTGAATATGCCAAATCGTGCATAAATCATTGGTTTCCGGGGAACTGGAGTCTTTAAAACTTGTGAAAAAATGAGAACCAAGCAGGTGTTGGGCCGCCTGATTCATCCGTTCCACGTCCAGAAACTGGGGATAGTGCGCACAGTCGTTCCCCATCAGGGCTGATCGCTGGCGATTGTTATAAATGCGGTAGCGATACCATTTACACTGGGCTTCTCGGCGGCTGTGGAAGTTTGGGTGTGCGTTCAGCTGAAAATCCCGGATGGAAACGGTGTTGAGAAGGCGTGCGTTTAAAGCCGCCGCCAGGTTGGGAATATTTCTTAAAGCGCCCGCTGGGAGGTCAAAATGAGCCACTTGCCCATAAGCATTGACTCCAGCATCGGTTCGTCCCGCAAAACTGACCGCAGAAGTGGTCAAGCCCAGTTTTGACAGAGCCGACTGGAGTTCTGACTGAACCGTCGGTAGGTTGGGCTGGAATTGGCTTCCATGGAAGTCTTTGCCACAATACTCAACCAGAAGAGCGACTCTGCTTGTTGAATCCTGCTCTTCTGGTTGGAATGTATTATTAAATTGTGAAATGGCGTTGTTCATGCCTGCTTATTTTCAGCCTGCTTCTTTTCACAGTTCGCCGCGTAATTGAAATTTATTCGGCTAACTCGTAAGTCAGTTGAATCAAGGCCATTGGGGCTGCATCGCCCCGGCGAGGGGGCATTTGAATCACGCGGGTGTAGCCACCTTTGCGATTCTCAAAGCGAGGGCCGACCTTGCTGAAAATACGACGAAGAACTGTTTCAGGCACTTCCCGATTTTTTTCATCCGTCAGCATTTCACCAGTCCGGCTATGATAAATCAGGTTTTTAACCTGACGAATGGCATGGACATCCCCACGCTTGGCCAAAGTAACGATGCGATCGGCATGCTTTTTCAAAGCCTTTGCCCGCACCAAGGTCGTGGTGATCTCATCATGCGTAAACAAGCTGGTAGCCAAGGTGCGGATCAACGCCTTACGCTGATCGGCAGGTCTGCCCAGATGGTCAACTTTACAGCGGTGTCTCATGATGAATGTGTTCCTTTTAGGTTGTGATCTTTAATAATGATTGCTATTCAACGTCAACCGGCAGGACAGTGCCTTCCGGATCAGGACGCAAGTATAAACTGAAGGCCTGAAGCCGCTCAATTACTTCATCAGAAGACTTCTTGCCGAAGTTTTTGATATTTAGCAGATCACTTTCAGACTTGGTTAATAACTCGGCGATACTGTTGATATTGGCACGTTTCAAGCAGTTGAATGCACGAACGGAGAGTTCCAAGTCCTCAATGGTGATATTTGGGGTCTGAACCTCTTCCTTGCTTTCGCTTTCCGGCTGGGCTTGCGTTACGAGCGTCGGAATCCCACTCAAAGAAGCGATGGGAACCAGGTGTTCGATCAGCAAATTGGCAGATTGACTGAGTGCTGAGCTAACATCAATGCTGCCATTAGACCAGATTTCCAGAATCAATTTGTCATAGTCAGTGCGCTGACCTACCCGGGTATCTTCTACGGTGTAAGCCACACGACGAATCGGCATGTACACAGCATCCAGCGTCAGAGTATCAACAGCCTTATTCGCCGTGTTGGTGTCTGCCGGGACGTAGCCTTTGCCCACTTCGGCGGTCATCACCGCGTGAATGCTTGCACCTTCGCTCAATGTGCAGATATGCCAGTCCGGATTTACGATTTTGACATCCGCAGGAACTTCCAGATCTCCGGCCACCACAGGACCCGTCTTGTCCGCATCCAGGCGGATGTAAAGCGGCTCGTCGCTGTTGCTCTTGAGAACAACACCCTTGAGGTTCAACATAACATCCAGGACATCCTCAACCACGCCGGGAATGGTTGTAAACTCGTGGGTGACACCTTCGATACGTACAGATGTGATAGCGCAACCTTTTAAACTGGAGAGCAGTACACGTCTCAAGGAGTTGCCCAAAGTCGTACCATAACCTCTCTCCAGAGGCTCAATCACAAACTTGCCATAAATGGAACCATCCGAATCAGTAGTAGTGTTTACACACTTGATATTCAGTTGCTGATCCATGTGATTTGTTGCTCCAAAATTAATACTCTACGAAGTAGATCAATGCGACTGTGATTAACGAGAATAGTATTCGATGATGAGTGCTTCGTTAATGGTTTGATCCAAATCTTCGCGCTCAGGAGTACTCTTGAATTTAACCACCATGTTGGTCTCATCTACTTCTAACCAGTGTGGAACCATAGGAGAGTGATGCGGGTTGGCGGCTTGCAGATTTTTTACCAACGCCTTGCTTTTTTCACGGATGGCCAGTAAGTCGCCGGGTTTCATCTTGTAGGAAGCGATGTCCACTTTGTGACCGTTGATCTCGATGTGGCCGTGGCTGATCAGCTGGCGAGCTTGAGGACGGGTAGTCGCCAAACCAGAACGATACAGGATGTTGTCGACGCGACTCTCTAAAAATTGAAGCAAAATCGTACCGGTCACACCTTGACGGCGCACAGCCTTTTCGTAGGTGCGACGGAACTGCTTTTCAACCAAGCCATAAATGCGACGAACTTTTTGTTTTTCCGCCAGTTGCAAAGCATACTCAGACAGCTTTTTGCGCGCTGCGCCGTGCTGACCTGGCGGGTTGCTGTTTTTCATTTTGGCTGCTTTGGGGCTGATATCCAAAATGGTGCCGGCTCTGCGGCTTTGTTTGAAAATAGAATCACGATAACGGGCCAAGGCAAAAACTCCTATTAGGCTTTAGTAATTAAACTCTACGGCGCTTGGGGGGACGGCAACCATTGTGGGGAATGGGGGTCACGTCCTTGATCAAGCTGATTTCCAAGCCAGCTACTTGCAGCGCGCGGATGGCCGTTTCCCGACCGGCGCCAGGGCCACTGACGTATACTTCTGCAGAACGCATGCCGTTGTCAATTGCCTTTTTTGCCACGGACTCAGCAGCAGACTGTGCCGCAAACGGAGTGCCTTTGCGAGCACCCTTGAAACCCTCGGAGCCGGAACTACCCCAGGCAATCACGTTACCTTGTGGGTCTGTCGCAGAAACAATGGTATTGTTGAACGTAGACTGAATGTGAACAACGCCCTGAAGAATATTCTTCTTCTCTTTGCGTTTTGGTTTTGCAGACTTGTCAGCCATATCGACTTTATATCTCCATAATAAAGCTTGTTAAAGTGAAGTTAACCTTCAGTTGAAGACCGGTATAGTTACTGAGCCAGAACAGCAGCCTTGGTGGCTCATTGCTTAATTTGGGAATATTAAGCTTTTTTCTTCATCGGGGCAGAACGCTTACCACGACGAGTGCGAGCGTTGGTCTTGGTGCGTTGACCACGGGTTGGCAAACCACGCTTGTGACGTTGACCACGATAGCAGTTAATTTCAATCAAACGTTTAATATTCAGGGATTCGGAGCGACGCAGGTCACCCTCTACCTGGTAATTCTTTTCGATTTCGTCCCGGAGGGCGTTGATCTCGGATTCGGTCAGATCGTCAGTCCGTTTGTCCGGATCAATCTTGGTGATCTGCAGAATCTTACGAGCCAATGAAAGGCCAATGCCGTAAATGTAAGGCAGAGCATATAACATTTTTTTATTTCTAGGGAGATCGACTCCAACGATTCTTGCCATTAGGACTCCTGTTTAACTGGTCTTCAGAACTGATGAATAGAAAGAGGGAGGTAGCACAATTAATTGTGCAATCGCACACTCAAGACAAATAAAGTTAGTTTAAAAACAAACCATAATCAAGAGGGTGACTTGTATCTGATGCGGTTTATAAATTTATGTAAAAGCTTGGTGACTGGATTTCCAACAAGAAAACCAACTCTTTTTCAGAGCCCACAGCGCTTTACAGGGGCATCACCCTTGCCGTTGCTTGTGCTTGGGGTTCAGGCAAATGATAGCAACCCGCTTCTTGCGGCGAATTACTTTGCAGTGTTCACACATTTTCTTTACAGATGTACGGACTTTCATGGTCTAACCTTCGATTTATGGGGGATGGACTTTACTTGAGACGGTATGTAATTCTGCCACGGGTGAGGTCATACGGCGACAGTTCAATTTTGACCTTGTCGCCAGGCAGAATACGAATAAAGTTTTTGCGAATTTTACCAGAAATATGGGCCAGGATCACCAAACCGTTTTCCAATTCTACCCGAAACATAGCGTTGGGTAGAGATTCATGGACGGTGCCTTCCATTTCAATGACATCTTTGGCCATAAGAATTTTTATTGGTTCCTAATAATGCGACTGGGTGTGCTTAAAATCACTTCAGGAGGGTGAGAATCTCAGGCTCTCCCTTGACAACAACTACTGTATGCTCAAAATGCGCTGAGGGCAAGTGATCTTTTGTTAGTACCGTCCACTCGTCTTCAGCTGTATAGACGTCATCGCCGCCCAGATTAAACATGGGTTCGATGGCTAAAACATTACCTTCTTCCAGGGTGGGCCCTGCCTCGCCGGTTCTGAAGTTATGAATGAAGGGAGCTTCATGCGGCTTTTTACCTACGCCGTGACCGCCGTAGTTACGCACCAGTCCGTAGCCATATTTCAGACAGACGTCTTCTATGGCTCCTGATATTTCATCCAGTGGATTTCCCGGCAGCATTTTACTGATTCCTGCCATAAGTGCCTCTTCGGTTGCAGCCAGCAACTTGAGAATTTCCGGTTTTACGCTCCCAACGGGCCAGGTGACTGCTGAATCAGAATATAAACCCTTGTAAATCGTTCCACAGTCAACGCTGACCACGTCACCTTCCTGAAGAATCTTGTCGGACCTGGGGATACCATGAACGACTTCCTCATTGACCGACACGCACAATGTGGCTGGAAATCCATAGAGTCCCTTGAAAGCAGGCACACCACCGGCCTTTCGGATATGAGCCTCTGCGATTTCATCCAGCTCCAGTGTTGAAATGCCTGGCTTAATGGCTGCCTGAACCGCCAGATGGGCCTCTGCGTTAATTTTTGCTGCCGACCGGATCAGGCTGATTTCGTGTCTGGATTTGCGATCAATACGTTCCGGCATGTTCAATTTCCTTGGGAGGCGGCGGTTAAGCCCAATAATGGGTGAATGATCTGCTCAATGGCTTGAGTCACTTTTTCGGGGGCCTGATCTCCGTTGATTTCGGCGATGAGGTCTTTTTCTCTCAATAAGGCTATGAGCGGATTTGTTTCTTTTTCGTATTCATGCAGCCGCTTGTCCACGGTCTGAGGCTCATCGTCAGCCCGGATGATGAGTTCAGCCTGATCGATGTCACACAGCCAGATGGCTCGACCTTGGGCGTCGGTCACTGGTTGACCGGATTCGCTCAACTTTGCATGCCTGGGTGCGAGCCGCTCATCATTGACGTTGTAGACGTGACGAGTATTTTCCGAGCAGAATCGGCGACCGGTGGCTCGTGCCCTGACCACATCCAGACCAACGTTCAGGTAAATGGTTTGACTGAGGATGGCGCCCCAGTGCTGGCATAATCTTAACAATGCGTCTGCTTGTTCGTTATTTCGGGGAAAGCCGTCCAGAATGAAGCCCTTGGCTTCAGGATGACTTTCGGCCAGTGCTTCAAAGCCTTTTTGAAATACCTTTACAACAGTGTCAATGGGCACCAGTTTCCCATTGTTCATGTACGATTCCAGTTCCGCCTTGAGTTCGGGGTCTTTACCCTCTTTCATGATGGCACGGAACGTGGAGCCCATATCAAACGTGGGTAGATGGTAGCGCTCAGACAGGATTTGGGTTTGAGTGCCTTTGCCCCCATTGGGAGGTGCGACAAACGGAAATAACAGTTTGTCCTTCAAAGCCGGGCTGTGATTGCTCATAAGTCATCCTTTGCGGGGAGAGGGCGATTACTTGAGGAAACCTTCGTATTGGCGGGCTAACAGGTGCACCCTGATTTGATTCACGGTGTCAAGAGCCACACCAACCATGATGATGAGGGAGGTGGCGCCCAAGCCCTGGAGGGTTGTGATTCCAGTGATACTGGTAGCGGAGCTGGCAATTAAAGTGATGGCGGCCAGGGCAAACGCACCAATGAACGTGGTGCGGCTCAGGATTTCACCCAGTTTTTCAGCTGTGGGTCGACCCGGTTTTACACCGGGAATGGAGCTGCCATATTTTTTAAGATTGTCCGCAATTTCCTTGGGCTGCATGCTGGGAATGATGGATGAGTAAAAGAACGTAAAGAAAACAATGAGTAAGAATTCCACCACAATGTAAGCGGGTTTGCCTGCGGCCATGTACATGGTGTAGAAGTCAAGCACATTTCGCATCAGGCCCGTAGGATTTTGCTGCTGGAGGAATGCAAAAATAGTGCTGGGGAAGGCGAGAACCGCAAAGGCGAAAATGATGGGCATAACGCCAGCCGGATTGATTTTGAAAGGGATGTGCGTATTTTGCCCGCCGTAGATACGATTACCCACCTGACGTTTGGCGCTGACAATGAATATTTTCCGGGTGGCCTCTTGCAATACGATGATTAGGCCAATGGTGACAAGGTAAATGGCCAGCAAAATAACCAGAAAGAAAGCCTTTTGGGCGTCATTGGATACCAGCTGCTCGGTTTGCGTCCAGTAGAAAGGAACGCGCGACAGGATGCCAGAGAAAATCAGCAGCGAACCGCCGTTACCGATGCCACGCTCGGTGATCATCTCCGAAACCCACAGCGCAAAGACTGAACCGGCGGTCAGCGCCAGAATTGCCTGCACGTAAAATACCCAGGGGGTAATCCCGGGATCGATGGCGCCTGCGCTGCCAATGAGCCGCAAAATCAAGCCTGCCTGAAACATGGCCAAAACCACGGTCAGATAGCGTGTGTATTGAGAGATTTTTCGGCGGCCAGCCTCACCCTCTTCCTTCTGCAATTCCTCCAGGCGTGGAATGACCACCGTGAGAAGCTGCATGATGATGGAGGAGGTAATGTACGGGCCAATCCCAAGGGCCAGCACCGAGACGCTGGTCAATGCGCCACCCGAGAACATATCCAGAAAGCCGAGCATCTGACTGCCCAATGCTCCCTGGAGCCGTTCCGCGTGGACGCCCCAGACGGGTACCTGAACACCCAGTCTGAAGACCGCGAGCATGGTGATGGTAAATAGCAATTTGCTCTTGAGGCCGGACGCTTCCCAGATTGCCTGGATGTCGCCGACTCCCGGGATTGCGCCTGCTTTGGGCTTAGCCACCGAAGAATCCTCTTAAAAATACACGCTATGGTGAAACGAATTATTTGCTTTCGACTTCCGCGCCCATCAAGCGAATGGTGCCACCAGCCGCTTCGATTTTCTCACGAGCGGAAGGCGTCACATAATGCGCTTCCACGGTGATTTTGCGCTTGACTTCGCCTTTGCCCAGAATGCGGATGCCGTCGTGCTTGATTTTCATCAGGCCGCCGGTCAGCAGTAAGTCGTAAGTCAATTCGTTTTCTTCCGGTAACAGAATTTGTTCCAGATCTTCCACGTTCAATTCCAGCCACTGGCGAGGATTCACCAGTTGGAAGCCATTGATCTTGGGCATCCGACGGTAACCGGGCATCTGGCCACCTTCGAAACCACGCTTTCTGGAGCGACCGGAACGCTGGCCTTCACCGTTATGACCACGGTTGGCGGTTTTACCGGCACCGCTGGCGCGACCCCGACCAACCCGTAACTTGGCTTTGACAGAGCCTTTGGCCGGCTTCAGGTCACTTAAAGACAGAAAGGCGGCGCTTTCGGTCTCAGGAGTGGTAGCTGCTTCAGTTGATTTCTTAGCCATGATTATGCGGTCTCCACGGTGAGCAGGTGAGAAATTTTGGTGATCATGCCACGGATGATGTCCGTATCGTAATGCACCACGGTGTGATTGGTTTTGGTTAGACCCAAAGCTCTTGCCACACGGCGGTGCTTTTCTGGGCGGCCCAATAAACTGCGGGTCAGGGTCACTTTGACCTGACGATCGCTCTTGTGTTGTTCGTTATTCGCAGACATTTGAAACTTTCTCCAACGTTAGTGGCAATTAAAGCAGAATTTCTTTGACGGTTTTGCCACGGCTGCGAGCGATTTGCTCGAAGGTGCGCAATTCAGCCAACCCTTTTAGAGTGGCGCGGGCCACGTTCAAAGGAGAGTTAGAGCCCAGGGACTTGGACAGGATGTTTTCAATGCCTGCCAGTTCCAGCAGCGCACGGGCAGCGCCACCAGCGATGACTCCGGTACCCTTGGAGGCGGGGCGGAGTACAACCACGCTGCCGCCAGCTTTGGTCTTAACCGGGTGAGGAATGGTGGTGTTGTGCAGGGGAACCGTGATCAGGCTCTTTTTGGCCGCGGCGACACCCTTCTGAATGGCCCCGATGACTTCATTGGATTTGCCGATACCGATACCGACCTGGCCTTTACCGTTGCCAACCACCACAACTGCCCGGAAGGACATTTTCTTACCGCCTTTAACCACCTTGGTTACCCGGCGGATTTGAATGACCTTTTCTTTCCACTCGTTGCGCTCTTCGTCTTCAGCCTGGGAAGGGCCCGGGCCACGACGATCGCCTGGACGACCGGGGCCACCCTGACCACGACCTTGGCCGCCGCCTCTCCTGGGGCCGCGCTCACCGCCACGTGCAGGCTGTGCGGGGGGCTGAGCCTGAGCGGATTCGGTTACAGCATCCTGAGCCACCTGGCTTTGCTCCTGTTGCAATTCATTATCTTGAGACATTTCGTTTGTCATTACCTTTTCAGTTCCTATGTAAAGGGCTATTGCTGCAATTGCTTGCAAGAAGTAAAGCGCATTTTTCTCGGGTTAGTTAGAAAACTGCGGGTTAGACAAGGCTTCCGTGGACACTGAATACGGATAGAGGGGACTCTAAGGGCCAAGCCTACATTGCGGACTGATACTCTAACAAAAGCATATGGTACTGACAAGATTTGTGTAAATTTGCCTTGTTTTTGCGTGGCGGCACCATTTTAAGGTAATCTATGCTCGTCTCCCTTTTTAACTGAGAGAGGTAATGTGTGGCATGAATCGTTCCGTTTTAATGGCGTCTCTGCTGTTTCTGTTTTTGGTATTTTTGGGCTTTTCTGTCAGCCGCAGCAACCCGGTTGCCTCATCAAGGCTTTCTGTGGACGCGCTTCCGTCCTCCCAGGGGGCAATGTCCGTCGCTGGATCTACTTACCGATTCGTTGCCATGGGTGACTGGGGAGCTGGTACCCCCTTTCAGAAGGATGTGGCCGCGCAGTTGGCCAGGCGTTACAAGGAATCCCCCTATCAGGCCGTGTTGTTGCTGGGCGACAATATATACCCGGACGGTAATATCAAAAAGCATGGAAAGGCCTATTTTACTGATACTTATGCTCCTTTGCTTGAACAGTCGGTTCAGTTTATTGTGGCACTTGGCAATCACGACGTGTTGGCGGGTCATCAAGCGGACCAACTGCGTTTTTTTAACATGCCCGGTCATTATTACGTCGTTCACAAGCCGGTTGTTGATATTTTTGTTATCGATAGCAACCGTTTCGCCAAGGATGAAGTGCAGCAGCGCTGGCTCGCAAAAGCTCTGCATGGTTCCAGGGCCCCCTGGAAAGTGGTCATGGGCCATCATCCCATTTATTCCTCCGGAGAGCATGGCCTGAATTCCGGCTTGCGTAAGACCCTGGAGCCCATTTTGGTGAAAGAAAAGGCTGATTTGTATCTGGCGGGTCATGATCACGAGTATGAACGTTTTCAGCCTGTTCAAGGGGTTGTACATCTGGTTTCTGGTGGCGGTGGTGCCTATTTGCGAAACTTTGAAAAACCCTTGCCGGGCTCTTTGGTGCGGGTAAAGGCCCATCATTTTCTGGATTTTGAAGCCAGACCCAATCAACTCTCCCTGACGGTCATTTCCAAAACCGGGGAGGTCATTGATCAGGCCCTGTGGCGTAAGCAGGCTCCCGCTCAACTGCCATCCTCCGCGTTGGCTGCCCCAGAATTCGCCGCGCTCCGATAGCGTTGCTTTCAAACTTCTTACATACAAGTGATGGACTGAATAATGCCCTCTACCCCCCCCGCTCTTCATCAAAAGCCAACCCGGAAAAAGCGAATTCTGGGATTTGTCGCACTCAGCCTGGCCTTGTTGCTGGGAGTGCTTTTCTGGGCCTTCTGGTTTGAGGATTTTGACTTTTACCGCCCCCAGACACCCTTGCTCTGTTCTGAAGCCTCAGCCCAGGAGCGCCCCTTGCGCTTTATCGCCTTTGGGGATTTTGGGCAGGGTACCCCCTTTCAGGCAAGGCTGGCCGATGAAATGGTGAAGCTGAGTCAGCGGAAGCCCTACGGACTGACACTGTTGCTGGGTGACAATATTTACCCCAACGGAGATATCAACAGACTGGCCAAGTCGCATTTTGAGGATCCTTATGCTGGGCTGATTGCTCAAAAAATGCGTTTTCTGGCCGCTATTGGTGATCACGACGATCGTAAGGGTCACCGAGAAGACGAAATGGCTTACTTTAAAATGCCCGGGGATTATTACAAAGTCTCTGAGGGGCCGGTGGACTTTTTTATCTTGAATACGACTTACTTTGTGCGGAACCCGGCGCAGCGGGCCTGGATTGCCAAAGCGCTGGCTGAGAGCAAAGCGCCCTGGAAGGTGGTGGTAGGGCACCATCCGCTGTATTCATCCGGTCGGAACGGGAACACCGAAGGCACCCGGGCCATTCTGGAGCCTTTGTTGGTCAAGCACAAGGTGGACTTGTATCTGGCGGGTCACGATCACGATTATGAGCGTTTTGCGCCCATTCAGGGCGTGCGCTACATTGTGTCCGGCGGCGGGGGCAGCTACTTGTATGACTTTAAGCAAATCCAGCCCCATTCTGAAGTACGGTTGAAGACGCATCATTTCCTGTTTGTGGAAGTGACCTCCCGGCACATTTGGGTCAAGGCCATTAATCGGCATGGCGAAGTGATTGACTGTCTCGACTGGGACAAGCCCAAGGCGGGCTCTGATGCCAAACCGCCCACTGAGAGTGTCTTGTAGCGGAGCCGTCCCGTCGCTTAACGGATTGAGATTGATAGGCCTTGCGCCGAGGGTGTTGACGTGAGCGTCAAGCATTCTTTTTCATTGATCCATTACTACTCAACAGATTCTTGTGTATAATTTTGTTAAGTAATCGGGTTGTTGGCTAAAGTTCCCTGTGTCAGGGGGCGAACTTTGCCCAAGACGATGTTTTCTTTTTCTTTTGAACTGCCTGTCACGATGGAAGAGCGTTTCTGGCGATGAAAGTAAAAATCAAGGAACTGGCCAAAGAGAAAAAAGACTGGAGCCTGTACAGGCTGGCCAAGGAGTTGGGGTTGCCTCAGCAAACTGTCTATTCCTGGGCTAGTGGCCGGACTCAGCCCAGTTACGACAATATGGATCGGCTGTGTGATATTCTGGACTGTCCGGTGGGCGACCTGTTTGAGGCGGAGCCGGTTCAGAAAAAGCTCTTCTAGCGCTTCCAGAAAGAATTGCGCGACTCATTGGCTCATACCGACACGACCATGGGCTGCTCGGGGGGATACTCGCCTAAACTTTAACGCTGGGCTTTTGCCAAACGTCGCCAATCAGCACTTCTTCAATCAGGGGTGAAGCTGTAACGGGTTCCAAAGAGAAGTGGAAGGCTTTTTTCAACACCTCAAGGGCCTCCCAGTGATCTTTATCCCCGGCATGCAGTTCTACCAGGGTTTCGCCTTCTTTCACGGCATCGCCCACCTTTTTACGTAGGACCACACCGACACCCAGGTTGATGGGGCAGTCCTTGGTCAGGCGACCCGCACCCACCAGTTTGGCCGCTTTGGCCACTTCCAGCGCGTCAATCTCGGCAATGTAGCCGGATTGGGGAGAGGGCACCATGAGTACCCGATCCGGCTGCGGTAACAGGCTAAAGTCTTCCAGAATGGCCACGTCACCGCGCTGGGCTTGAATCAGGGTTTTAAATTTGGCCAGAGCGGTCCCATCGTGCAGCTCCGCTCTCAGGGTGTTTTCGGCATCCTCCAGGCTGTCAAACCGCCCGGCACCGATCAGGGCCACCCCGCCCAGTCGGACGCACAAATCCTCCAGATCTTGCGGGCCTTGGCCTTTAAGCAGGTTGATAATCTCGATCACTTCCAGACTATGCCCGATGGCATAGCCCAAGGGCTGGTTCATGGCGGAAATGACGGTGGAAATACTTTTACCCAGCCGTTTACCCACTTCCCGGCAGGTAAAGGCCAAGTCCTTGGCTTCTTCCAGGGTGCCCATAAAAGCCCCGGACCCATACTTGATATCCAACACAATCACATCGGCCCCGGCGGCAATCTTTTTGGAAATGACCGAAGCCGCAATCAGAGGAATACTGGCCACGGTGGCTGTGACGTCCCGCAAGGCGTACATTTTGCCATCGGCAGGGGCCAGATCAGCGGTTTGGGAGGAAATGGCCATGCCCAGTTTCTGGATTTGTTCTACGAATTCAATGCCACTAAGGGAGGTTTTAAAGCCCGGAATGGCTTCCAGCTTGTCAATGGTGCCGCCGGTAAAGCCCAGTCCCCGGCCGGAGAGCTTCGCGACTTTGACACCGGCGCTGGCCAGCATGGGAATAAGGGCCAAGGTTGTTTTATCACCCACCCCACCGGTGCTGTGCTTGTCCACCACCACGCCTCCGGCTTCAGACAGATCAATCTTTTTGCCAGAATCGACAAAGGCTTGCGTCAGCCAAGTGGTTTCATCCATATTCAGACCCTGAATGCAGACTGCCATCAACCAGGCCGAAATCTGGTAGTCATGGGCCTTTCCCGATTCCATCATGCGCACCAGCGTGGCAATCTCTTCGTGGGAATGGGTTAACCCCCGGCGTTTTTTATCTATAATCTCAATAATGTTCATGGACAGTGCCTGCGTAAATTGACTGACTGTAGAGGGCTGAATATGGACAAGACAAATTTGACAACACCAATTCAAGGTAAAGCGGCGTTTGCAAGCGCCATTGCCAAAATTATAGCCCAAAAGCCAAACAGGATTTTTAACATGTCTTTTCAGGAACAATTGGCCGAAGCCGTCGCCTATATTCAAAATCACATGTCCGGTCAGTCACTGAAGGGTCTGGTCATTTTGGGGTCTGGCCTGGGCGCGTTTGCGGATACCTTGAAGAATTCGGTTGCCATCGAGTACAAAAACATTCCCCACTTTCAAAAGTCCTGGGTGCAGGGCCATGCCGGTCGATTGGTTGTTGGCGACGTCGCGCCGGGTTTTACCATTGCCTGCATGCAGGGGCGCTTTCACTACTACGAAGGACACGCCATGGAAACGGTGGTCTTTCCGGTGCGGGTGTTGCGGCAACTGGGCATTGGGTTCCTCATTGTCACCAACGCCGCTGGCGGGATCAATGCGGCGTTTCAGCCGGGTACCCTGATGCTGATTGAGGATCACCTGAATTTAATGGGCGATAATCCGCTGCGGGGAGAAAATCATGACGTTCTGGGTCCGCGTTTCCCTGATATGAGCGACGCTTACAGTAAAACCCTTCGAGCCCTGGCCCAGCAAGTCGCCGAGGAGGCCCGTATTCAACTGGCCCGTGGGGTTTACGCCGGACTCAGTGGGCCCACTTACGAAACTCCCGCCGAGGTGCGCATGTTACGAACCCTGGGGGCGGATGCGGTGGGCATGTCCACTGTGCCGGAGGTCATTGCGGCCAATCATATGGGGCTGCCCGTGTTGGGGATTTCCTGTATTACCAATGCCGCTTGTGGATT
>DAIDMR010000347.1 GCA_027448865.1 Vampirovibrio sp.
CATCCGAGAGGACACAATCCATTGGATAATTTGGGCGAATCGTGCCCCGAATCCTTGACGCACGGGCACCGCGCGGGCCACCGGCGGGGTGGCGAACCACGGTTCTAAACGCTCGGTTTCCGTCACCACCGGAATTTCCTCCACGGCCACCTCGCTGGCCAGTGGTTCCAGTTTGGACAGCAGTGTGGTTTCTTCGCCGGAGGCGGCAATCAAAAAGCGTTCCGAGCCGGAACGGATGACATAAACCGTATTCCGCGGATCCAGCGGCAGGGCGGACTCCACTTCCAGCGCAGGCACCTGCGGATTGGTTTTGGCCGAGTTGCCCGACAGAAGGCCGGAAGAGCGACGGGCATACCAGTAGGCACCGTAAATGAGGCCCACTGCCCCCAGCGTGTACAGCACAAACGTGCCCAAATATTGCCACAAAGCGCCTGTGTTATTCATCATACCAGTCTGTCCTTTACACTTGTCTATTCAAGCAACAACTACCAATTCTCTTCGCCGTCTGCGGCCTCATCAAAATCATCGTTCAAAAAGCTGTCCAAATCCATTTCACCTGTCGGCTCGGTCGGGGGGCTGCCCTCCTCAACGGCCGGTACTTCGGCAGGGGTAACCGCTTCCTGGGCGGGTAAGGCCATGCGTTCGCCCGTATTTTCGCTGGACGCTGTGGGGGCTAGAACCCGATTGACCCGTATCCCAAAACGATCGCCCACAATGATTAGCTCGCCCAAAGCCAGAGCCTTGCCGTCTACACTTAAACTGATCTGATTGTGCAGCAGGTCATCCATCTCAATGACCAACCCTTCGCTCATCTGCTTCAACTGGCGCAAGGGTATTTTCACCGGTTCAAACTCGGCAGCAACTTCAATCATCAGGTTATCCCAAAGGTTTTGCCGGGCTGAAGCGCCTGAGTTCTGGGTGTCCATCGGGCTGTCCATCTCGTCAAACTCCTGTTCGTGGGGCAAGGTAATGGCTTGCCGGTTACTGATTCTGGCTGAAAATGGCAGATGTTGCCCCGACTGTGCTTCCACCAGAGCCATCTGATCCAGTTGGCTGTTCTCCAGCACAATCACATCGCCCGGCTCCAGGTGATCCAGGTCGGCCAGGGGCACCCGGCTGCTACCCACGTAAATTCGGGTTGCAGCCAGCACGTGGAAAAAAAAGTCATCCGGCACGGTGGGTGCTTCCGGGGAGGGCAGGTTACTCTGCTTGAGCGCGGAAGCCGGCACACTGAGGACTATTTTCCCCACTTCCAGCTCATCCATCAGGTGAGCTGCCTGTACCGGCCCCAATGCCTGCCTCAGATCCTCGGCGGATTCATCCAGGTTGGCCACCCACAGCAGTTGAATCAGTTCACGCTGGTGGGTTGACGCCGGTTTTTTCAGCAGGTGTTTTTTGAACAGCGCCAGCAAATCCCGGCTTAATTCATTCAAAATGCTGGCTTCCAGCGGGCTGAGTCGCCGGAAGCTGAAACCGGCCTCGGTCTGGGAGCGTCGTCCCAAAACCCGGTTGAGCAAGCTGGCGCAGAGAGATTCGGACAAGCGTAACAGCGCCGAAGGCGGTGGGTTGGCGTCGGTGTCAGTTTGCTTCTCCAGCTGAAGCTGGGAAACATGGAAGTCATCCAGCCGCCAAAAGTAATGCGGTTTCTCGCTGATGCCCAAAAAGGTCAGCTTAACGGGGACGCCCCAAAACTGGGAAATCAGCTCGCTCAACTGTGGGCTTAGCTGCGCACAGGTCTGAATTTGAGCCTGCCAGGGACTGACCCGTCCCACTCGGGGAACCGGGTACGACTGATCATGCAACTGGTTCGCCTTGCGGCTATCCAAACTCATATCCATACGCTACTAACCACTCAGCGCTCTCTTCCAGCTCGTTTCTGCAACAGCATACCGAATTGCCCGCAACCCGGCATCCATCCAGTGGTCTACACAAACCTGCCTGGCCATCGGCCAATGGATGAGGGGGCGCTCCTGGGCTGAGATTCTCCTTACCCTGGGTTGGGATGGCTGTGAGCCGTTCAAGCACCTTGTTGCCATATTCCGGGCAAAGGCCTGTTGAAATCCTGTTTTGCGTGCGCGGTTTGAGCGCTCTGTACTCAAGCGGTGACCAAAATGGCCGGCGGGGGACACTAATCTTGATTTTAAACACTAAAAAGTCCTCTGTCACAAAACAAAGGACTTTTTAAAATACCGAATGCTGCTGTTTAGGCGGCCGTGTGATTCAGGGCCACAGCGATTTTGGATTTGTAGCGCGCGGCGGTATTCTTGTGCAGAATGCCTTTGAGTACAGCGCGATCCAATAAGCTGTAAGCCAGCTTCAACCCTTCCTGACGGGCGGCGGGCTCGCCGTTCAGGGCTTTTTTCATGGCGGTTCTAATGGCTGATTTGAAAGCAATGTTACGTTGGCGGTTGCGCTCGGCAACATCGACACGTTTCTTGGCGGATTTAATTCTTGGCAAGATGCAATACCTTTTTACGGTTGAGGGGACACACTAAATACAGGTTCGATAAAAATCGGTAAATCTCTGAATTCCACTTATAGCATCAACACAAAAGGCGATCAACATGAGGGCAACAGGGTCGATGGGTCAACACGGGGCAAAATGCGGACAAGGGCCGTTCACCCCAGTGACGTCTGCGCAGGAGGCTTCTGGAGCAGGGCTAAAATGGCGGATTCCACCTGCGCCACGGAAATCTGGCGCATACAGGCCAATTGCCGCTCATCATCCGTGTACGGACAATCCGCCTGTTCACAAGGCCAGCAGGCCAAGGCTTCCGGCGGGGTGATCATCCTGGAGGCCCCGTGGGCCAGTGGCCCGGTTCGCGCCAAAGCGGTTGGTCCATAGATACCCACCACAGGCACACCGGTGGCTGCGGCCAGATGCATGGGCCCGGTATCGCCGCCCACCACCACATCGCATTGGGCCAACACACTGGCCGTCCCCAGAATGTCGTGACGTCCGCAGTGGTTTTGCACCCGGGGAACGTTGTACCCCAGCGCTTTTGTAAGTTCATCCAGAATTTGCTGAACCCATGCCCGTTCATCCGGGCCACCCACCAATAGCACCTGAAGTGCTACGTTCTGGCCCAATAGTTTCTCAATCAGCCGGACGTAAGCGGGGACTGCCCAGGCCCGGTTGGCGCGTTTGGCCCCCACGCCCGGAATCAGGCCCACCCAGACAGCGCCGTCGGGCTTAGTGGGAACGACATTCTGCCCCAAGACGCTGGAT
>DAIDMR010000348.1 GCA_027448865.1 Vampirovibrio sp.
ATGTTGGTCAAGCGCTACCCGGATGATGGCACCATCAAACGGGAGTGGCTGGGATTGCTGCTTTCCAGTGAACGGCATCGGGCAGAGAACCTGCGTTTACTGAAAAAAATGACCGAGGAAGACACGACCGATTTGGACATCCTGGCCGCCTATGGCAAACTGCTCTCCTATGAGCACAAGCTGGGGGAGGCCATGGACGCCTTTGAGTCGGTCTTGAGCCGGAATCCGGAGCATCGGGATGCTCTGGTAGGCAAGGGATATGTCATCTTATGGAGCGGTCGCAAGCTGGAAGCCAAAAAATTCTTTCAGGATTTGCGTCAGCAGTATCCCGATGATGTGGATGTGGCCATTGGTTTGGCCCAGACTGAAAAATTGATGGGCCGCTATGATCAGGCCATGAAAATCATTCAGCAAATTAAGCCCCTGATGGATCAAAATCAGGCCGGTTCGGATGCCGCCAAAACCCCGGAATCGGGCTTTCTGCCGCCTCTGGACGCGGAAGCGTCTTACGCGCTGGTAAGCAATGAGTCTGTCGAGAGCGACCCCTTTCAACGAAATTTGAAGCCGGATTTCCTGATTGAACCGGTGGTGGCGGATCAGTTTGCCTCTGTGGAGGGCAGTGTGCCGCATGGCGATTCGGGCCTGCCTAAACCGTTGTCCCGACCGGTTCGCTTGCCCATCGGTCAGCAGAACAAGCAGCAAGAGGCCTTGCGGGTATTAATCGCCGATGCCAGTGCCGATGAGGTGCAATCCCTGCGCTCGGAAATTGAGGCGTTGAGCGATGCGGTGGAAACCCTCAAATTGCTTCAGCAAAGTGCCCGTCGGCAGCTGAACACGCTTAATCAGAATATTCGCAGTACACAGGACGCCGTACCTGATCAGATGAGTTTGCAGGAGCCGGACGAGCCGGGAGCCAGCGGCACTTATGTGGCCAACTTTTCGGCTGTTGGCAATACGACCGGTAATGCCGACGGCGCTGGTCATCAGGCTGTGGGCAACGCGGTTGGGCGGAGTGGCATGACCAAGGCCTATGGTGCCTATACGGCCCTGGATTATGACACCAACCCCCTATTATCGGGATTGGGTCGTTTCAGGAATGATGATTTGGATGACTTGGAGCGCGGGTTGGCCAACGATTTGCGGCCCATGATCCGCTCCGGCTTTTTATACTCCCGTCAGGGCGGGAATTCCACCACCACACGGCTCTCCAGCTGGGGCTTTCCCAACCAGTTGAGTCTGTCCCTGACCCCGCAAATTCGGGTACGGGCTGCTTTTCGTCCCGGCCGTTTCTATCTGCCCAATGGGGTGGCACCGGACAGTACCGCCGGGTTTGAATATGGCTTCGGTAGCACCATCAAGTATTGGGATCGTTTTACCCTGGATGGCGATGTGGCCTTTACCCGCTTTAGCCAGAGCGACAGTACCAACGTGACCTTTCAGGCCCAGGCTCAGTACGATTTTACCGATAGCATCCGGGCCAAGGTGGGTATGAGCCGTTTGCCGCAGTACACCTCCCTGTTGACCCTGACCGGCTTGCGACCCAGTCTGGGGGGCTTTCGGGGTGATCTGGTCGGTCAGGCCCGTGAAAACAGTATTTACGCTGAACTCAATACCAACCCCTTCAGTCAAAATGTGGACTGGAATCTGGGCTATGCCTGGGCTTGGGTGAATGGTTCCCGCATTCCTACCAACTACAAAAATCAGGCTTTTACTTCGCTGGGCTACACCTGGCATTATGCGGCCAAGCATCAGGTGCGGGTGGGGTATGAGTTCCTCTATTTTGGCTACAGCAAAAATGCCACCAACGGCTTCTTTGACACCACCGCCGCTGGTATCACAGATCCGGTGGTCAACCTGAGGCCGGTGACCCTGGCGAATTCAAACTATGTGTTTGGCGGTTATTACAGTCCCAAACTGTTTATCATGAACGCAGGCCGTCTGGATTTTCGGGGTAGTTTGTTCAACAAGTTTCTGGAATACAAATTCGGCGGCAGCATCGGGGCGCAAACCGTCCGCCTGGGCCATGGCATTCGGGAAGAGGGGAATGGCACCTCTCTCAGCACGGCCTTTGATGCCAACGTGATTTTGAACTTTACCGACTGGCTGGCCGCTTATGGTGATGTGGATTATCTGGATGCCGGCGGGCAGTTTAACCGCTGGCGCTTCGGGGGCGGCTTGATCGTTCGACCGCACATTGATGCCCTCTCGCCCATCATCGGTACCAAACCGGCCAAGATGTCCTCCAAATAAATTTAATATATAATAATTATGTGGTCAGTTGGCGTTCAATCAATAAGGGACGATGAACTCAAAGCCTTTTGAAATTATGCGCTGGGAGTCTCCGGATTCTCCCACCCTTGAGTTTTTGACGCGCATGATGCAGCGGGAGGGATTGCAACCCTCCCAGAGTGAGTTGGCAGGCCACAGCCGCTCTCTGGAAATGAAATTTAATCAGACCCGGGTGCTGGTGGTGGTTCAGGGTCAGCTACAGTTTGCCTTTCCGGGCTATGGTGTGATTGATGTGGAATCCGGCGATATTCTGGAAATCAACCCCGGCGTACTCCACGATGTGACGGTGAAGGGTTCTCAGGCCGCAGTGCTGTTGCAAGCCTTGCGGGATTGATTTATGGATTAGAGCAAGTCTCTCTTCTCTGGATTTTATTGCCCTGATTAAAAACTACAAAAAACGGGAGTCCCTGACTGGGCACTCCCGTTTTGCTTGAAAAGCCTGCCAGTAAGTTTAGTAGCGGGCCATGTACCGGTTGATTTCCCAAGGGGTCACATCGGTACGGTAGGCATCCCACTCAATGGTTTTGGCTTTAATGTACTCGTGGAAGATATGCTCACCAAGGGCCTCTTTGGCTACGCTGCTGTTTTTCATCTCTTCCAGGGCCTCATACAGGCTGCCGGGCAAGGCGGGGATTTTCTGCTCCCGACGCTCATCGGCGGACAGCTTGTAGATGTTGGCGGTCACCGGGCTGGGGGGCTCAATCTTGTTCTTTACCCCATCCAGGCCCGCCAGCAACATGGCGGCAAAGGCCATGTAGGGGTTGGCCGCCGGATCCGGAGAGCGCAATTCCACGCGGGTGGCGTTGCCCCGTTTGGCCGGTACCCGCAACAGGGCGCTGCGGTTGGCCGCAGACCATGCCACGTAAACCGGGGCTTCATAGCCAGGCACCAACCGTTTGTAGCTGTTTACCAGCGGGTTGGTAATGGCCGTAATACCCCGAATATTCTTCAGCAGGCCGCCAATAAAGTGCAGGGAGGTTTCTGACAGTTGATAGTCGCCTTTTTCATCGTAAAAAGCGTTACCGCCCGCCACTTTGGCCAGCGACTGGTTGCAGTGCATCCCGGAACCATTGACCCCAAAGACCGGTTTGGGCATAAAGGAGGCATGCAGGCCATGTTTGGCTGCAATCTGGCGGGTAATAATTTTGACGGTGGTGACGTTGTCGGCCTGAGACAAGGCATCGGAGTATTTAAAGTCAATTTCGTGCTGACCACTGGCCACTTCGTGGTGATCGGCCTCCATTTCAAAGCCCAGACGCTCCAGGGTATCCACGATTTCGCCCCGTACGATTTCACCCAGATCATCCGGCCCGATGTCGTAGTATCCGGCGGCATCATGGGTTTCGGTGGAAGGGGTGCCATCCTCGTTGCGCTTAAACAGGAAAAACTCCAGTTCGGGGCCAACGTTGTAGATGTAGCCCAGTTTTTGGGCTTCTTGCAGCACCCGCTTCAGGTTGTTGCGGGGGCAACCATCAAACGGGGTGCCATCCGGGTTGTAAATGTCGCAAATCACCCGACCGACCACCCGATCGCCCTCGGTTTGAGGCATCACGGAGAAGGTGCTGAGATCCGGGTAAAAGTACATATCGGAAGTTTCAATGGTACGAAAGCCGGCGATGGAAGATCCATCCAGCATGATTTCGTTGTTCAGGGCCTTTTCCAGCTGATCCACATGGATGCCCATGCTTTTGGGCATGCCGTGGATGTCCACGAATTGCAGCCGGATCAGTTTAACTTTTTTTTCTTTGGCCTCTTTTAAAATATCTGCCACGGAGCGAGAAGGCCGTCCAGTCGGCACGGGGAGTTCGAGGTTCATCATTCCGGATTCCTTAATTTAATACACACGTAACGGTCTAGAATCGCTGAGAGTACCTGCGGAAATTTAGCGCTCTATGGACGACTATTGTATCTTAAAGTGCCCTGCCCTGCTATTAAGGTGAAGGCTTTGCAATGTTTGAAACCGGCGATTCTATTTCGGACTTACATACTTCACAAACCAAACCCCGGCCGAAGACAACCCCGAAATCTTAAAAGATCCTTAAGGTTGTTTGTTGTCGGTGTTCAGATCTTGATCTTCTTTTGGCGGAGGAGGGGTTTCTAGCAGACCTTTTAGGGCCTGTCCAAACTCAAGAGGGGAAAGCGATACGGGCTTCTCCTGCGCAATCCGTTTTTTGGGATCCTTAATCCGTAGAATGCCCCAATTTTTTGCCCCTGTTATCTTTGTTAGTTTTCATGGGATTGTAGCCGAGGCCGCTCTCCGTTATAATGTAGAAATGAAAAAGATCCCGGTGTGGCGAAACTGGTAAACGCATCGGTCTTGAAAACCGACTCCGGCCAGGATTGCGGGTTCGAGTCCCGCCACTGGGATCTTTTTTCTAACCTGGGGCCCGAGCCTTAAAAGAGCGGGTGCTCTTGCCGGTGTGAGGCACCGGAGGCAAGCGGATCGTCCCCGCCGGGCTCCAGATTTACACTTAACATTATGTCACACAACATGACTGAAATCAACAAAATCAGTCAGGAGATTTACCTATGGAAACATATGATGAGGATTTTGAAGAGTACATAGACTGTTTAGAAAGTCGATTAAAAGAACTAGATAATGAACGTCAAACCGTCGAGAAAGATTTGGTTGAGGCTCGCCGTGTTTATGAAAGATTCTCAAAATATAAGCACAATGGTTCTATATCCCCTCATCCTGTTTTCATTAATGAAGAACTAAGAAGGAAATTTGAAGGTTTAAGCGTTAGGCAGTGCTTGGAAATAATTGCTCAAGGTCATGGAAATCTATTAGAGGTATCAAAAGCTAGGGCAATTCTGCATGAAGCTGGTATTGTTCCCAAGAACATCAGTGCTGATATTGCAAGAGCTACAGATGTGTTCAAAAAGACCGATAAAAGAGGGGTGTATCAGTATATAAATCCTGCTGAAACATCTGACTCTCCCGCCAAACAAGAGGAAACTGAAGATGGCTGGTTTGATGCCCCCTTCTAGCCATTAATGGACCCTCTGTATTGCAAGCGTTTCCCTTTGATCTGTTTGATGGCTTTGACCACTCTTTCGGCGTTGTTATCTTTTCTAGAATCCCATCGGAAATCAAACTCACCCAGATAACGATCTAGATGCTTGTCGCTAACATGGTGAAACGTGCCGTGGATAACACGTTTCAATAAGGCGAAAGGCGATTCGCATTTGTTAACATGGACATTGCCCCGTACATACTCTTTAGCTCGTGATTTACCCTCTCATGGCTAGCATGCCTTTGTGTAAACCTGCATAAGACTTGAAGCTATCTGTCATAATAAATAACCGAATCTTTTTCTACTTCTCTGCGGATAACAGATTTCAGAGAACCGGCGTGTACTCTTGTTAGCTTAAAGCTCCGTTTGCGACCATTTCTTTCGATCAGGGGGATAATAGGGTTTTATCCTCTTTTTAACGGCCCGAATCGCTGGGATTAATAAGTTTGTGGGAGAAGCTCAATTTAGTAGGTCAAAATGGTGCGTTGATCCACAAAAACCGGAAAAGGATCGCTTTCCATCGTGTTTTGCCCTTGCTGAACCTGAAAGCGCAGTGTTTTTTGATCCGGGGACAGTTTGATGGTCGCGGTGAGCGGATCCGGTTTTTTAAGATCCGCTTTGGATAAGGGGCTGGGAGTGCCTTCTTTTGCCAGGTTGATATCAGGCAGGCTGACTGGATGGGCCTCAAATACCAGGAGTCGCCTGTTACGCTGGGTTAAGCTGAAGCACTTTTGGGAGGGTTTGCTGGGGTCGCTTGCCGGTTGGCAGGGGCCGGGCTGTAGGAGGTAAATGCCTGTGGGAACAGGGCCCTGGTTGGTCTGAAATGCCATGGGAATGCGGATGAGGGGATAGGGGCTGGCAGGCGGGTCCTTGGGGCCCGTTTTGGATTCGTTCTGGGCTTGGCTGGCACCCGGCGCTTCTTTGGCGGCTTTTTTCCCGAATGGCCAAAACCATTTTTTGCCATCTTCCTCTTTGCCATTTTCCTGTTCGGGCTTTGTGTTGGCTGATTTGTCCGGGGTGGTTTGCTTCTGGGGGAAATAAACCGGTTCCGGCCAGTTTTCGTCGGTGTTATTGGCAAAGCCCACAGGGCCAGTACCGGCACAAATTAAAATGATTAAAGTTTTACTGCCAATGGATCGATAAAAAGCCTGACCCCCCATAAGCGGTAAGTGTTGCATTATGAAACTGGATAAGCAGCAAATTATTTTGATCACAACCAAGTACCTGTCCTATTTCATCAACATCATCATTATTGCGATTATTGCTGGTGTTGTGGTTGGGTGGATTTATATGCTTTACCAGTCGGCCATCAGCTAACTGCTGTTACGAACCGTTGGGGTTGTTTCAAGTGTAATTGGATTCAGCGCGTTTGCCATCCGATAACTGAAGGAAGGGCTGCGGTATAATGGGCCTGTTGGAATTTGCGATGGTACGGCGTAAGTCAGCGGTTAGGCCTTTCCTGATTGCGCTTGGGTCGTGCCCTGGATGGAAAAATGCTGGATATTAAACTGATTCGAGAAAACCCCGATGCTGTTAATCAGGCCCTGAAACGCCGTAAGCCGGATTTGTCCGTGGATGCCATACTGGCTCTGGATGCTCGGCGTCGGGAGCTGCTTCAGGAAGAGGAGACTTTAAGAAGTCAACGCAATCAGATCACCCAGCAAATTGCCCAGGCGAAGAAGGAAGGCCGCGATACCGAAGCCATCCAGCAGCAAACCCGTTCGCTGGCTGAGCGCATCAAGGACATTGAAGCTCAAAAGGAAGCGCTGGCCGAACAGCAGTCTGCCTTGTTGCTGGAAATTCCCAATACGCCGTTGCCAGAAACCCCCGATGGAGCCGATGAATCCCAGAACGTGGTGCTGAGAACGTGGGGTGATGAATTCAAATCCCGTTACTGCCCGGACACGTTGCCGCATTATGAAATTGGGGCCAATCTGGGCATTCTGGACTTTGAGCGAGGCGTCAAAATCGCCCAGTCCCGCTTTTCGGTCATGCGGGGGGAAGGTTCCCGTCTGGAGCGGGCCCTGATTAACTTTATGCTCGATACCCATACGGAAAACGGTTACGAGGAAGTCTTGCCCCCCTTTCTGGTCAATCGGCAAGCCATGACCGGGACGGGCCAGCTCCCCAAGTTTGAAGCGGACATGTTCCGCTGCAAGGACGATGAGCTGTTCCTGATTCCCACGGCGGAGGTGCCGGTCACCAACCTGTACGCTGGAGAATTACTGTCCGAGAGTCAACTGCCCATTAACATGACGGCCTATACCCCTTGTTTCCGGCGAGAAGCGGGGAGTGCGGGGAAAGACACCCGTGGATTGATTCGACAGCACCAATTCGACAAAATTGAACTGGTCAAGCTGTGCAGGCCGGAGGATAGCCCTGCGGAACACCTGAAATTGCTGGAAGACGCGGAAGTTATCCTGCAAAAGCTGGAATTGCCCTATCGGGTGGTGGCCCTCTGCGCCGGGGATATCGGATTTTCTGCCGCCCGGTGCTTCGATATTGAGGTTTGGATGCCGGCTCAGGGTGTTTATCGCGAAATTTCCAGTTGCAGTACCTTCACAGACTTTCAGTCCCGTCGTATTGGCCTGAAGTACCGTTCCGAAGCCACTGGAAAACCTGCTTTCGTGCATACCATTAACGGTTCCGGCTTAGCCGTTGGTCGTACCTTGGCCGCCATTCTGGAAAACTATCAAATCAGTCATCAGGAGGTAGCTATCCCCGAGGTGTTGCGTCCATACTTCAGGAACGGTTCAACCCGACTGTGCGCCCCAAGAAGCAAGGATCTGGTATGAGCATTCCTCCACATGCATCTTCTCCTGAGGTCTCCGGATCATCCTCTGGCCCTGTCTCAGGCGGGATAGATCTGGATATCTTTCTAAAAATGGCTGTGGCTCAGGGTGTCTCCGATATCCATGTTCGGGCGGGGGCTGCCCCGGTGATGCGCAAGGATGGCGACATGCTGCCCACCAAAATGCCACCGCTTTCGGAGTTGGACATCCAAAATTTCGCCAAAAGTATTATTCCCGAAAAAACCTTGCCCCGGCTTAAAAATCGGACGGATTTTGACTTCAGCTTTATGCTGGATAACAGCTGTCGCTTCCGGGTCAACCTGTTTTACGAAATGGGGCGACTGGGCCTGGTCATGCGTTTGATTCCCCTGCAAATTCCAACCCTGGACGATCTGGGGCATCCGCCGGTGATTAGCCGATTTGCGGATTTGCACAAGGGGCTGGTGCTGGTCACCGGGCCCACCGGCTCGGGGAAGTCCACCACCTTGGCCGCCTTGCTCAATACCATTAACCGTACCCGGTACAAGCACATCGTCACCCTGGAAGATCCGGTGGAATATGTTTACCAGAGCGACAAGAGCGTGGTCACCCAGCGACAGCTGGGGATGGACACAGACAGCTTTCCCAATGGCATCAAGTACGCCTTGCGACAGGACCCCGATGTGATTCTGATCGGTGAGATGCGGGATCGGGAAACCATGATGGCCGCCTTGCATGCGGCAGAGACCGGTCACGTGGTATTTTCGACCCTTCACACCACGGATTCGGTGCAGACCATTAACCGGATTATCAACGCCTTTGAGCCTTACGAGCGTGATTCCATCCGCAGCCAATTGGCGGGCGTGTTGCAAGGAACCGTTTCTCAGCGTTTGGTTAAAAAAGCCGAAGGCAAGGGCCGGGTGGCTGTGTCTGAAGTCATGGTGGTTTCACCGGCCATTCGCGATTATATTTTGCGGGATGAAATGGGCGAAATCTATCAGTTATTGAACAACGCCGAGTTTGAGGGGGCCCATAGCCTCAACCATTCTCTGCATAATGCGTTTCGCAATGGCTTGATTACGCCTGAGGATGCGCTGGACACGTCCGAGAATCCCACGGAGCTTCAACAGATGCTGCGCGGGGCGTTCCACGGTAGTTCCAGTTTTTGATGAAGGCTTGATGAAAGCTAGCTTAAGGTTGAGCTTTCCGGGTGCTGATGGATTCTATTTACGGTTAGGACTTCCTTTTCCAGTCCAAAACCGCTACAATTAATATAGTAATAAGCTGTTTGAGGCGGTTAATCCACTTGTAACAGAGTATTACACTGGCCCGAAGTCGGCGTGTTTTTTGTTCATGAACCTTCCGGCTTTGGTTTCGTCTCAAATGGTTTTGTGAAAGTCGTTTTTAGAGTTGAGTTAGCAGATTTAGCCAATCAGGGAGAAATCAGCATGGTGTTTGTACCCCGGATTCAGCGTTTGTTGAGCGTTTTGTTGGCTTGCGCGCTGATGGCTGTCAGTGGGTTTGGTGGCGCTACCAGTGCGTTCGCTGCCAGTCGCCATCAGTCGGCTCAGTCCAGTTTGCTCAGCATTTCCGGGGTTCAGGTGAGCCCGGATGGCAGCGGGCTTGTTCTGGAGGCCAACCGTGCTTTTACCGGTGTGGAAACCCGGAATTTTACGGTGTTAAAACTGCCGTCCCCCTATCGGATTGTGCTGGATATTCCCAATGCCCGGTTGTCCGGTGGGCAAAACGTATTCCGGGTCAATCAAAATGGTGTTGACCGGGTTGAACTCAGTGATACTCAAAGTCCTTTTTATAGCTCGGTTCGGGCTACCATTTATGTGGATAACAACCAAACCTTGGCCCGGCTGACCCCGGAATTTGAAGGAAAAGCCCTCAAGGTGCTGGGTTTGGCTCCTGCATCACTTTCTCCGGCCCAGATTGCTTCCACCAGTTTTGTGACCAAGCCCGCCGTGCAAGCGGGCAAGGTGGTTCAGCCCTTGCCGCCTGTGGCCAAGCCGGGCGTCAAACTTTCTTCTCAGCCGCCCGTTTTGGCGACGCTTCCTCCCAAGCCGGAAACGCAAACCCCGGCTGTGCAACCCACCATTCTGGATACGCCTGTGCCTGCCGGGACAGCCATTATCGAGAGTGTACAGGTGCGTGATAACAAGTTGTTCATTCAGTCGGTGGCAGGCACTACTTTGCGCATCAAAAAGCGCTTTACCCTGAACGACCCCAGCCGTCTGGTGGTGGAGCTGGAGGGAGCGGTATTGCGCAGTCGTCAGCTACTGGAGCCCATTAGCACCCGACTGCCTGAAATGCGTCAGGTTCGGGTGGGTCAATTTGATGAGAATACGGTTCGGATTGTTATTGAGTCCAGCGACCCAGACCAGTTGGAGGCCATTTATAATGGCGGTGAGAAAAATCTGCTGGCCTTGACCCCGGATTCCGGCACGTCGATCACCAAGCTCTCGGTGAATACGCAGTTGGGTGAGGTGCAAAGTATCGATCTGCGCCGGGAAGGGGGTAATACCATTTTGCGGCTGGCTGCCAGCACCCCTATCGTGCATCGCTTCCTGAAGAAAGACGATCGTCTGGTGCTGGATCTGTTGAATCAGGCCGCCCATCCCACCAATATTAACTTTGATGCCCGTCAGTATCCTGAAATTGAGAAAATGCGTTTGGAGCCCCTGACGGAAGGCCAGCCCAACAGCAAACTGGCCATTCAGCTGGTGCAGGCCGATACCAGAATCATTCCTTCCATTTCCGATGATGGCAAAGTGCTGGAACTGCAAATCTCCGCCGATCGCATCGCCAAAAGTACGGGTGCTTTTCCCAATCTGGCGGGCTTGGCTGCTGCCGGTAAGGCGCCCTTCCCCGCCCGAATCGTGGTGGACGCTGGCCATGGCGGTAAAGACTTTGGGGCCATGCGTGGGGGGGTGAACGAGAAAGACCTGAATTTATCCCTGGCCTTGATGGTGCGAGATGCGCTGGAGGCCAAAGGGTTTAAAGTGTTTATGACCCGCAGCACGGATGAGTTTTTGCCTCTGCCTAAAATTACGGCCATTACCAACCAGATTCGTCCGGATCTGTTTATCAGTATTCACCACAACGCCTCGGTCAATGCGGCGGCCAATGGCATTGAAACTTACTACTACACGCCCCAAAGCATTGCTTTGGCCCGCAGTGTGCATAACCGGGAGATTAACACGGTGAGTGCCCGGGATGGTGGGGTCAAGAAGGCTATGTTTTACGTCATTCACCACACCAATGTCCCGGCTATTTTGTGTGAAGTGGGCTATGTATCCAACCCCAATGAGCTGGCGGCCTTACAGACCTATGAGCGCAAGTCCAAAACCGCTCGATCCATTGCGGATGGTGTTGTAGACTATTTGAAAACCCGAGTGTCCGCCAACGCAGCAAAGTAGTCACTGAATGAACCAACCCCTCCCATCCGATCCCCAACAGACTGCTCAAAATCCGATTGGGGTATTTGATTCCGGGTTGGGGGGGCTGCGGGTTCTGGATCGTTTGATGCAGACTTTGCCCGACGAGCGTTTTGTGTACCTTGGCGATACTTTACACATGCCCTACGGGGAGAAAACCCAGTCCCAGGTGACCGAATATCTGTCTGCCTGCCTGCGCTGGCTGTTTGAGCGGCATCAGGTGAAGATGATGGTGGTGGCCTGCAATACGGCGGCATCGGTGGCGCCTCAGTTGTTTGGCCTCTATCCGGGTGTGCCCTTTGTCGATCCGGTGACCCCCATTTGTCGCTGGCTGGCAACGGCGGGTCAGTATCGCACCGTGGGGGTGATGGCCACTCCGGCTACGGTGGCTTCCAATCGATACCAGTTTTTACTGGATGACTTGAATGCCCCTATCTTGCTCTCGCAGGTGGGTTGCGATAATTTGGCCTCTTTAATAGAAGAGGGAAAAGGGGACACGCCCGCGTGTCATGCTTTATTGCGCCAGTATTTGCGTCCCTTGCAGGATCGGGGGGCAGAGGCCATTGTGCTGGGCTGCACCCATTACCCCTATGTGATGGATCAGGTGGCCGCCCTGTCGCCAGGCGCGGATGTGTTGGATCCGGCGGTCTTTATGGCGCTGGAGGCCAAGCGGTTGCTGGCTGAGTATCAGTTGGTCAGCCCACAGGTCACGGGGCGTTCCATGGCTGAGGTGGATTATTTCGTGACCGCGGAACCGGATCGTTTCTATGAAACCAGTCGACGCATGCCGTTTCAGGCGCTGGCCATGAAGCAACCCACGGTGGTCAGTATTCCCGCTTTGTCCCTGCCCTCTTAACGGTGCTTCTTGTTTTTAATCCCAGGCAAGGGAGCCTTCCCAAGACGTTTGTAAAACTGTGTTCAGCTCACACAGACTATGAAATTGCTTTTGCGAAGTTGCCCAGCATCCATCTTGAACTCACTGTACTCAAACAAGTACAAACGTCTTGGGAAGGCTCCCTTGCCTGGTTTTAATCAGCTCCGCCGTTAATGCTTGGCCGGGGGCGGTGTGGCGACGCTGGCGTCATCTTTCTGTGCCGCTTCGCTGTTGTGGCCGATCTCTAATGGATTGCCTGAGGGCGGATGGCCACTGGTTTCAGTGCCAGTTTTGGATGAAGTCGCCTTTGCTCCCGGTGCGGGCTTTAAGGGTTTTAATACGTTGGACAACCAGGCCTCTATTTGCAGACCTACGCCGGGCTGATTGCCCAGCATTTCGGCTCCTTCCCCAATTTTTTCGTAAACCTGCAAGGTTTTGGGGCCGGTAATCCAGTTGTAGAGGTGTTGGGCCTGGCTGTGTGATTCCTTAAAATCATGATTGCTGAGGATCAGGGTGGGGTTGCCGTATTCCAGCAGCCCCCGACTGGCGTCAATGCCCTTGAATTCTATGCCGGGGGATAGCAGCACCAACGCTTTGACTTCGGTACTGTTTTTGCCGACAAACGTGGCCACGTTGGCCCCCAGTTTTTCCCCGATGAGCGCCACCTGACTACCATCCACTTCCGGGTAATCTTCGCCTTTTTTAAAGTATTGGATGACCTGGGTAATATCGCGATGCAGATTTTTCCATTGCTCGGGCTGCAGTAAACGCCAGCTGACCCGACGCTTCCAGGTGGTGATGGTGCTTTTGCCGTGGCCCCGCAGGTCCAGGGCGAAAACAGCATAACCGGCATGGGTCAGGGTGGCCGGTAAGTCGCTCCAGGCCAGATGATCCCGGTTGAGACCGTGCAGTAAAATAACCAGCGGGTATTTGGGGCCTTGGTATTCTTCGCTGTCGGGGATTTCATTTTCTCCCGGCTCGCTCAGGCTGGGATCGTATAAGCGACCGTAGATCACCAATTGATCGGCAAGCGGGATGGAGACTTCCTCAAAGGGCAGATCGTGCATAGCTTTGGGCAGGAGCATGCGCTCATCGACAGGCTCGGCGGGTTCAGCGCTTTCCTCGGCGGAAGCCTCTTCGTTGGCTGCTGCCTCTCCGGTTGCGCCGTGGGCTTTGTCAGCGGGGGCGGGTTTGTCCCAGGGCATGGGGGGCAGCTTCATGTCGCAGCCGCTCCAGGTCATGCAGCCGGTCAATAATAGCAGTATTATGAATAGCTGTTGGGGCAACCGGTTTGATATGTTGATGGATAGAGGACTGCGAGCCGCTTTTTTCATGTCACAGCCTCCTGAGATTTGGTTTTGGGCAAGATGATGGCAAAGACGCTGCCCTGTCCCGGTATGCTGGATAACAGTTCCACGCTGCCGCCGTGGGCCTGTAGAATTTTCCGGCTGTGGGCCAGCCCCAAACCGGTGCCGCTGCCCTTGGTGGAAAAATAGGGGGTGAATAACTTCTGGCTGTTTTGAGGGGTAATGCCAGTTCCCTGATCCGTGATCGTGACCCGTACCTGGGAATCCAGCGGGTTGTTTTCCACTTGCACGGTGACCTGCGTGCCGGGTTTGGAGGCCTCCAACGCGTTTTTCAGCAGGTTGAGCAGGGCTTGCCGAAGTTTGTCGGCATCCAGCGTCAACCATTCGATCAGACCGTTTTCCGGGCCAATCAGGGAAATATTCTGCTCCTGATAAGAGGGCTGGTAAAAGTCGCAAATATCCCGAACCAGCTGGTAGAGTTCCACCGGCTGCGGATTGAGCTGCAGGGGGCGAGAGTAGTTGGTCAGCTCCGATAAAATGCTTTCCAGACTGCTGGTGGCCTGGCGGATGAGCGATAGATTTTTGAGCAGGAGGGCTTTTTTATCACTGTCGGCAGTCAGGTTTAATTGTCCCAAATGGTCTTCGGTCAGTTTGGCGTACAGGTCGATGAGGCCTAGCGGATTTCGAATTTCATGGGCAATCACCGAGGAAAGCTGGCCGATGGCTGCCAGCCGTTCCGTGTCCACGTTCCGTTTGTTTAAAATTTGCACTTGATCCAGGGCCACAGTCAGCTCCCGGTTGCGGTTTTCCAGACCATGCACCAGCGAGGTGATCAACATATTCAGCTTGTCATCGTAGCGCCGATCCACGGGTGTTTCTTTCAGTAACGTTTCCAGTTCGGGCTGTTGCAAGTGCGCAATCAGGTGCCCGGCCAGGGTGCGGGTATCCCCCGGATGAAACGTCCATCCTCCTTCATACATGCGATAGGTGGGGTGAGTGGCTGCCGACCAGTACAACGTCGCGCAGAGTCGATTGGTCAGTACGATGAGAAAACCGGTTTGATCGCAAATACCACTTTCCACCGGAAACAGGTCGGGTTGATTGAAGCGGTATAGCGGCAGCTCCGGGATGTCCGCCAGAGCGTGGGCCATGGTTTCAAAGACCTCATCGTCCAGGGTGCGGGTCATCACAAAGCCCGGCATGCGGTAATCCCGTACCATGCGGGTAATACAGCTATACAGGCTTTGAAAGGTCTCTCGGGAATACATGCCCGTGGATGAGCATAGATGCCCAAACAGTCCATCCAGCTGGATTTTTTTAACGCCTTGCTTCAAATCACTCACTCGCCATACAGTCAAGACGAAATCCCCAAGCGGGTGGGCCGGGGGATTTCATCAGGTTTGATCTCATTATAACTGGTGTCGGGAACCGTGTGGGGTTTCAAACCCGTGCAGCTTATCCGGCCATTTGAGAGGGGTTGGAACCGCCATCCACCAGACCGTATTTCAGGGCGTACAAGACAGCCTGGGTGCGATCGTTGACCTGCAACTTCTGGAAGATATTGTTGACGTGCGTTTTAACGGTTGTTTCGCTGATCACCAGCTTATCGGCCACGCCTTTGTAGGTAATGCCGTCGGTCAGCAGTTTCAGCACTTCTTTTTCACGAGAGGTCAGGTAACCGAGCAGAGCCTGTTTGGTGGGATCCATGCGATTGGTTTTGCCCATGCGGCTCTGGAACTCATCAAAAAACTTGGTGGCCAGAATGGGTGGCAGATACACTTTTCCGTTCAGGACTTCTTCAATGGCCGCAATCAACTGGGAAGTGACCATGGTTTTCAGGATGTAACCTTTGGCCCCGTGCTTCATGGCCCGGAAGATCAGATCCGACTCATCGTAGCCAGTCAGGGCCAGGATTTTAAGATTGGGATTGATGGCCATAATTTGCTGAATGGCGGCCACCCCGTCCACTTCAGGCATGTTGATATCCATCAGCACGATGTCCACATTGGCTTCGGCCAGCCGCTTGACGGCATCTTCGCCGTTGGTGGCGATACCGGCCAAATGGTAATCCGACTGGAGTTCCAGCAACTGTTTAATGCCCGCGCTGTGATTGGCGTTATCATCCACGATAAACACAGTGGTTTCCGAGGACTGCATCCGTCTCATCATAAGATTTGTTTTCTCCTAAAGCTCCCTGACACACACACACTTCCACAAAATTAAAAAATGGATCAAACCGGGGTTACTGTTTCATACCGAATCCGTGATGCGCTTAATGAGGGGGGGCACCACAAATAGCCTACCGATTCCGTCTTTCACACTCGTTTGATTAAAGTAATCTTGTTAGTATCATATCTCAGCTTTTTAAAGCCGCTCATCATCTGAAGGTTGGATATTCCCGGCTGAAGGGTCAATTTTTTGGAGGAGTCTCATCGGCCAAAGGGTGGACGCGGATCCGCCGCATCCGCGCAGGCGTCCTATAATAGAGGTAGTTGCTTTGTAGGAGGCCGTGAGAGGAGCAGGCGCAATGGGATATGAGGTGATCAATAAAACCCGGCAGACTGTGGTGGCCCGCCAGGTGCAAAAGGCGGATTCCTATTTCAAGCGGTTGGTGGGCCTGATGGGCAAACCGGGCATTCCCCCGGGGTTTGGGCTGTGGATTGTCCCCTGCCAGGATGTTCATTCCTTTTTTATGCGCTTTGAGTTTGACGCCATTTTTCTGGATGGCAACGGCAAGGTGCTGTACCTGTTGGAGCGGATGAAGCCCTGGCGGGTGTCTCGCTTTGTGAAAGGTGGCAAAGTGGTGCTGGAATTACCGGCGGGGGCCATTGCCCAAAGCGTCACCGAAATTGGGGATGAGCTGGAGTTACGGCCAGCGGGGGCACCTCAGACCGGTTAATGGGGTCGTTCGGCGGACGTGGCAATCCGCCAACACGGCTTGCGGTCGGTTGTTTTTACGAAGGCCTTGAACCGTCCAAAACACCGCACACAAAGCGCCTGCGTAAATCAGGCTGAAGGACTGGAGTAAGCTCAGCATCTTGATTTTTTCTCTCCCACGCTATGAATAAGTACGCTACTAAATAAAATGGTCGGTTAAGTTCTGCGGCGATTGAGACCACAGCAAGTCCAGCACCTGAGCCGGAATCCCCTTTCCCTGATACAGGTTGCGCTGCAGGTGGGTCAGTTCGCGCTGCTCCTCAGGACTCAGCGCATGCCTGTAAGCCCTGAGTTTCAGGCTGGTAATGCGGTGAACGGACGGGCTGTCGTGAAACGTGGTCAGGCAGTCCAGTTCCTGTTGCTCTGTGGGGCTGAGTTTTTGTTGGGCCTTTTTCCGGGTCAGGCGGGCGATGTCCCAGACTGCCGGGCTGCTGCCGTAGTGCATCAGGGCTTCCAGTTCGGCCATGTTTTGTTTGAACTGGCTGGTAAAGCGCAAAAATAAACGTTGCCATCGGCTGGGTTGTGGAAGTTGCGCCATTAAGGCTGCCATACGACGGGCTACCCCGGTGGGCGGGGTGATGGGGCTGAAAATGTTGCCGGGGAGGTCTGTTTTTCTCTGTGTGGATGGTTGAGTGATCAGGGCGGGATGAGGCATGCAACTGGCTCCTGCAAGTGATTACCCCCCCCCCAGTGATTTCCCTTGGATATTGGATAGTAGAGGGGGCTCGTGAACGGTTGTAGTCAGAAAATGGTTGGATCAGGCCGGTTCTGGATGGAATTGGTACGCTTTAATCTGATTAGACAATAGACTGGCTTGAAATGTTCCAAAAAACAAGTGGCAGAGCTTGTTTGGCCTGCTGTTCAACGTAGGTTTTTTATCAGTGATTGGCTACTGATAGGGTAATCCGTTTGCACGGTTTGGCAAAACGGGGCTGTGTTGTCAAACCAACAGGGTGGATCCAATCACTGGATCAGGCTGGTTCTTTGCTTGGCCTCTCGCCACAGGGCGTCCCAGCTTTCAAAATCGAGATTGGCCATGGCGGCTTCCAAAGATTCCGCCTGGGGGTAGCGCTCCAAAATCAGGGCCTCCATGGCCTGAAAGCGCTGGGTGAATTTGGTCGTGGCCTTGGTGAGGGCCACTTCCGGATCGATTTTGAAATGCCGGGCCAGATTGACGCTGGCAAAGTAAATATCGCCCATTTCCGATTCCAGCCGCTCAAAGGCTGCCGCGGAAACAGGTTGGCCGGGTTGCAGGGCGTCCAATTCCGCCCGGAATTCCTGGTATTCGCTCATCACGCACTCCCATAAGGAGTTCAGATTGGGCCATTCAAAGCCCACTTTAACTGCTTTTTGGCTGGTTTCCAGGGCTCGACTCAGGGCCGGCTGGCTTTTGGAAATGCCCTCCAGAATGCTCTCCTGTTTGGGGTGCCCTTTTTCGGCCTGCTTAATGGCCTCCCAATTACTGACCACAGCCTCGGCATTGTCTACGGAGACATTGCCAAAAACGTGCGGGTGTCTGCGAATGAGCTTTTCGGCAATGGTGTCGCAGACCTGCTGAAAGTCAAAGGTGCCAGCGTCTTGGGCCAGTTGGCTGTGTAGCACCACTTGCAGCAACACATCGCCCAGTTCCTCTTTTAACGCCGAAGGATCGCCACATTGCTCGGTTGCATCAATCGCCTCCACTGCCTCGTAAGCTTCTTCCAGCATAAAGCGTTTCAGGCTGCTGTGGGTCTGCTTCAGATCCCAGGGACACCCATGCTCGGGATGGCGAAGCTGGGCCACCACTTGCAGCAGTTTATCAATGCCGTGGGCTTGTTGTACTTGGGCGAGAATGGCTTCTTGAGTCATGCGGCGGCAATTCCTGAGGTGTGAGGACAAGGAGGTGGGCGGTTTTCCGGCTCTGGCTCCGGGGCCGGAGCCGGAGTATAATATTGAGCAAACATAGCATTCACAAGGAGTCTTGTCATTTACGACGATTTTATAGCCGCAGTCGGCCAGGCCAAAACCATTTTTGTCACTGCCCATGTGGGCCCGGATGGCGACACCCTGGGCTCCATGTTGGCCATCAAGTTTGCCTTTACCAAGGCCTGTCCGCATATTCAGCGCATTGATTGCGTGATTTCAGGTAAAATGCCCGATACCTACCGCTTTTTACCGGGTATTCAGGAGGTGTTGCGCATGGAAACGGCCACCACCTTGCTGAGTCAATATGACATGGCTATTTCGGTGGACTGTGGCTCCGCGGATCGTCTGGGCTTGGCTCGATCCATTTTTGAGGGGGCTAAAGTCTCGGTGAACATCGATCATCACGTCAGCAACGATCGCTTTGGCACCCTCAATATTGTGGAGTCGACTGCGGCGGCCAGCGCGGAAGTGGCCTTTCATATCTTCAAGGCCATGAACATTCCTCTGGATGCCAGCATTGCCACCTGCCTGTATACGGGCATTGTGACCGATACCGGCGGCTTTAAGTACAGCAACACCACGGTACGGGTTATGGAAACCGCCGCCAGCCTGATTGCCGCCGGGGCCGATCCGGAATACATTTTCAAGCAATTGTATGAAGAGCAACCCTTGTGTCAGGTGATGTTGCAGGCCGACGCCATGCTGCAGGCCCAGTTCAACGCCGATAAAACCATTGGCTGGACGGTGGTCTCTCGGGAGCTTTTGGGCCGTCACGGGGCTTTGGATGAGCATCTGGACGGCATGGTGGAAACCATTCGTCGGGTGGATACTGTGCTGGTGGCTGTGGTGTTTAAGGAAACCGAGCAAGGACAAACCAAAATCAGCATTCGCAGCGATTCCCACGATATTGACGTGGCCGCCGTGATGGGCCTGTTCGGCGGCGGGGGCCACAAAATGGCCGCCGGCTGCACCATGGAATTCTCCATAGACGAGGCCCCGGCCAAACTGTTGCCGATTTTGGAAGAGCGGGTTCGCCAGAAGCTGCTGGTCTCTTAAAAGCTTTCGCTTATGTGGATAAACAATCCTGCACGACTGTCAGCAGGCTGCCATCCTCAATCTGGCGCACCAGTAGGGCCACATCCCCGGCCAGGGTGCGATCCACGGTTAAGGGCGGAATGGTCTCCCGAATTTTTTGATAGACCCGCCAGATTCCGTGCCCGGGCCGCAGATCGCCCCGGTACTCCAGACCTTCGGCTGCGGCCAGCAGTTCTGCGGCCAGTACCCACCGGGTCTGCTCCAGAATCCTAGCGGCTTTGCGGGCGGCAATGGCCCCCATACTCACATGATCCTCTTTGTCGTTGGAGGTGGGAATGGTATCCACCACCGCCGGATGGGCCAGAATTTTATTTTCCGAAACCAGGGACGCCGCCGTGTAGTGGATGATCATCAACCCAGAATTCAAGCCTTCCTGCTCTCTTCCGGCCAAAAAAGCGGGTAACTCGCTGAAAGCGGGATTCATCAATTTATCAATGCGCCGCTCGCTGATACTGCCCAATTCGCACAAGGCCAGCGCCAATTGCTCCATGGCCATGGCCACGGGTTCCCCGTGGAAATTGCCCTGCGAGATAATATCGCCATTGGGAAAAACCAGCGGGTTGTCGGTGGCCGAATTAATCTCGATTTCCAGGGTCTTACGAGCGGAAGCGATCAGCTCCCGAGCGGCTCCATGCACTTGCGGAATGCAGCGCAACGAGTAGGCGTCCTGCACTTTGGCGCAATCTCGATGCGATTCCATAATCTCGCTACCGGCCAGCAAATTCCGAATAATAGCCGCTGACCGGGCATGTCCGGCATGGGCCCGAACCTGGGCTACTCGGGCATCAAAGGGTTTTTGGCTGCCCTTTACTGCTTCAATGGTCATGGCCCCGGCCACTTCCGCGATTGCCAGCAGCGATTCCGCCTGCAACAGGGTCAGCGCTCCCACTGCGGTCATCATCTGGGTGCCATTCAGCAGTGCCAGTCCTTCTTTGGCTTCTAGCCTCAGCGGCGCTATTTTGGCTCGCTTCAGGGCCTCCGCGCCGGGCAGCAATTCTCCCTGGTAATAGGCCTCGCCCTCGCCCATCAGCACCAGCGTCATGTGGGCCAAAGGCGCCAAGTCCCCACTGGCCCCCAAAGAGCCTTGGGAGGGAATTCTGGGATAAACCCCGGCATTCAGTAAAGCCAGCAAGGTTTCCACCACCACCGGGCGAACCCCGGAAAAGCCTTTGGCCAGGGTATTGGCCCGTAGCAACATCATGGCCCGCACCACCGGAAATTCCAGAATAGGGCCAGTTCCGGCGGCATGGCTGCGCACCAGATTGGCCTGCAATTGGTCCACCTGTTCGGGGGAAATAGAGACATTGCTGAGTGCCCCAAAGCCGGTATTCACCCCATACACCGTCTTGCCCGATTTCAAAACCGCTTCCACCACTTGCCGGGAGGCTTGCAATTTGGCCAGGCAGCCATCGCCCAGCGCAATTTTGACGTCCGCGTTCAAGCTGGCCTGTTGTAAGGCTTCCAGAGTCAGGCTCTCACCGTCCAACGGCAAGGGGGTATTGGTAAGGGTCATAAGCACTTTTCCCACACGTTACAGAGTACCTTTGATCTGATTGTATTATGAGGGCACTGTTTCTGCGACTGGGGTCAGGCGATTCACACAAATGCAACGACCAAAACCCGGTAGGCTTTGGTCGTTGTCGTATTTTGACGTATGGAGGCTGATGAACTAGGCCGCCGGTCTGGCTTGCTGGCTCATCACTTTGGTGCCTGCGGCGATACCCGCACCCACGGCCATGGTTCCGGCCAGGAAGGGACAAACGGCAGCGCCTGCAGCCATGGCCCCGGCACCCACCGCGCTGATCACCGGGTGATCTTTCACGAAGCCGCCAAACTGCTGAATGGCTTCATTGGCGCTGAGTTGCAGACTTTGCTGAATTTGTGCGGCGGTTCGACCGTTCTGCTGGGCTCGTTGCACGGACTGGGCCTGAACTTGCTGGGCGGTGACACCGGGGGCACCCATGAAGATCTTGTCCAGAACTTTCTCATTGGCCATCCGCAAGGCATCCCCGTTCAGTTTGCCATCAATGGCCAGGTCATTCTGTAGCAGGGACAATGTTTC
>DAIDMR010000349.1 GCA_027448865.1 Vampirovibrio sp.
TCCCTGCCCTTGTGGGTGCGCATTTCGGCCAGCGATTGGGCGGAGGGCGGCTGGGACGTTGAACAATCCGTGCAGCTGGCGATTGAATTGAAAAAACGAGGCGTGGACTTGATTGATGTGTCCTCCGGTGGGGCGGTGCCTGACGCCAAAATTCAAACCGGGCCGGGTTATCAGGTGCCCTTTGCTGAAACCATCCGCCAGCAGGCCGGTATCCCCACGGCGGCGGTGGGCATGATTACGGAGGCTGAGCAGGCCAACACCATTATTGAGCGTGGTCAGGCCGATATGGTGCTTTTGGGGCGTGAGTCCTTGCGGAATCCCTACTGGCCATTGCACGCCGCCCATCAATTGGGGGGAGCGCAGGCTTGGCCCCGGCAGTATGAACGGGGCAAGCCCCGGGTGCGGCAGTCCGTATAGCCCTTGTCATAGCCATTATCCCCGTATGCTGAAAACCCCGTCTCTCATTGGAAAGAGGCGGGGCTTCGCTCTCGGCAGGTTAAGGAGAAAGTAAGGAGAAAGTAAGGAGAGTTGCGGGGATTCAGGAGGCGCTGCGCACTTTTTGCAGCATCTCGTCGTATTCGGCGGCGTGTAGGGCTTCTACTTTGCGCAGGGCTTTAAACCGTTGGGCCGCTTTCTGGAAAATGTTGGCATGCTCCCGGGATTCGGCGGCCTGCTCCTGGAATTCAGCCACGGCGGCGGCATCTCCCTCTGCAAGGGCAATGCGCTCAAAGTCCGGGTACATGTGGTTGGCCTCATGCAATTCGCCGTCCCGGGCCAGTTCCAGCAGCTTTTCCACGGTCATACCCTGCTTGGGGTACAGCAGTTGCAGGTGGGCAAAGGCGTGTCCGGTTTCCTGATTGGCGATGTTCTCAAACAGGGCGGCCACTTCGGCGTTTCCCAGCTCACGGGCCAGTTTGGCAAAGTACAGGTATTTGCGGTTGGCCATGGCTTCACCGGCAAAGGCGGCTTCAATGTTCTGGGTGGTTTGGGTGAGGGTTTCTGTCGGGTTCATAGGAGCCTCTTTCTTCTTACGGTGTGGGTTTCACAGGGAGTCAACGGGTCAATGCCGGTCTGGTAATGTTTGCCTGGGAAGCGTCTGACAAGTGCCTGCATAACGGCGGGGGGCTTCTGCCGGGCGGGCTCAGGGATGCTCCGGTTTGGGCCGTTTTGGACTGTTCTGGGCCATGACCCCATAGAAAGTGACCTGATAGTCGGCCACACAGAACCCTTCTCCCGGGGCATTGAACAGGTTTTGCACCCTGTCCCAGGGAATGTCGTAAATTTGCCCGGTATCCACATCAATAAAGTGATGGTGATTGCTGACATTGGCGTCGTAACGGATGGCGCCGGGCTCCAGAACCACTGTACTCAGGATGTTGGCATCCACCAGGGCGTTCAGGACGTTGTACAGGGTTCCCTTGGAGAGTCCGGGTAGGGCGTCTTTGACGGCCTCGTAGATTTCTTCGGCGGTGGGGTGGCTCTTGGTTCCCATCATAAACTCCATAATGACGGCCCGCTGTGGCGTGACCTTCAGGCCTCTCTTGCCCAGGATTTGGCGTATTTTGGCGGTTGTCATCGTCGTTGTCATCAGGGTGGCCGTTGCTTTCAGGCGTTGAATGGGGTTTTTTCTTGGGTGAATAAGTTTTAACTGATAATAAAACCTAAATAGTTTTATGTTCTAATTAAGAATAAGTTTAATTTAGGAATTTGTCAAGTTTGGCTGGAAGAGGCCTTGGGGATTGTCTTCATTGATTCAGAGTCGGTCGGGTGTCTGTAAAGTCTTTTCAGGCCATTGATTAGGGCTGCCTGCTTAGTCACTGGCTCAGTCAGGTTTGTCACTTACCCATGTCCTCCAGACCGTGCATTGTTCTGTCGGGGGGATTCTGCTTCAATGAATGGTGAATGTGCGTCTTGGCCGTTGTGGTGCGTATCGCCTGAAACCTTCCGGAAATGAGGTCGTTGAAATGAGTTTGTCCCCCTCCGATGCTGTTGAGTCTGCCTTGCCCCATGATTGGCGGCAGTGGGTGGCTAAAAACCTGTTGCAAGGCATCCCCCCGGAAGAATTGGTTCAGGTGCTGATCCAAAATGGTTTTGCCCCGGAATTAGCCCGGGCGGAAGTGACCCTGGCCCAGAATCATCCGTACGTGCAAGGGGCGCAATCCCTGGCCCTGAAATTAAAAAAGCGGGATTGGGTGCTGCAATGCCAGACCATCCTGCTGGAGCAATCCCCTTACTATGGCGGCGTGGAACGGCGGGAGCGGCTGTCTCGGGATGAATTTTACGAGACCTACTACTACCGCAATCGCCCGGTGGTGATTACCGGCATGCTGGATCAGTGGCCCGCCATGAGCCGCTGGACGCCCGAGTACTTGAAGGCCGAATATGGCCATCTGGAGGTGGAAGTCCAGTGCGGACGCTCCAAAGACCCCAATTACGAGATTAACAGCAACCAGTACAAAAAGCGCATGCCTTTTGAGGAGTACATCGACTGGGTGGAGAGTGGGCTGGAAACCAACAACTACTACATGACCGCCAATAACTCCGGGCATAACGCCACGGTGCTAAAGGGCTTGTGGAACGATGTACCGGTGATTACGGAGTACCTGAAAGACGATCCGGCCAACCCGGGTTTTTTCTGGTACGGCCCCAAGGGCATTATCACCCCCTTACACCACGATTTGACCAACAACTTCATGGCTCAGGTCAAAGGGCACAAGCTGGTGCGCATGATCCCGCCCAGCCGCCTGCCGGAGGTGTACAACCACCTGCACTGCTATTCTCAAGTGGATTTGGGCAACCCGGACTATGAGCGCTTCCCGCTGTTTGCGGGCATCCGTACCATTGATGTGATGCTGGCTCCCGGTGAAATACTGTTTTTGCCGGTGGGGTACTGGCATTATGTCAGCGGGGTGGATATTTCCATCACCATGACCTACACCAACTTCATCCCCTTCAATAATTTTGGGGCCATCTACTCGACTTACGACTATTTTGACTAAAGCTTGGATGATAGGTCTGTCGAGAGTGGCTAAAGGTTTGCTACATGACATCAATGTCTCGGATGATTTTTTCATCCCCGTAAATTTAATTTCTGCTATTTACAATCAAGCTGTTATTTCAGCGGCTGCAAAGCTCGCTTGATAAAGTTGTTAAAACTGACTTCAAGTTGTTTAAAATTCATCGGTGTCTTTTGGATTTTCCATTGGAAGTCTAAGCTGTAAACCAGGCCTGCGATGCTCCAACACTTGCTGAACAAAGTATTCAGTCCTAATGCCAGTTGGAGATTCATATTGTAGCTTGCGGAGCCTGACTTTTAGAATGTCATTTTTAGCGAAGGTTTCAGTGTTATTCTGTACTCGGTGAATGAAGTCATTATCTGTGACTGTCGCAAAAAACGAAGTCGTTCCATCAGAAAAACGCCATTTGTTGGTTTCTTGAAATGCCACGTTTACAAGTTGAACATTTGCCGTAAATTCAGTGTCTTCAAGCACTTCTTCCGTAGGAATAGGGGCGTCAAAATAACGGATCTCGCTTTTGTTAATTTCAACAATCTTTTTGGTCTTGTCTTTGGTGTAAAAGCTTTCTATACCCTCTTTTTTAAGGGGTAATACCACTTTCTCAATCGAACGACGAACATTGAAGTTCGTTAACAGTTTTAGTACATCCAAGCTGATTTCAATTGATTCTTGCTGAGTGTAAATCTCAACAGTGTTGTCATCAATCTTGATAACCTTTTCAATAGGGCGTCCCTTCAACCATTTGAGAACTGCGATAAGGCAACTAGGTGTTGCTGCAATAAAACCGATTGCAGTGAGTAGATTTAACGCCCCGGTTAAATGAGAATCATTAAAAAGGTTCAAGATATCAAAAGCAGATTGAAAAACTGAGAGATCAACTCCAAAAGAGCCACTTTTAAAGGAGCCTTTTACTCTGATATCAATTTTAGCCTTGCCCTCATTGAATATCTGGTTTGCTTCTTCTAGAAGTTCACTTATGGCAAGTAAAGCAGGAGCCAAATCGTTGACATCCATTTCATGGGTGTCTAATACTGGCCCGTCATAGACTATCTGGAAGTGTGCTGTATTACCCATAATGAAAGTGTAGAGCAAAAACAGGACTTAGCTAATAGCAAATGATTCTTTTTTGCATTCTTGCGTGAAGGTATATTTGCCTGTTATTAAAGATTTAGGCGCTACCGGGATTTCCTGTTACTATAAGATTGATAGATAGCTTGGTCTGGTGTTTTTTATCACCTTTTTCCTCTCAAGGCGGTCCATGAACTTGAAAAACAGGCTTTTAAAAGCGCTTTTGGTGAATTTGCTCCTGTTGACGCAGCTGGGGGCAGTTACTTTGACCGCTGCCGCCACCAACGTGCATAATCAAACCCCGCACCGGGGGGCCCTGAGCCAGGCCACAGGCTGGGAAGATGACTTTTCCAAGGGCTTCTTGCTGCCCCGCCAGCGTTCCTACAAAAGCCTGAACCAGATCTACCAGTTTGAGCGTTCCCCCTTGGGAAATCGCATTCCGGTGTTGCTGGTGCCCGGCCGGGCAGAGGAGTTTCAGCACAACTCCTGGTGGCGGGCCATTCGTCAGGTGGCTCGCAAGGATTTGGCCTTTAACCGCTATTTCAAGCTGTACGTGTTATTGTAAAACTCCAAGGAAGAGCTGGATGTACAGGCCGAGGGGCTGGTGAAGCAGTTGAAAACCCGCTTTGGTGATTTACCGCCCTCCCAGCCCTTTATGCTGGTGACCTACAGTCTGGGTGGGGTGATTGCCCGGGAAGTGGCCAAAGATCCG
>DAIDMR010000350.1 GCA_027448865.1 Vampirovibrio sp.
TGGATGCGTAAAGTGCGGGCTTTAATCCCGGCTGAATGGCAGGCATCGGTTTTCCTCCCCTAATGAAATGATTTGAAGGCTTTCCCGGTTGGAAAAGCCATATTGACCCCAATCAATTAGAAACCCCTGAAATGGATATGACAATATCTGATTTGATAGGTGTTACCCAGCGGATTATAGCGCTTTTGTATCTGCTTGTCATAAAAAAAATTTGGAATTTAAGAAAAAAGTGGAAATTAAAGTAAAGTTTTGTAACTGCCTGCCGAATCCCTATCTATGGACGCTCTATGGACAGAGCAAGTGGCATACGGACTGCCTGCCAGGCAATGGGTGAGGATGAATTCCCCACAACCCATGACCCAACCATTCCCTCGTGGCCATCAGGCCGGGTGGGACGGTTGTTCTGATCGTAGTTAGCGAGAAGGTGCAGAGTGAAGTTATGAGTCAACCGCATCCCGAGTCCAAATGGCAGTCGTTTTCCTTGTCTCGTTTGCCGGAGCTGAGTTCTACCCGGCAAGTGTCGGCGGAGCATTTTTTATCCCTAGGGAACCGACACTATAACGACTATCTAACGCGCAGCGCCAAGCGCGATCTGGATGTGGCCATTACCAATTATCGCCAAGCCCTGGATATGAACCCTGCCCTGCCGGAAGCGCATGTGAAGCTGGCAGCGGCCTTGTGGGATCGGGGGGGCATTTCTCTGGAGTTGGCCATGGAATATTGCGACACCGGCTTGGCCCTGAATCCCGATTTTAGTGACGCCCACCTGTTTAAAGGGTACTTCTTGCGGCAGTCAGGCCGTTTAGAGGAGGCCATTTATCACTTCCGTCAGGCGGCGATAAAGGCGCAAAAGGGCCAAAGCCCGGCTCGGGCCCATCTGGCCCTGGGCAAAACCCTGATTAAACAATCACGATTCGCTTACGAGATGCCCACAATGACCCGCACCCTCTTGTGGGCGCAGGGCTTACAGATTATGACGGTGGGGGCGCTCCAGTTACCTGCCGATCAGGCGGCTTGCCGGGTCATACTGAAAGCCTTTACTGCCGATTTTCAGATTTTTGGCTTACTGGGCGCGGCCCGTCTCCTGAAAACCCTGGGTCTGGCGCCGCTGGCCGGAAGCCTTTATCAGTGGGCGGCCCGTGCCATGCCGCAGGAAGGTATCTTTCATCATTTACTGGGGGATTTTCACGCAGAGCGGGACAATCTGGATGGGGCGCTGTATTGCTACACCCGGGCCCAGGAGCTGGATCCGGACAATCCAGCCTTGCACAAAAAGCTGGGGCATGTGTACAACGCTTGTAACGACCGGGATAATGCCGTGCGGAGTCTGGAAAAAGTGGTGGAGGCCGATGCGGCGGACTTTGATACCTACTACACCCTGGCCCAGGTCTATTGCGATCAGGCCCAGTACATGCGCTCGCTTTACTATTATAAAGAGTTGCTCAACCAGCAACCGGATAATGCTTATGTCCACAGCAACATGGCCTATGTACTGTTCAAGCTGAATGACTTCGACGGGGCCATTCAGGAGTATCAGACGGCCATCAAGCTGGGTAAAGATACGGTTTGGACGGCTACGGTGGCTCAAACGCTCGGCACCATTCAGTATCAGGTCAGGGGCGATCTGGAAGCGGCTGTCAGCATGTTCCAGTTGGCCTCCCAACTGGATCCGGCCGATCTGGAATGCCTGAGTATGCTGGGTGATATTTATACGGAGCAAGGCAACTTTGAGGCCGCCATCGAGACTTACCGCTATATTTTGAGCGTGGCCCCGGACAATGCCGAATGTCACAATTATATGGGTTATCTGCTTTGGCAAATGGACAAGAATGATGAGGCCATTGTGGCCTATAAGCAGGCCTTGGCCCTGAATCCGGACAACCCCATTGCCTACAACAATCTGGGGGTTATTTATCTGGATGAAAAATGTCAGTTGCCAATGGCTCTGGAAATGTTCCAGACCGCCTATGAGCAAAAGCCGGATTACACGCTGGCCTGCTTCAATGTGGCCCGAGTGTACGAGGCCATGGGCGAAACGGCCCTGGCGGCCAAGGGCTATGCTCAGGCGCTGGCCTTAAACGCTGACAATCAGGAAATGCAGTCTGCCGAAATTCAGGAGCGGCTGGACAACCTGTTTATGACCCAGTAACCAGTGCTTTAGAGGAAAAATCGGCGGTAAAGGCTTTCAGTATGACCCGGCAAGC
>DAIDMR010000351.1 GCA_027448865.1 Vampirovibrio sp.
AATTGGCCTTTTTGAGAGCCTTTTGCATGGCCCCCACCGGGGCGGTGGTAAACCAGACCGGCTCTTGGCTGTGGGTGGCCGAGGCTACAATTTTAGCCACCGGCTTGAGCCCATGCGTCTTAACCGCTTCCGCAGAAGCCAAAAGCAGCGCGGCGGCCCCATCATTCAGGGTGGAGGCGTTGCCAGCAGTGATGGCCCCGTTCTTGTCAAACGCCGGACGCAAGCTCGCCAGCTTCTCCGGATCGCCCTTGAACGGCTCCTCATCGGAATCCACCACCTTGGGGTCACCTTTGCGCTGGGGAATGCTGACCGGCTCGATTTCCGCCTTGAAGACCCCGCTTTCAACCGCCTGTTGGGCCTTCAGGTAACTTTGCCTGGCAAATGCATCCTGAGCCTCACGAGTCAGCTGGTATTTGCTAACGCACTGCTCAGCGCAATTGCCCATGTGCAGGTTATTGTACGGATCCCACAAGCCATCGTGAATCATGCCGTCAATCATCTGTTGATGGCCCATTTTGACCCCGTTACGCAGGCCGTTCAGGTAGTGAGGGGTGTTGGACATGGATTCCATACCGCCAGCGATCACCAACTGGGCATCTCCAGCCTTGATGGTACTGGCGGCCAGCATGACTGCTTTCATACCGGAACCACACACTTTGTTGATGGTCAGAGCACCGACGGAATCAGGCAATCCAGCCTTACGCAGGGCTTGTCGGGCCGGGGCCTGCCCCACCCCAGCGGATAACACACAACCCAAAATCACTTCCTCAATGGCTTCTGCGGGCACGCCACTGCGCTTGAGTAGGCCTTGAATGGCCACACTGCCCAAATCTGGCGCCGACAAGGAGGACAAAGCCCCTAAAAAACTACCAATCGGCGTTCTGGCACCCTGTACGATAAAAACGTCTGTCACAATTTCCCCCAGTTCTATTGTTTCATTAATTAAACCAGTTTGCTTGTAGTTGTATCGCAGTTTCACCCGCAATGAAAGCGACTTTCCCAGAGA
>DAIDMR010000352.1 GCA_027448865.1 Vampirovibrio sp.
AAGTGGATTTCCCCGGTCAGTTTTCCATCCTTGACTTCCCAGTAAGGGGTTTCCAGAAAACCGTACTCGTTCACACGGGCATAAGTGGCCAAGGAGCCAATCAAACCGGCGTTGGGCCCTTCCGGAGTCTCTACCGGGCAAATTCTTCCGTAGTGGCTGGGGTGAATATCACGAACCGCAAAACCGGCCCGCTCGCGGGTCAGACCGCCAGGCCCCAAGGCAGACAAACGGCGTTTGTGGGTCAACTCCGACAGCGGATTGGTTTGATCCATAAACTGGGAGAGCTGGGATGAGCCAAAGAACTCCCGGATGGCGGCCAGCAAAGGCTTGGGGTTCAACAGATTGTTGGGAGTGAGCGTATCGATGTCCTGCAGGGTCATCCGCTCTTTAACAATCCGCTCCAAGCGGGTCAAACCCACCCGGAACTGGTTCTGCAACAGTTCACCCACCGCGCGAATCCGACGGTTGCCCAGGTGATCAATATCGTCCACCTGGCCATCGTCGTAATTCAGGTTGATCAGGTAATCGATAGCGGACACAATATCTTCGTTGGTTAAAACGCGCACGGTGTCTGGCGCGGACAAGCCCAGCTTTTTGTTGACCTTGTAACGACCCACTTTACCCAAGTCGTATCGTTTTTCATCAAAAAAGCGGCTTTCCAGCAAAGAACGTCCACCGCTGACGCTGGGCGGATCACCGGGACGGAGTTTTTTGTAGACTTCAATCAAGGCCTCCTCGGTGGTTTCCGTGGGATCCTTGTCCAAAGTCTTTTTGAGATAGTCAAAATGACGGAACTGGTTTTCCATTTCCGCGACAGAGAGACCCAAGGCACGCAGCAGGGTGGTAGCCAAAATCTTCCGGTTTTTATCAATCTTGACGTAAATAACGTCGTTGATATCGGTTTCAAACTTCAACCAGGCGCCCCGGTTGGGGATCATGGTGGCGTTAAAGATACGCTTGCCGTTCAAGGCCTGATCTTTTTTGTAATAAATCCCCGGCGAACGGACGATCTGGGAAACAATCACCCGCTCGGCACCGTTAATAATGAAGGTCCCACGATCGGTCATCATGGGGATTTCGCCGATATAGGCTTCCTGCTCCTTGATTTCACCGGTATCACGGTTGACCAGACGCAACATAATTCTTAATTGACGAGCATAGGTGGTGTCATGAAGACGCGCACTTTCCACAGTGTGCTTAGGCTTGTCAAAACTGTATTCTGGCAGGAAGTAAAGCTCTAGACGACCGGTGTAGTCACGAATTGGAGAGAAGGATAAGAGCTCTTCTTTAAGACCTTCGGTAATAAACCAGTTAAAAGAATTCTTTTGAATTTCAGCCAAATCTGGTAGTTGCTCCAGGGGGAGAGACCCAATACCTGGAAGGGTTGAACGCATGGTCTTTGCTGCCATTGTGAACCTCGTCGTAATTGAAAACGTAGTTAGAGTGGTGGATTGCGCGCTAGAGACTGAATCAGGTCACGATCATAAATATAATAGGGGTCAAACAATATCCCACTATATCAAGGACATACGGAAACGCAAAATTTCATAGGCAAAAAGGAAAACCAAGTGGCCATTCCTTGGAATTGGCTTGCTCGGTTTTCCCTTGCCTATGATGCGGTTACTTGATTTCGATGGTAGCGCCAGCGGCTTCCAGCTGCTCTTTCAATTTGGCGGCGTCTTCTTTTTTCACGCCTTCTTTGATGGGCTTCGGAGCAGCGTCCACCAGATCCTTGGCTTCTTTCAAGCCCAAACCGGTGATAGCGCGCACTTCTTTCAAAACGGCGATCTTGTTGCTACCGGCATCTTTCAAGATAACGGTTACATCAGTCACTTCTTCTTCAGCGGCAGCGCCACCAGCGGCAGGCATAGCAGCAACGGCCATGGGAGCGGAAGCGGTGATACCGAACTCATCTTCGAACGCTTTTACCAGATTGGCGGTTTGCAAGAAGCTCAAGGTTTTGATTTCTTCAAAAATCTTACTTGTCTTGTCATCTAATTCAACAGGCATTGAAATGGAACCTCATTATTTTGATTGTTGACTTGGTAACACCTTGTAACAGGGAGGGGTAAATCTGGGGAGAACGGCCCGTAAATTTACGCTTCCTGCAAACGTTTCGCATACTGATCCAACACGTTCACCAGACCGCGCTGCGGGCTGCTGATCGCTGAAACAATACCGCTCAACGGAGAGTTGATAGCACCCACCAGTTTTCCGCGAAGCTCTTCGAGTGGCGGGAGCTTTGCCAGCTGATCCACTTCAGCCGGACTAAGAAGCTTGCTGTCCAGGACACCGGCCCGGATTTGATTGGACTTTTTGTTCTTTTTGAAGAACTCGGTCAGGATTTTAACCGGGGCAACCTGATCGGCCTGCCCAATGAGCAGAGCGGTCGGGCCTTTCAGTGAATCCTTCAAGGCGTCCAGTTCGGTGTCTTTGATGGCATGAATTGCCAACGTGTTTTTTGCAACCGTGAACTGAGCTTTCTCTTTGTAGAGTTCCCGGCGAAGCTGGGTCAGCTCGGACACAGTCAAACCGCGATAGTCAGCCACGACAGCGATGGTGGCCTTCCCCAAGTGCTCCTTGAGTACTTCTACGGTTTCTTGTTTTTGGGCCAGTTTTCCCACGGCAGCCACTGATCCTTTCTTTTATTCCGTTCTTTTATTCCGTTTTTGTGATGCGTGCTTCCGTTTTTTGAACGGTTTTGGTTGCTTGGTTCCCTAAAGCTGCAGGTCAGTTTTGATTGCCAAAACAATCCACTGACTTGGAACCGGGGGATTATCCTTAAATGGTTTTATCTCTGGACTTTTACCCAGATAGGCTCGTAACAGCCTGATGTGTAACGCTTAAGAGGTAAACTCAAATTGCATAGAATCTGCAATTTTAGCCATTTAAGGTGGGAGCATTATATATAGCAAAGACAAAATAAGGACGCAAGCGCTGAAATTTAAGTGGGAAATAAAGCGTCCAGGAGGGGCAAGAGTTGATCCGAGATTTGATTTTTAGGGATATACAGAAACGGATGACTGGGGATGGACTGGGGATTGGCCGCGCTAATCAGGACGATTTGATGACTGGACATACCCAGTTGAAGCAGTTTATGACCGATATCCAGCCCGTCTTTCTCTCCAACAATCTGCCAGTCCAGCAAAACAAGTTGTGGCTGGTGTTGCATGAAGGCTTCCAGCGCTTCCTCATAATGATCGACGGTGGATACTGCCTGAAAGCGATGGGTCTGTTCCAGCAAAGCCCGGATCCCTACTTGCCAGTGAGGATCATCTTCTACAATCAGAACCGGAATGAGCGATACCATGCTTCCATAGTACCTTAAAAGGCGTTTTTATGGCTAGGCATCCTCGTTATGGGTTTCCTGACCGCTGTTTGTGGGTAAGTGGTACTTTCCAAGCAGATTTTTACTTTGCGTGACATGCCGAAGTTGTTGGTCCATACGCATTTTGAATCGGTTCATGTTTTGCTGAATCGCCAGATCCAGGGCTTGACAGGCCTCCAGCCTGACCCTGAGGCGCGCTTTTTCTTCCAGCGTGAAAGATTCCGTATTGAGAGCCTGGCAAGCCTCTATAATCCGCTCCCGCTCCAGAATTAACTGGTTAAGCCTGGGCAGATTTTCCCCGCTGCTGTGCTGGAGTATGGTTTGGGTCATTATTTCCAGCTGATTCAATAGCCCGTCGGCTTCATCAAAATTATACGTGCACGGTGGTTTCGGGTTCATCCGGTAATGCTTCCCTTTGCCGCTTGGCGATAATAATGGCCTCTTCCCAAGTCCCTTTCAGCTTTCTTAGATGATCGATGACCTCATCCAGCATGGCGACATCTCTTTTAATGTTACCTTGCACCAGCCGGTAGTGTAAGTAGTCGTACAGGCGGTACAGGTTTACGGCCATTTCGCCCCCAATTTCCAGATCCAGGCTGTTCATGAACTCCTGGATGATGTGCTGGGCTTTGATGATGTTTTTACTGTATTTTTCCAGATTTTTTTCTTCATCGGCCTTTTTGGCGACCAGCAAAAACCGAATGGCCCCCTCATAGAGCATAATCAGTATTTCTTCCGGGGTGGCCGTTTCAATCTGATTCTTCTTGTAGGCCTCAGCCTGTCTGGCGTAGGGGTTGGCAGCATTCATAAGGGGGTGCTCGCTCCTCTTTCCGTTTGGATGTATCTGTTAGCGCTATCGGTTGGGGTGGCCAAAACTTGAGCGCTACGCTGGTATATCTCCTCTATTTACAGGAGCGAAACCACCCACTGGCCTGATGGTTATATCCGAGGGAGTAGTTCCTGATAGGTACCACCACTCCTGTTTTTTTAATCCTGAGGACGACTTTATATAGGGTGAGAAGGGGGCATCAAAATACCAAAATTTGTTTTAATGCATGCGTGATTGAATGTGGGGAAATTGCAATGCCCTTATCCAACGGACATACCAAGGCAGATGGTCATTCCTGGTTTTCCTCGGTCGCGGCGGCTGCGGTGGATGCCGTGGGAGCCTCCCGGATGGAAACCCTGGAGATTGTCACCGATGTGGAGCAGATTTCCATGCTGCTGAGCAGTCTGGATGATTCGCGCAGTGGTCGCGTATTATCGATGAGCGATGCTTTTGGGGATTTATAAACCATGAGCGCCCTGCTAAGCGATGGATTCTCGGCCTTACCCCCAGAAAGTATGCAACCTGAGCGTGAATGGACGCTGTATTTGACCCGCACGGCGGATAAAGCACAGAAGAATCTGGATAAGCCGCTCCGGATTCTGATTCGGGATGCCTTGTTGCGGTTATGTCAAAATCCGGAACGCTTGGGCGAGCGTTTGTCTCAGCCTTTAACCACCGTTTTTTCCCATCACATCACTTACAAAGGCAAGGAATTTCGTATTGCCTACCAGCTGTCTCCAGAAACGGACAGTGTGGTGGTGTTATTGATTGGCCCGCACGAGAATTTTTACAGGAAGCTCAAGAATTTGCTTTATGCTTCTTAACCATTGGTTTTAATGAGCAGTGCCGAAGGTATATATCCTCTAGTGATATAAACGCCTTGGGTTGTCCGCTCTGTGCATCCTGGCAAAAGGGTGGACATCCAGAAGGTGATGAGGGTTGCGATTGTGTGTGGCAAGCAGAAGAAGGCCTTTCGGGGGCAAGGTGTGGTGGAGTATGTGGGCGCCATGGTGATTGCGGCCGCCGTTGTGCTAGCCGGTTTGTTGGTGGCCCCGCCCAGTTTGAATAACCTGATGACCACCATTTTTAGTTCGGTGACGGCCTTATTCACAGCAGCGTTGGGCTTTTAGCCTCTACAGAGGCCAACTATACCTTGTGGGAAGGGCCAGGCAGATGCATGCGCTTTATTTGTAGTCGAGGCTATTATCAGGCGTGTCGGTTTTTGTTACCATAGAACTATTATTGATCGACACGCCTCAGTAGCTCAGTTGGATAGAGCAACCGCCTTCTAAGCGGTAGGTCACAGGTTCGAATCCTGTCTGGGGCACTCCTTCTTTAGAGCGTTTCAACGATTTCTCCCTCTTCCTGCTTTTCGGCTTTGTGTAATTTTGGTGTAATCGTGTCACGGACCGAAGCATGCTCGAAGGCAATTTGTATTGTTCCACCAGCTTGTCCATGGCGGACTTGATGTGATTGCCATCCTGATGGCTGTAGCGCTCCACCATCTGAATTGAATGGTGCCCGGAGATACGCTTGACCGTGGGCAGGTCTACCCCCGCCTGTACGAGATGGCTGATTGCCGTATGGCGCATAACGTGCGGGGTGATTTCATCCGGGTCCAACCCGGCAGCCTCGACAACCCGCTTGAACTGCTTCTTAATCTCAACCGTGTGGCCGGTCTTGGATTCTGCGGGAAACAACCAGCCTTCCTTCGGTAGCTGCTTGAGGTAGGCCCTGAGATACTCGGCCAAGCTGGGCGTCATGGGTTGCGTTCTCGAACCCGCCTTGGCCTTGGGGATGAAGATAGTCCGCTTGCCCACGTCGATATGCTCGATACGAATGGACATAATCTCCATTCTACGCATGCCCGTTTCGACACCAATACGGATAAAGGGGTAGATATAAGGACAATCGTCTTTTGCAGCCGCCTTGTATAGCCGAACCACTTGGTCACGGCTCAGGTAGACAATTCGACCCTCATTTTCCTTGAGTTTCTTGATTTTACAGGGCTTATAATCAATCCAGCCCCACTCGACTGCCATAGAGAGCAGGTGAGACAAGGTTTGCAGTTCCCGGTTCACCGTCCCTGCTGCTGGCCCCTCTTCCATCCGGGCTTTCTTGTAGCGGTCTACATCAAAGGTGCTGATTTGAGACAGAACCTTGTCCCCGAAGAAGGGTGTCACGTAGTCCTTGAGACGTTGGCGCTTCTGCTTCACCTCTTTGCCCCCACCTTCTTCCAGGCGTTGCAGATATTGGTCGGCAGCTTCTTTAAAGGAAAGATGGAGCTTGCGACCTTTGGGCAGGTTCAAGCGCCCGGTTCTCGCTTCCGTCTTGACTTTCTCAATGAACTCCAACACCTGGGTGAGCGTGACGCCCTCGGATTCCTTGCCGACTGTGCGGTGAATCCTTTGCCCGTCCACCATGATGTTGACCGAGAATCGGCCATCACCATCAGGCATACGCTCAAATGCAATGCCATGCTCTATAATCTTCTCCCCTTTGGGTAAGGCCCTCATTAAAGGTCGGGTTAGCTTATCAAATCGCTTTGCCATCAGCGGTCTTCCTCATAGTCATACCCGGCATCTAGGGGCGGCCCTTGCTCTTGCCATGGCTCTAACGACGGTAGAGCTTTCGCCTCTAACTGTCCTGAAATCACATTTTTCAGGGTTTCCCAATGTTCCCGGACTTCATCAATATTGATGGTGTCCTTGTTGCACTCCCAAACGTAATAGCCCTTCTTGTCTTGTGAGCCTTTCCAGAAAAAGCCATTCTCGCAGAGAACCTTCCAGAGTAACTCTTCCTCATAGGTAAGTAGGGACGGGTAATTCAGCGCCAGCTTCACGAAGCGGTCCGGCTCCAGCGGGTCCCACACTTTGTCCAGGAGATGGAATACTTCCTCACCCTCCGACATCCACAGCCCCTCGTTACGGTCATTCAGCACCCGGTCAAGTGCCCATTCCGCAACAGAAGTCAGGTTCCGATGCTGCTTCCTGGATAGTAGCTCCAGACCATACTTGATTTTCGGACTCATTCGAATGGTTAGGGTTTCGACTTTCTGTTGTTTCGGCGCAAGAGACGCCGCTTTCAGCTTTGCCACAACGATAGCTCCTTCATTGTAAAGGAATGTTATTCCACAAAGTTCTATGTTTACCTTCGATTAAAGCACATCCTTGCAAAGTGTCAATAAAATGCTATTGTCGTCTTATTGATTCAAATAAATTACATATTGTTTTGGAGGATTCTATGGAATCACTGACCCCACAAATCGAAGTCACACCCGATGGGCGGGTGGATACCAAGAATGCGTCCCTTTTCCTGAAATTGTCCGTGAAGACCCTGGCCATGATGCGGACTCACGGCACAGGCCCAAAGTTCATCAAGCCCGGACGGGTGTACTACTACCTGAATGACTTGATTGCCTGGTTGGAAGGCAACGAGAAGGCGACCAGCACCGCACAAGCAAGATTGAAACGCCGCAAGGTGTAAGAAGGCAAAGAGTAATGTACACCAGAGCCGAAGACTATGCCCACCGATATGGGCTGAAATATCGTCACGGGAAATACTATGGGAACTGTCCTGTGTGCGAATACCAGGGCTTTTCCCTCCGGGAGCAGAACGGCAAACTCCTGTTCAAGTCCCACGCTTGCGGATGTAGCCAGGATGACCTGATTCGGCAGTTCCGTGAAGATGGCTTATGGGACTCGCCTAAGGCCGGATTCTTCTACCAGGTAGCCAAGGAACCCAAGCAAAGCAAGAAGCCAGCCAGCGACACCAAGGACATTGCCCGGCGCACCTGGCGTGAAACTGTCCCGGCAACCGGCACCATCGTTGAAGCCTACCTCCAGAGCCGTCATATTACCTGCCCAGTTCCCGAATCCATACGCTTCAATCCTAGATGCTGGCATGATAACAGCCAAGCCAAGCACCCAGCGATGATTGCCAAAGTCAGGATGTGGAATTCGGACGAGCTAATCGCCATCCACCGTACCTACTTGAAGCCGGATGGCTCAGGAAAGGCGGAAATAGCGCCTAACAAGATGACCTTGGGTCCGTACCAGGGCGGAGCCGTGCATATTACCCCTGCCAGCGAGACCCTGGCGATTGCCGAGGGACTGGAAACCGCATTGACTGCCCACATACTCGGGGGTATCGCCACTTGGTGCGCTCTCTCTGCATCGGGGATGAAGGCATTGATTCTACCACCGCTTCCCTTAGCCCGCTACGTGCATATTTTTGCGGATAAGGACACCAACTTTGTGGGTCAAGAAGCCGCTGAGGCTGCCGCAAAGCGCTGGTCTCTCGAAGGCCGGAAAGTGAAAATCCTCACGCCGAAGCGGTGGGGAACGGATTTCAACGACCTGTTACAACGAAAGGAGACCCCCAATGCCCCCTGATGACTTTCAAGAATCCATGGATAGTGCGGAAGACTATGTTTTGGAGAGCTATATTGCTTCCAAACGGGTCATTGACGCCTACAAGGATTCCATCGACCTTGACAGGATATTCCCGCCCTCCCTGGCCATGGCAATCCGGGAGTCTGCTTTTGCGAAAAGCGTTCCCCCTGAATGGTATGTAACCTGCCTGTTGCCGGTTATCGCCAGCCTGATGGGACGAGTCTCCGTGGTTGCCATCCCTTCACGCCGTTATAAGCAGGCTGTCATCGTTTTCGGGCTGGTACTTGGCCCAACCGGCGTGACCAAGACGGGTGTACTCGATGAGATTTTTTACCCGCTGATGATGCTGGACGAGGAGTTTCGGGAAGAGTACAAGCAGAAGAAGCAGGAATATGAAGACACTGAAGACAAAAGTGAGCTTGAGAAGCCGCTCGAATACTGGTTCTATGCGGATGCCGCAACGGTAGAATCCTTGGGCACCAAGTTCAACCCGGCGGGCGGCTTCGTGCAGCGAGTAGACGAAGCGGAACACTTCTTCAGGAGCTTGGGCGCCTACAAAAGCTCGAAGAGCCAGGGCGCTGATGCCTTGTATGTCAACAATCTCTGGAACGGGACATCGGCTGTAACCCTCCGTATACAAGACCCCAGGGTGTTGAAGAATCCACGTATCAACCTGATTGCCTTTGGCCATCCCGATGCGACCCCGAAGGCAATGCACGAAGCCATCGGAGACCGACAAGGAACCGACACCAGGGGATTCAAGGCCCGATTCCTGATGACGCTGAAGCCTGCCACTCTCGGCGAATTGACGCTGGAAGCACCCAAGGCCGACTTGGTGGAAATCCTGCACCGTCTCTACGGTTTGCTTGCCAGGAATCGGGTAGGCAGGCCATTAGGGGACAATCCTTACGATGACGTGCGGTGCTTCCTGCTATCTGCTGAGGCTCAGCGTCTGCTCTGTCAGTTCCGGCGGGTGCGGAACAAGATTATGCAGGAAAGCAACGAAGAAGCGATTCAAGCCATCTGGCCCAAGGCTGAATCCAACGCCATTCGCATTGCTGGAATCTTGCACGTTATTTACCACATTTTGGCAGACACGGAGCCTAATAGAATCCCGCACAGCATTTCGACAGAAACTTTTGATGCCGCCATTCAACTTGCCGTGTATTTCGCCCGGCAGTCGGAGGCCGTGTTTCACTTGAACCAGACCGGCGACCGTGACCCGGTGGCGGCAAAAGTTCTTGCAGCCCTACAACGTAAGGGGCCTACCGGAGCTAAAGTGCGAGATGTGCAAGGTAATTTGTCAGGCAGTGGATTGGACAAAAATGCAATCTTTGCGGCCCTGCAAACGCTCGTTGAGGACGGGGAAGTGGTCGAGATTGAGCGGCGCTTCTACATCAACGACCCCGCCGTTGTTGGGAGTGTTGGGGCCATGTTGGGCGATACCCCAACACCCGAAACCGAATCCATTCAAGCGTTTTCGCCGGATGTTGGGCATGTTGGCGATGCTGAAGACTTTCCAGAGATTACCGCTGATGATGTTACAGACGTATCAGATTGGCCGGTGGATGAGTCCCTTGACTCGGTGTTACCCCAACAACCCAACAAGGATGTCGAATCTCAGTTAGGGCTTGGCGTTGACCGGTTGGAAACCATCCCAACAACCACCCAACAGTCCCAACAGCCGCAACGGCAGGAACTACCGGAATTGGTCATTGATTGATGATGGATATCGAAGATTACATCCGTAATTTGCGTGGGAATGGATTTTTCCTGAGGCTTGAGAACGGAAAAATTCGCTCCAGACAGTTAGACCGCCCGATGACGGACGGCGAGTTAGTGGAACTCAGAGAGCGGAAGCCGGAGGTCTTATCCCACTTGGTGAAGCGCTTGGCCGAAGACTTGGAACACGAGTACAAGGTGCAAGCGAATGCCCGGCAGACTTACGAACGCTATGCCAAGGAGTGGCCGTCCATTGAGAAACGCTGGCGGGAAGAACACATCCCGAAGATTCAGGCGAACATCGCCCGGATGCAAGCCGAATTGGTTTTGTTTGGCGTTACGACTGACGACCCGACAATGAAGCCCGTTGAGGCTCCCGTAGATTAGCCAGCGCCGCCTGTTCCTTCACCAAGGCTCCCAGCTTCCGGGTCTCCCGAAAGAGAGAACGATAGGGTTCTGGAGTGCGAAACCTTGGTTGTAAATGATGAACACGACCACTCGGCCACGTGAGCGCCCTTGTCCACTTCAACACGCTGGTGGGGGAGACCTGAAGCATCATTGCCACTTGATTGGAACTGCAACCCATCTGGTACAGGTTAGCCGCCTGGAGCTTCAGGGCATACGGTTTACCAGGATGCTCCTGCCGAGTGAACTCATAGCCGCAGGCTTTGCACTTCCAACGCTGGCGACCTACGGCGTGCCCGCTCTTCTTGGGGTTGGATACTTTGCACTTGGGACAGTCCGGGCGCATCGCCATTCCTCCCTCTTTCTGGTACTACACCCATTATAAAATAGCGCATGTTGGTTTGCTACGAGGGCGGTAGGAAGTGGAAAGGAAATTTTGTAAGAATTTCAGAGAGACAGAGGGGTGTTCAGAAAGTCCCGAAAGCCAAGAGGTAAGCAATTTTACCAGTCGTGTGATTGTGATTTACATCACAGAAATTCATACAAAACCAACCCTAACTACTCAGAGCAAATAGAGGTGAGTAGGGCTTCACCAACAGTTTTCCTCTCTTCTGGTGGGAGTCTTTTACCCCATTCAATGAGCAGTTCAGGAGTCAGATTGTCAGCTACCCAGGCAAAAACTGCTTCTTTCTCATTAAAAGTATCCAGAACATCTTCATAATGGGATTTTCGGAGTTCAGCGTAGGGGATTTCAAAATACTGCGAGAGGCGTTCAAGAATTGGAGGCGTTGGAACTCTCTCCCCTCTTTCATAGCGGCTCACGTCATTGGGGATAATCCCGCACGCTTTGCCGACCTGATAGAAGGAGCGTTTGCCTCTTAATTCCTTTAATCGCTCCCCAAGCAGGGACACTTGACAACCTCCAAGATAGCTGATAACTTCAATCACGTATGATGCAACTTGCATCATAAAGACATGGCTGTTTTTTGTTACAAAACGGCCCAATTTACCACGCTATCACAATCAGATGGGGTTGTCTTTCGTGTTGCCCAGAAAACCGCTCGTTGGGCAAGCCGCTGCATGCTTGAGCAACGGCCTGCCTTCAAATGCCTATACCGAGAACTGCCATGGCCTTCAGTCAAGAAAGAACTGAGCTTGAGCAGCGGTTTGAGCTTCTTTTTGAGCAGACCTTCCAATGCAGGTGGCAGGATTACCTGACGGCCCAGTATCACGTCCATGTGGACGGCCAGAACTTCTACATCGACTACGTGTATATCGGCCAGGGCCGCAAGATTGCCCTTGAAGTAGACGGCCACGGCAAAATCAAAGGGGCGACGGACTCCACCCAGAAGTTTCACGACCTGTTGGCCCGGCAGAATGACCTCATGGGCCAAGGCTTCGAGGTCTATCGCTTTGGATGGAACCATGTCGTTTCCATGGGTGGCTGGCGGGCCAAGCGTGACCTGAAAAGAATCTTCCGGGGATTGATTCAACCAACACCAAAGCAGAAAGGCCAGAAACAGACTCATCCCGTTCTCAACGCCATACCTACTCTATGGAAGCCTCGTAAGTCGGGGGATGTGATTGCATACACAGCTCCCCAGCGTTACCAAAGCCATCATGATAGGTCATCACAAAGCACAGGCGTTCACGCTGAAGTCATTGAAGCGCAAGTCTTCCCCTATCAGTCAGCACCACAGAAAACAGGTATTCTCCGAGGCTTCGTGCTGGGCGTCTTTGTGCTGGGAATAACGGTACTCCTCCTCGATAAAATCCGGCCCGCCCAGCAGCCCCAGGAAGAAACGAAAAGCACCACTCCCCTATCTGAAGTCATCCCGGTCAAGGAAACCGCTTTACCGACCAAGCAGGAGCCAGTCAAACCAACTCACCCGGCACAACATACCCAGCAGGTTGTGACCCGGACTGTTTATGTACCACAACCCACTAAGCCACAGGTCATACGGATTGAGACACCCGCTATCCAAGCCCCGGCTGTTGCTCCCAGCACACTTGCTCAACCAGTAGAATCCAAACCGACCCCTATTCAAGCCACGGAGTCAGCCACACCCAGTGCTGAGCCGGATGAGATTGTTGCTTTCAACCAGAAGAGCGGTGTCTACCACAATCCCAGCAGTGAATGGGCAAAGCGTTGCACCCGGAACTGTATCTATATCCCCAAGAGCCAAGCCATCCAGAGAGGTGGACGGGCCTCCAGGTCATCAGGTCCCAATGATTTCTAGGGTTATGCTGGCTTTAATGCTTTTGTTAGCTTCCCCGGCTTACGCAGAACGGTTTGTTTCCTGCCATGATGGCGACACTTGCACCCTGGAAGATAGTCAACGGGTCCGCTTCTCAGGAATTGACTGCCCAGAAATCGGCCAATCCTATGCTGAAGAAGCACGGGATTACCTGTTGAAACTTACCCAGGGCCGGGATGTTTCCCTGACTTGCAACGGATGGAGTTACAACCGGCGGGTATGCAGTGCATCCGTGGTTGGATTGGACATTCAAAAGGAGCTTGTCGGCTGGGGACTCTGCTATGACTATCCCAAGTATTCCAGCGGCCAGTACCAGCAAGCTGAAGCCTTCGCCCGAAAGATGAAACGGGGTGTTTGGCAGCAGCCGGATGGGGGAATGCGTCCGTGGGACTACCGGCACCGCTGAAAACCGCCTTATCGCACACGGGGGAAATTTTCTGCGAAGAATCTGGCGGGGTAACACCACCCACCACGAGTACACCCCCATTAGGATTTAGAGGTTTCACCCACCCACCCGACCATTGAACCCGGCCACCCACCCCGGAGATACGCCACCCACCGCACCCTGGCAAAGACAGACCGGGACGTGCGGGAGATTGTCGTGTGTACCCCTTTGCCCTTCGTTGCTCGATTATCTGTTCCGGGCACGAAGCATCAAGACCAAGCCCTGCGGGTGGCTCATGCTTCGCCAGTCTTGACACTTCGCACCCTCCACAGATTTGGCAACTACGAAGTGCGGCGGGTCTTTTAAGGCCCTCCTGTAACTAGTAGTTAGCAATGATGGAGGTTATTCCCATGAGTATCACTGTTCAGGACGTGTCCCCCAGGGTGTATATTGCCAGCTTGAACGATTACAACGCCGGGCGGTTGCATGGCGCTTGGATTGACGTAACCGACCCCGACACGATGATGAGTGAGGTTCAGGCCATGCTGTCCCACTCCTCTGTGTACCCCTGTGAGGAGTGGGCGATTCACGATGTGGAGGGCTTAGGGTCGATTCGCATCCGGGAGTATGATTCCTTGGAGCGTATCACAGCCATGGCCGTACTGATTCGAGAGCATGGGGAGCTTGCCACCCAGGTGATAGAGCACCACTGCGGGGATGTGGATGTAGCCCGCCAGTGTCTGGAGGAGGACTATCAAGGGTGTTTCCAGAGCCTGGAACATTACGCCGAGCAGTTTATGGAAGACACCGGCGCATTGCAGAACCTACCCAAGCACCTGGAAGGCTATATCGACTTTGAACGGATGGCCCACGACTGGGAACTGAACGGCGAGCTCTTCACGATTGAGCCAAGCTATAACGAAGTTCACGTCTTTTTGAACCGATAGGAGGCTGACCCAATGGCAAAAGAACAATGGACCGCCTTCGATTGGCTCCAACACAAAATGATTCACGCCGTGTATGACCTATTGCTGTATCTACATGACAGGCTTATAAACTACGCATGTGAGCGTGATTTGTGGCGAACGTCCGAACAGAGAGCCAAGGAAAGAGCACCTGAACAATGAACAGAGGGCTTCGGCCCTCTGTTTTTATGCTTTGACCGAGGGCTGTCGTTTGTCTATTGTAAAGAATGATTTCATTCTTCATGCAGAATATGGAGGGAGGAGCAAATGCCCCCACAAGAAGACGTTTCTCTACCACTGATTCAAAGCCTCTCACGCCGGGGCTTTCTCAAAAAAGCAGGCATTCTGACCACATCCGCCTTGCTGTTTGGCTCGTTCCTAGTATTGCCCCGTGTCATTGCAAAGCCCACTCAAGAAAAAGAGGAGGAAATCTCTCCGATTGAAGACCTGATGCGGGAGCATGGCCTCTTGAACCGGCTGTTGCTAGTATATGACGAAGGAATCTACCGCCTCCAGAATCAACGGGATTTTTCTCCCGACGTGCTGGCAAGTGCAGCGGGCATTATCCAACGCTTTATCGAGGACTATCACGAGAAACTAGAGGAAGACTACCTCTTTCCCCGCTTTGAGAAAGCCGGGAAGCTGGTAGACTTGGTGAGCGTGCTTCGGTCCCAACATACAGCAGGACGAATCCTGACACGGCAGATTCAATCGCTATCAACCCTCCAACACTTCCAGGATGCAAGCCGCCGTGACACCTTGGTGGACTCCTTGAAGCAGTTTGTGCGGATGTACCGGCCCCACGAAGCCAGGGAGGATACAGTCCTTTTCCCGGCACTGCGTTCTATCGTATCCTCTCACGAATATGATGCTCTGGGAGAAGAGTTTGAGGACAAAGAACATCAATTGTTCGGTGAAGATGGTTTTGAGAAGATGGTCAATGAGGTTTCTGAGCTGGAGAAGCAACTTGGTATTGATGACTTGGCGAAGTTTACGCCAAAAGGACTCTAGCCATGGTGTCCATTGTCTCTAAGTTGTGTAGAACAAGCGCTCCACCATCGGTTCTTATCATCCGACTAATGGTGGGGCTGGTCTTCCTCTCCGAAGGCATCCAGAAGTTTCTGTTTCCGGCTGACCTTGGCGTTGGGCGCTTTGCCAAAATTGGTATCCCCTCGCCCGATGTGCTGGCCCCGTTTGTGGGTGGCGTTGAGGTTGTCTGCGGAACCTTGCTCATTCTCGGCTTGCTCACACGCCTAGCCGCTGTTCCTCTTCTGGTAGTTATCCTGGTTGCGATTGCCACTACCAAAATCCCCATGCTGTTTGAGAAGGGATTCTGGGTGATGGCCCATGAAGGACGAACCGACTTCTCAATGCTAATGGGCTTGCTCTTCCTGTTGATAGCCGGTGCAGGCCCGTGGTCCCTGGATGGCCGACAGCATGAACCGGAATGAACTGAAGCAGCTTGCCATCCTGTTCCTGAACCTGGGGACGATTGCCTTCGGCGGACCCGCCGCCCATATTGCCATGATGCGCCGGGAAGTGGTTGAACGTCGTGCCTGGATGAGTGAGGAACGCTTTCTGGACCTTCTCGGCGCAACCAACCTGATACCCGGCCCCAACTCCACCGAGATGGCGATTCACATCGGCCATGAACGTGCGGGCTTTCCGGGCCTCCTGGTAGCCGGAGCCTGCTTCATCCTGCCCGCCACGTTCATTGTGTTTCTGTCGGCCTGGATTTATGTCACCTACGGCACGCTTCCACAACTGGCGGGACTGTTGTACGGCATCAAGCCGGTGGTGCTAGCGATTGTGATACAGGCCATCTTTCAGCTTGGAAAAACGGCTATCAAATCATGGGAACTGGCCATAATTGCCGTGGTCAGCTTTCTACTCTCGTGGTTCTGGAACAACGAAATCGTCATCCTCCTGGGAAGTGGCCTGCTGATGCTGGCCTATCGATTTGACTGGAGAAACAGAGGCAAAACATTGCTTTCCGTGCCAATGATACTGGGTATGACCACACCCGCAGGTTCTATCGGAAGCACGGTGGGAATAGGACTGTTACCCATCTTCCTGTTCTTCCTGAAGGTTGGAGCCGTTCTGTTTGGCAGCGGCTATGTGCTGTTGGCCTTCCTCCAGTCGGAACTGGTCAATCATTACGGCTGGCTGACACAGCAACAATTGCTGGATGCCATCGTGGTAGGGCAGATTACACCCGGCCCCGTCTTCACCACGGCAACCTTCATCGGCTACCTGCTGGCAGGTCCACCAGGAGCCTTCTGGGCAACGTTGGGCATCTTCCTGCCTGCTTTCATTTTTGTGGGCCTCAGCGCCCCGTTTATCCCTCGGCTGCGCAACTCAAAACTCGCCGCCCGTTTCTTGGATGGAGTCAATGCTTCTGCTCTTGCTCTGATGGGGGTTGTGACCTGCCAGCTTCTCACCACGGCGGTTGTGGATATTTCTTCTAGCGTCTTACTGGTAGCCAGTCTTGTCGCTGTATTCTTCTTCCGGTTGAATACTGCTTGGCTATGCTTGGTTGGGGGTTTGGCAGGTATCTTGCTTTACCGCTAAAGCGTTGCCGGTATTGTCTTGAAATAGCGTTCCCGAATCCAGAATGCCACGTTGACGAGTCCTATTAACACCGGCACCTCAACCAGGGGACCAATGACCGCAGCAAAGGCAGCCCCGGAGCTTATGCCGAACACGGCCACGGCCACAGCAATAGCCAACTCAAAATTATTGCTGGCGGCTGTGAACGATAGCGTGGCTGTCTTGGCGTAGTCTGCACCGACTCGATGTCCCATATAGAAGCTCACCAGGAACATCACCACGAAGTAGATGAGTAGTGGAATAGCGATTCTCACCACATCCATCGGAATTTGGACAATCAGGCTACCCTTCAGGCTGAACATCACCAAGATGGTAAAGAGCAATGAAATCAGGGTGATGGGACTGATTCGAGGGATGAAGACGCTATCATACCAACCTTTCCCCTTGGCTTTCAGCAATACAAAGCGTGTCAACATCCCGGCAATGAAGGGGATACCCAGATAGATGAAGACGCTTTGCGCAATCTCGGCAATACTGATGTTCACAATGGCTCCCGACAGCCCAAAGAAAGGGGGTAATACCGTTATGAAAAACCACGCATACACACTGTAGAACAGCACTTGGAACACGCTGTTGAAGGCTACCAACCCCGCTGCATAGTCCGTATCGCCTTCAGCCAGTTCATTCCACACAATCACCATGGCAATGCAGCGGGCAAGCCCAATCATAATCAGCCCGACCATATACTCCGGGGTGTCATGCAGAAATACCATGGCCAGCACGAACATCAATACAGGCCCAATCACCCAGTTTTGCAGTAGGGACAGGCCCAGGATTCTCCAGTTACGGAATACCTTACCCAGGGACTCATAGCGTACCTTGGCAAGGGGCGGGTACATCATCAAAATCAGGCCAATGGCAATCGGGATATTGGTAGTCCCGACCTGGAAGCGCTGTATGAAAGGGACTACTTGCGGTACGAAGTAGCCCAGGCCCACACCTACCGCCATGGCCAGGAAAATCCAAAGCGTTAGGTAGCTGTCCAGAAAGGAAAGTCTGCAAAGCGTCGAACTGGAAGACATTGGTTGGCCCTCTATGAGCAGCAGCCACTAACAGGCGTTATTTCTGTTGGGCAGCAATTCTCCGTATCCGTTTCAACTTTGGCAGGGCCACAACAGGGAGCAACTGCCGATGAGGAAGCTAGTGTTTCCCCTTCATCATCGTGACGAACCCAGAATTCCCATTCGTTTCCATCCGGGTCTTGCAGCCAGAACTTATCCGCTACGGCGTAGCAGCAGGTCACGTTCTCCTCTTCAAGATGAGGTAGTACTCCGGATGCTGTCACCCGACTTTTCCAGTCGGCAAGCACCGCATCATCGAAGAGTTCAACCCCGAAGTGCTGGCCTGTACCGTTAGTGACGGTCTGCTTGGGTCGGTTCGGTTGATGCACTAGGGCCAAATGTAATGCAGGTGTATCCAGGCGGAAATTTGCGTAATCCGCCTTCTGTTTGCTGGGTTCAGTCCCAAAGACCTTGCTATAGAAGTCAATGGAGGCTTCCAAGTCAGAAACCGTTATGTTGATGTGGATTCTGGTTTTCAGCATGGCGCACGTCCTTTCAGGTGGTTTGTAAGCTGTCGGGCAGGGATTCGATAAAGCCACGGATTTCATCCCGGACCCGTCGGTAAATGCTCAGTCCTTCCTCATCACTCAGCCCCTTGGCAAGCCGGGGCGGGTCATCAAAACTGTGGTGAATGATACGAGTGGCACCAGGAAACAGAGGACAGCTTTCGTTGGCGCTATCGCAGACTGTCACCACCATATCGAAGGGAATCTGCTTCACCTCGTCCAAGTGCTTGGAACGGTGCCGGGAGATATCTACCCCGGCCTCCTGCATTACTTTGACTGCATGGGGATTGAGTCCATGGGTTTCAATGCCTGCCGAGTAGGCTTCCAGCACGTCACTCTTGAGAGAGTTTGCCCAGCCTTCCGCCATCTGGCTTCGGCAGGAGTTCCCGGTACACAAGAACAGGATTTTCATCTTTCGGCCTGAGTCTTGCATAACTCCTCCGGCTCCATCTTCAGGACCTCTTCCAGCATCTTTTGGTCTACCTGGATTTGCTTATCCTGCTCCAGCGATGCAAACACCCAGGTCAGGGCTTGCTGAACCATAGGCGACGCATCCGGTCCCGCAGTCTTGTAATAGACCCAGCGGCCCTTCTTCTGGGAATCTAGTAACCGGGCTTGATGGAGAATGGACAGATGCTTGGATGTGGTGGAAGGTGCCAGTCCGAGGAGTGCAATCACTTGACACACGCACAACTCTCTATCCTTCAGGCAGCAGAGAATCCGTATCCGGTTCTCATCCGCCATGGCCTTCACGATTTCCATAAAGTCCCGCATGGTCAATTCCTATAATTCGTTATATGACGAAATATAGTTCATGTTTTGCAAGACGTCAAGACCGCCACATGGGCGTGTGTAATTTTTGTGTAATTGGGCTTGGAAAAACCCCAAATTTCTCCGAATGTTCGAGAACTTTGCAGATACCCGAAAACCGGGTACACTGAAGGTTCTGGAACTTTTTGGATATTTTCAAGAATTGTCTGGAATGCCCTCAGTACCCTCTTCTAAGCGGTAGGTCACAGGTTCGAATCCTGTCTGGGGTGTTTTTGCTGCCCGTTAATTAATGGCTATGGCTGTGGGACTTGTGTCCATCATGATGGGACGAATGGCCGCCACAGCAGGAGCCGTGTTTGTGATCATGCCCGGCGTGGTTCTCATGCTTATGCGGCGTCTGTGTTGCTGGTTGCTCGGGAGGCACAGGCGTTGTCGCTGCAGCAGGCACATTAGCGGCTGTTGTTGAAGCCTCTTGCGGCTTGGAGTTCCCAAATAGGCTGGCGCAAAAATCTTTGACTTTCTGCCAAGTCGCCTTTACCCAATCCAAAAATTGCTGGAACCGGGATTGACGCTCTCCTTTGTGGCCTTCGGTACAGTTTTTATCGCTACAAGTCTGTCCATCAGCATGAACATGTCCCGGACCGTGCCCAAATCGCACACCGCTCTGGGATAGGGATCGGGATGGAGCCCCTGTCCGAATCGGGTGGGGAGTATAAACCGGGCGGGGCGCAATGGAGGAAATCATAAAAACCTTTCAGTGTGTTTTTTCAAAGTGAGAATCTGTTATCGAACATGTCTTTTCCGTTCGGGAGGATATACCACGTTTACCGGGGCTTGGTCTCAGGACGACACTGTTCCCAGATGTGTTTTATGTCCTTAAAAAAACCTTCAACCAACGCCTGAAACCACAGGCATACTTTTTGCAGCACATTTTTATCAGCCAGCGGATGGGGTGCCGCTGTCGGATTGGGCTTGTTGGGAATGACCTTGTGGGGCATGAATAAATCCAGGGCGAAAGTTTTCACCCACTCCTGGGTGTTTTTGGGTTGGGGCCTAGGCGCATGCCCGAAGAAAACGGATGGTTCATTTCTCCTTGGAGAAGGCCGATAAGCTGCACGGCTGGCTGGGATCTGAAGGGTCATGGTTGTGCCCTTCTCTCGTGTTGGCGGGCCTGATAAGAGCCTAACATTGCTGAGCCTATCTGGCCCATCTCATTGGCGCAAATCATGCTGGCGCAGCAACCGTTGGCGCAAATGGTACCGGCTCCGGCCCGGGCCGCTGTTTCCGATGCCGCCTTGGCTTGCGCCGTACTTTGGCCTGGCCAGCTTTTGGCGGGCAGGGGAATGGCTTTGCCCACCGCGGGCAAGATAGCCAAGCCCGTCAGGGTCGTCAGCGCCGACAGCGCAATACGAGTGGCCGTGGCCGGTAAATGCAGGTATTGCTGAGCGGGCTGTTCCGCTTTTTCACCCAAATAATGATTCAGCCCAGCCAAGCCGCCCACCAGAGGCGAGAGAATAACCCCATGCAAAACGTTTTGCAGGTTCAATTTGGTAACAAGGGGCGTAACCACAGCCACATTGAACATAGCGCTGAGCCAAACAGGAGGCTTCCAGTTAATAGCCTTTTGAGCTTCTCCCATCCCGCCAATGGCCAGAACCACTTTGGCCCACTCCTTCCAGTCGGTGGAAAACAGCCGGAAACTGGAAGAGGCCCGGGCGGGCAGTTTTTTAAGCAGCAGGGCCCCTGTGATTAGAGCGGCGCCCTTCCCTAAATGCAGCAGGGTCGATTTTTGATGGGTTACCCCGGCACTCAAGATCGGTGGATTGGTTTTTTGAGCCTGGCCTGTACCCGCTATTGTGGATGCCGCCAGGGGAGAAATGCCTGTTGCCTGCCGCCAAGCGGAAGGAAGCCCTGTATTTAGAGCAGCGGCTGTGGCTGGATGAAATCCGGTAAGGCCTGGCGTGAGGGTAACCATGATAGTTCGTAATGGTCCGTTGGATTTTGGTGAACTTTTATAAAAGTACCGGCGAGGCACAAAATGAAAATGATTTTCATTTTTAAGTAGAGACACCAGTTTGTCAAATGAATAAAATCCACGAGCGTGTCCAGAATGTTTATGCTACCATTCGGCCACAAATAAAAATGGTTTTCATTTCATGAGCGTAGTCACCTCCCATCGTCCAGCCAAATCCACTCAGGCAGTGCTGGAAGCCCTTCAGCAGCTAAACCATGCCACGGCACCCGATGTCATGGACTGGATCAATCGTGCCTCCGGTTCCAAAAAAGTGAGTTTGACCAGTGTATACCGAGCCTTAAACCAGCTGGTCTCTGAGGCTCGCATTAAGCCGCTCAACTTTAATGATGGCCAGGTGCGATATGAATTGAACAATCAGCACATGCACCATCACCACCTGATTTGTACCCGGTGCGAAAAAGTGCAGATGCTGGACAGCTGCCCTTTTCAGCCTGTTCTCAGTGAACTGGAAGGCAAGTTTCGGGTGGATTACCACAATTTTGAAGTATTTGGGCTCTGCGCCAGTTGTATGCAAACCCCTTAAATTTTTTGACCCTGCTGATATCTAAGGAAGGTACAAAACTTGGCTAATGCAAAATCGCTTTCTTTAACCGTTCCGAGCCAGGAATCAGAGACGTTTAATGCCTCTCGTCGGGTGGCCTTGAGTGCCCGATACAGTAAGATTGCCCTGAAAAGTTTTTTATTTGTGCCCCTGTTTCCACTGTTAGGGCACTATCTGATTGATCAGACCGGCATTAGTCAATGGTTGATCGCAACGGGCATTGTGCCTGCCCAAATTTTGGGGGAAGGCTTTGGGCATGTGGGATTGTGCTTTTCCATTCATTATTTGTTTACGGGACTGAAGGCTGTTTGGAAAATGCTGGCCCTGTTCTGGGTTCGCTAAGCCTTAACACGTATATATAAATACATACTCTCTCAGATATAAGGCCAGACCGCATTTTGGACCATTTTAAAGTTGTGGGGATGTTAAAAAAACTTAATTTTCTGGCAGAAGCGCACAATTACGCCTATTTGATTGTTTTTATTACATTGAGAGTATATTTGATAGTTTTCTTTTTGTATTTTCCAGTTTTCCTTTTGCACAAATTTTAATAGAGAGCGCGAGCAATATGATGCAACCCCTTAGCCTTCAAGCCAGACCTGTGGCTGGTCGCATGCCCTTAATGGCCGCCAGTGTGCCTTTGTCTCTTGCCCCTCAAGTGGATATCTCTTCTGCTGTTGGCAGTTCTGCTGGTAGTGGTTCGTTCAACATGATGACCCTGATGATGCCCATGTTGCAAGTCATGATGCAATTGATGCCATTCATTGAGAGGGCACTGGGCTCCAAACAGTCGCAGGCTAGCACGGGCAATGCGGATGCTTCGAAAGCGCCAGCGGGTGCCGATGCCACTAAGGCAGTGGCAGGAACTGCTCCGGGTCTAGGCGCAGCTATACCCGGAGGTATTGCCAGTAAACCTGCCCTTCCAGGGCTGCCGGGTTATGGTGGTACAACGCCGCCTGCACCGGTTACGCCGCCGGGCTATGGCGGCACGACTCCGCCTGCAACGGTTACGCCGCCGAGTAATGGCGGTATAGCGCCCAATGTCCCGGGTGCTCCGGGTGGTGCTGTAGTACCACCGGGTGGTAAAAAACGTGGCTGTCCCGGTGGCGGCGGAGCTGCCGATTTACCCGGGGCCACACTTCCGGGTGGTGCTGGTGTTCCGGGGGCTACTCCTCCGGGGGGAGCTGTTGGTGCGCCGGGTACAATTCCCCCAGCGGGTGGAGTGGGCTCTGCCGATAGTATGACCATTGCCCAGCGTCGGGCCCTGAATTACAGCGACCTGAAAGCCGATCCCAATGGTGGTGCTGACTATGCCAACGTGCGGGGTGGCAAGCAAGCCTTCAATGGCGTTTCCGGGCGAGATGCCGCCATCATGCACCTGGGTGGTCGCGCTCACATTTCCGCTGGCACTAGCGCCAACGGCGTATCTGGTTCGGCCCGGATTTATGGCAATGTTCTGAACAACCCCAACAACTTTACTCCGGATGAAGTGGCCTTGATTCAGCAGTATGCCGCCGATGAAAAAGCGCGCTACGGGATGATTACCGGAGCCAACCTGGATCACGACTTTGCGAACCAGATGGCGGCCCGTGGGGATATTTCGCCCGAAAAACTGCAGGCTTATCATCAGGCCATTGACGCCCGAGCAGAAGAGATATCCACTTGAGAGGCAAGAGACAATGGCACACTGGCGGCCATTAAGGGCATGCGACCAGCCACAGGTCTGGCTTG
>DAIDMR010000353.1 GCA_027448865.1 Vampirovibrio sp.
CCACGCTGCAAACCAACCCCTTCGACTTTTTCAACAACGCCGATCCGGCTCAACTGGCCACCTCGTTTCAGAATGAAAATCCGCAACTGGTGGCTCTGGTGTTGGCCTACCTCAAGCCGGAACGCTCGGCGGCCATTCTGGGAGCCCTATCCCCGGAGATGCAGGCCGACGTGGCCCATCGCATCGCGGAAATGGATCGCACCAACCCGGAAGTGCTGCGGGAAGTGGAGCGCATTATGGAGAACAAGTTCTCCTCCGTGGTTACCGCCGACTTTAGCATGGCGGGCGGTATCGAATCGCTGGCCGAAATCATCAACCGCAGCGATCGCACCACGGAAAAGGCCATTCTGGACAGTCTGGAAATGAAAGATCCAGAAGTGGCCGAACAGGTGCGGGAGCTGATGTTCGTGTTCGAGGATATTATTCATCTGGACGATCGCTCCATTCAGCGGGTGCTGCGCGAGGTGGATACCAAGGATCTGGCCCTGTCACTGAAAGGCTCCAACACCGATGTTCAGGAAAAAATCTTCCGCAACATGTCCGAGCGGGCTTCCACCATGCTCAAGGACGATATGGACTACATGGGCCCGGTTCGCGCCAAGGATGTTCAGGAAAAGCAGACGTACATCGTCAGTATCATTCGCGCGCTGGAAGGTGCCGGTGAGATCGTAGTGTCCCGAGGAACCGAGGAGGACGATTTCATTGAGTAATTTCGTCCGCAAAGAATTACGCTATCGGCAAAATGCCCAGGTTTCGCCTTCAACGACCGCTCAGGCGCATATTCAGGGCGAAACGGTGGCCGTGGGGCAAGCCTACCATCTGGATAGCGAGGCCCAGTTCAAGCGGGATCTGGAGCAATCTCTGGCGGAAATTGTGAAAAAACGCCTGCAAGAGGCGGAAGATGAAGCCATTGCCCTGGTCAAAGTGGCTGAAGAGACCGCTGAGAAAAACGCCCGACAAATTTCCGAGGAGATCCTTGGCAAGGCCAACGCTCAGGCCCGGGAAATGGTCGAACTGGCCCAAAGTCAGGTAGAAGCCATCCAGGAAAGCGCTCGGGAAGCGGGATTTAAAAATGGTTTTCAGGAAGGGTACGCCGATGCCACCGCCCAGGTGGAGCAGGAAGTGACAGATTTGCTGCAAAGCGCGCAACTATTGGCGGAAAATGCCTATCAGGCTGAAAAACTGGTGCTTAAAAACTTTGAGAAAAACGCCTTGACCCTGATTCGCCATTTGGGCCGAAAAATTTTACAGCGGGAGCTGGCGGAAAACCCGGATATGATTCTGGGGCAGTTGCAACAGGCTGTGGAAAGCCTGTATCTGACTGGCAAGATTAAAGTAGTGGTCAACCCGCAGGTACTGCAAGAACTGCGGGCCTTCAGTGCGGTAACCGACTCGGCGCTGACCCAGATGAGCCGCTATGAGTTTATGGTGGATCCCTTGCTGGACGTGCATCAACTGTTCATTGTGGGCGAGGAGGGCTCTTTTGATTTGAGCCTGGATAGCCGGATGTCTCAGTTGATCGAGCCCCTGCAGGAGGCCCTGACCCTCCCAAGACCAGAGCCAATTGTGGCGGACTTGCGGGTGTCAGAAGCCACTGAACCCGTTGCGGAGGCGCTTGAGGATTTAGAGGAAGCTGAGCCCATAAAGCCCGATGCACTTGCCTTTGAGACCCAAGCCGCTGATTCGCTGACGCCCCTTGAGGACGTGATGCAGGCGGGTACTGATACAACACTGGCCCAAGATGATGGGGCGGCGTCTCTTTTGGGTGAGGCAGCGAATGTCGATTCGCCGGATACCCGGCCTGCGTCTCCCGAAGTGACTGCCTTCGAGTTTCCAGCCTTTGACCGTGAACCGGCTGAGGGGGATGCACAGGACGAAGCGGGGCCTGCCCTGTGAGTTTAGACTTGCCTCTGAATCTGGATATGGACGCTTTGCTGAATTTGATGGACAAAGCCGATCCCTACCCGCAGGTGGGTCTGGTGGATCAGGTCATTGGTCTGGTGATCGAATCCAAAGGGCCCAAGGCCAAAATTGCTGATGTGTGCCTGATTGAAACCGGCGATCCGTTTATGCCCACCGTGCCTGCCGAAGTGGTGGGTTTCAAGGAGGGGAAAATTCTACTAATGCCCCTGGGAGAACTGGGCAATTTATCGCCCGGGGCCCGAGTATTTAACACCGGCCATTCCTTTCGGGTCAACGTGGGGCCAGAGCTGCTGGGGCGGGTGCTGGACGGGCTGGGAAACCCGATTGACGATCGGTTTCCGGTTTCCAATAACCTGCAGTTCCACGTGCATGCCCATGCCCCGCATCCCTTGAAGCGAAAGGAAATTACCGAGGTCATTCCGCTGGGCGTGAAGTCCATTGATGGATTCAACACCATTGGCAAAGGCCAGCGGGTAGGGATTTTCGCCGGCTCCGGGGTGGGGAAGTCTACTACCCTCGGCATGATTGCCCGCAATACGGAAGCGGATCTCAGTGTGATTGCCCTGATTGGAGAGCGGGGGCGTGAGGTTCAGGATTTTATCGATCACTCGTTGGGGCCGGAGGGACGCAAACGCTCCGTGGTGGTGGTGTCCACCTCCGAGCAACCGGCCCTGATGAAGATCAAGGCCGCTTTGGTGGCCACCACGGTGGCCGAATACTTCCGCAAAAGCGGTAAAAATGTACTGCTGATGATGGACTCCCTGACCCGGGTGGCCATGGCCTTGCGGGAAGTGGGGCTAGCCGTGGGCGAACCGCCAACCACGCGCGGCTACACCCCCAGTGTGTTCGCCTTTATGCCCAAACTGCTGGAGCGCAGCGGGACTTCGGATACCGGCTCCATCACGGGTTTGTACACCGTGCTGGTGGAGGGGGATGACATGAACGAGCCGGTGGCCGATACGGTGCGTGGCCTGCTGGACGGACACATTGTCCTCAGTCGGGAGCTGGCCCAACAGAATCATTTTCCGGCTGTGGACGTGCTGGCTTCCGTCAGTCGTTTGATGACGGCCATTGCGGACAAGGAGCATCGGGAGGCCGCCGGGAAAATCCGGGATTTGATGGCCTTGTACAAGCGCTCCGAAGATTTGATCAACATTGGCGCCTACGTACAAGGGGCCAATCCCAGGCTGGATCAGGCGGTTGCTTTAAAAGGGGAGATTGACGCCCTGCTGAAGCAGGAGATTGATTCCAACGCCCCGTTTGCCGAGACGGTGGAGAAAATGCTGGCCATCGCCGGTAAAGCGGCCATCTAGGTTTTGGTGCACGAACACTGACAGGCGGATTTTCTAGCCGTTGCAACTGGTGCCGGTGTCTGTACCGCCGGCAGTTTCACAAATGGCGGTGGCATTCTCACTGGTTTTGGCCGGATCAGTTTGAACGACAACGGTTGTCGGGGAGCCAACGTTTCTTAAAGCGGACTGTGCGGCATTGCTGCTAGTCGCCGCATCCGAGGCCACCTGCTCAGTCAGGGCGTTGACATCTGAAAGCACGCCCTTGTCCGCGCCGGTTGCGACCAGTTTATTAACCAGCGTTTGAAGCCGGGCAGACATGTAGCCGTTCTCTTTTAACCACGCAGCGATTCTTCCGGCACTGAAAACCGTTCCGTTATAAATTACGGTTGTGTTTCTAAATGTTTCCCGGTTTCCTCTGCTGAGCTTGGCGATTTGTCTCAGGATTTTCTGTAATTTCGCGATTTCGTGGGCGTTATTGGCAATGGCTGTTACTATTTTTTCTTGCGCCGGGGTCAAGTTGCTCTCTTTCGTTGGCGCGCTTCCCGCCGGACGGCCCTCCAGCCCCCAGGTGTTTCCATTGGCGCCGGTGGTGGCCGTGGCGCCAGAGCCATTCCCGCTCCAGGTATCAATGCCTGCGGAGCCTGAACCTGCTGGGGTACTCAGGCCCATCTGGGCTGCCTGAAGGGCGTTTTCCTGGCTGGCTTTGTGCGCTTTTGAAATCATCTCGGTTTTCAAATCTGAGATTCTGGCGCTAAAGGCCCCACTAAAGGACAGCAGGGCCCCGAGGGAAACCATGCAAATCAGTGTGCCCACCAATGCGTATTCAGCAGCGGCATTCCCATACGCCTGAACACGTTCATATTTCCTTACCTGTTTCATACAGGACGCCTTTGTCAATCCGGATACGTTGTTTATCGGTCGCTCAGGCGCCAACTTGATGTTTTGTTTCGATGTGTTTACATGTTGCTCGGATGAAAGGCCAATTCCGTGCGGGTGGTCTGTTTGGGGTGGACAGCGTCAGGGCAGAGTGCGCTGATAGCCTGTTTTGCACGACTCCCCCGGTTTTGCAGAAAGACAGTAATGGCCTGTGGTAAACTGGCGGGAGAAAAGCGTGCATTGCAAAGGTCATTCCGGGCTTCCAGCGATGGGTATGAAACAGGATTTCATCAAAACAAGTTTATTCTGGCTGATTCTGGCTGCGGCGTTGTGGATTCGTCTGCACTTTGTGTTGCAGGTGGATACCCCGCTGAAGTCGGACATGGCTAGTTTCCATCATCGGGGCCTAGCGCTGCTGGAACAGGGTTCCTTCAGTACCGGCGATGATTCCAGGAGTCTCGGGGCTTCCACCTATCGCCCGCCCCTTTATCCCCTGTTTCTGGCCGGTGTTTATAAAGTTGCCGGGCCAAATCCCCGAGCGGCCTATGTCGCTCAGGTGGTTTTGGGGCTTTTACTGCTGGTGGGCATGTATCAGTTGGCGTGGCGCGTCTCTCCACAGAAGCTTAAACGCCCGGTGGCCCTGACGGCTATGGCCGCGGGCGCGGTGTATCCGCCGCTCATTGCATATTGCGGCATTCTGTTGTCGGAAATGCTGTTTATTACCTTGCTGGTGTGGGCCGTCTGGTTTTTGTTACAGCCTGACAAACACAGGGGCTGGGGCTGGGTCACTGGCTTGTTCTGGGGCTTGGCCGCCCTGACCCGTCCCATTACCCTGCCGCTTTTTCTGGGCGTGCTGGTTATTTTACTGCTCTATCGGCAGTTGCAGCCCCGACAAACCTTGCATGTGGTCGTGGCATTTTTTCTCACCCTGAGTCCCTGGATTTTGCGCAACTACACCGAATTTCACGAATGGGTGCTGGTGGATAATTCCTCGGGCATTAATTTGGTGGCCGGTAATAACGATGACGGCAAGGGCGATTATACCCGGAGTTACGTCAACAGCTGGATGTATCAGGATGCCCTGGCCAACAGCCGCAATATCGTGGAGTTTGATCGCCGGCTGATTGCCAATAACAACCGCTGGATTCAAACCCATCCGCTGCGCTATGCCCAATTATTCTTTAAACGCCTGGGCTATTATTTTGTTTCAGAGCATGAGTTTTATTTTCAGGATTACCACTGGAACCGCATCCCCTGGCATAAAACCCCGCTGAACTTGACCTTTCGCTTGGTGTGGCAAGTACTTGCCCTGCTCACGTTGTTGGCCTGCCTCATTTTGCGGAATCCGATGGGCGTTTGTCTGGGCTTTGCCGGGTTTTTCTTTTACATCTTTCCGGCCATTGCCCTGTATTACACCCGCTATCGCCATCCAGCCCTACCCTTTGTGTTTATACTGGGAGCCTTGGGCTTTTGGACACTCTGGCAGTTTGTGCAGGCCAAATTTCGACCAGCCATCGATAACAGTGACCTTGCCTCAGTTCGCGCCTGAGTCCGCTGGCTGACGAGGTGCAGGGCAGGGTTAGCTGCTGAATAAATTGGGGCCAGCCCCCCCCCTCTCAAGCACGTTTCTAACTGTTTGAGTGCAGCGAGTTCAGAAATTTTTTGTTGGACAACTTGCCAGAAGCAGTAAGCTCCATGCCCACGCCTAGCTGCACGCAGTTTTAGAAACGTGCTTGAGAGGGGGGGCTGGCCCCGATTCTAGCGAGACAGATTCACTAACGTTTCCACATGGTAGGTCTGCGGGAACATGTCCACCGGCTGAACCTTTCCCAACGTATAACCGCAATCCGCCAGCCTTCGCAAATCCCTGGTTTAGGGTGCCGGAGTCGCAGGATACGTATATCACCTGGGGAACGCCGGTATCCGCAATGGTCTCCAGCAACCTCTTCTTCGCATTATTAGAAATAATAACTCAATTTTCTCAGGCAAAAAAGTGATATGAAACCTTTATATTTCTTGATTTTTTAAGGCGAAGAAACCAAAACACCCCTGACTTTTGGTA